>SKYU01000193.1 GCA_007127715.1 Gammaproteobacteria bacterium | reverse complement strand
CTGGACCCCGTTCGGATAGGTCTTGCGCAGATTTTCGAGCCGCAATGCGTCCATGGGGCGCCCGAGGAGATCAAGGGGTGTCGTGCGGGGAGAACATCCTGGCCCGAAGACCCGAGGCCCGCTGGAGCCACCGGGGGCCAACCGGGGCCACCCGCGGCCAGCGTCGCCGCACAGCCAATGGGGCATTGTAACGCCGAGAACGTCAGGCGTGCTGTTCGGCGCTGGCCAGGTGAATGGCGGTGTAACGCACCAGACGCAGACCTTCGCGGTCGCCGCGGGCCACGCACTCGGCCACCCGCTGCCAGAACACCCCCCGCTGCACGAACCGGGGACGCAGCCGCTCGGCTGCCGGCACCGCCAGCACCGGCAGTTCAGACAGCGGCACGCCGGCGAGCCAGGTGAGCTCCTGCTGGCTCAGGCCGAAACCCAGCCGGGCCCAGTCGGGCGCGGTCTGGAGCATGTGCCAGGCGGTCAGCATGGCACTGACGGTGAAAGCCATGCGGGCGTCGTGACTCTCGGCGGCCAGCCAGGCGTCGGCTCGCACCCGGTCCCCCAGCCCGGCCGGCTCGAGACGCAGGCGAAACAGCGCCACCGGCGCGCGCGCCAGCTGCTCCTGCTCACGCGGACCCAGCTCAAGCAGCACACGCCGCGCCGTCTCTGCCCTGGCGCGGCCAGGCGCGCTCGACACCATCTCCCCTGTGTGCAGCAAGGGATTGATCACACGAAGAAAAAGCCGATTGAGCTCGGCGAACTGGGCCATAGGCGAGTGATCCGACAGGATGGGGTACATGGCGTCTCCTGTCCGCATAGCGGTCGTTTTTTTGACGTGTTCGGGCAAATATGGTTATTTTTTTTCAGTAACGGGCACCAGTAGAGTATCTATGTTTTTTGGGCATAACTAGAACCGAGTGCTGGAGGGGCTATGCGCAGTACCGACGACCGCTATCGCAGCGAACAGGCACGCCACGAGCTGGCGCTGCGCCTCATCGGGCACGAAGCCCGTACGGGCACCATCCGCCAGCTCACGGGCCTTTCGGACGACCGCATCCGTCGCCTCTATGGCAGTTACTTCAAGCACCAGCCGGGCAACCCGGTACGGCGCCGACGTGGCCGCACCCCCTCCCAGGTCGCCTCATTCCTGAAGACCCCCCGTCATCGTCGCCATGCCGCGACGCTCGCGGCCGCCTTCGTCGCCGGGGGCCTGTTCGACCCGGACACCCGCGCGGTGCGGGGCGACAGCCAACTGGATACCGGATTGCGCCTGTGCCTGGCCTACGAGCGCTACCTGTCTCTGCATGGCGGCCGGGCCGGGGCGCTGCTGACCATCGAGTGGGCCTGGGCACTGCTCGGCAACCTGCAGTCGGGCGACGAACTGGCGCTTGAGGTCTGCGACGTCTGCGATGCCCACCATGTGCGCGACCTGCTGAGCCTCGAGTCTCAGCAGTGCCCCACCTGCCTGGTCGCACCACCCGGGCCGACGCGCGCGCAGCGCGACAGCACCTCGGTCACTGCGCCCGCGAACGCCCGCTGACGTCACTTCGGCCGGGGGTCACCTCAAGCGGTCGCATTTTTTTGCGATACTGCGGCCTCTCACCTGCGCCCTGACGAGGAGTCCGCATGAGCACCGCCGCACTGCCCAGCTTCGCCACCGCCGACCTGTTCGATGAGTTCGGCGACGCACTCGACGTCGCCGAACCCCTGTTCCGCCACTTCGGCGGTCGCCGCCGGTTCTGCGGACCGATCCGCACCGTCTCGACTTTCGAAGACAACACCCAGGTGCGCGCGACGCTGGAGACGCCCGGCGAGGGCCATGTGCTGGTGGTCGACGGGGTCGGCTCGCTGCGCGTGGCGCTGGTCGGCGACCAGCTCGGCCAGCTGGCCATCGACAACGGCTGGGCGGGGCTGCTGGTGCATGGCTGCGTGCGCGACAGCGCAGCACTGGCAGACATGCCGATCGGCGTGATGGCGCTGGCGACCAACCCGGCCAAGAGCCGCAAGCAGAATCAGGGCCAGGTCGACGTACCCCTGAGGTTTGCGGGGGTCGGCTTCGTGCCCGGCCATTGGCTGTATGCCGACGAGGACGGCGTGGTGCTCTGCGACCGGCGGCTCACGGACTGAACATGGGCTACGGTGCCGAGGTGGCGAACCATTTCAGTGGGCCATGGCTGGACCGCGCCAGCCGACTGCGCCAGGATCCCCACTGGCTGGCCGACGCACTCAACGAGCCTGACACGCTGTTCGTACCCGTGCATGCCGAACGCTGCCTGGTGGCCAGCCTCGAGGCCCCGCGCGCCCGCTTCCTGACCCGCCCCCAGCTCGCTGCCCTGGACTGGGTGATCGACCCGGCCGACGCGGTGTTCCTCGGGCTCCACGAGTCCCGCGCGGTGTTCGCCCTGGCGATCGGCACCCCGCCACCCGGCCTTGAAGGCGAGTTCGTCGATCTGTGGCGGGTCGGCCAGCGGCTGGCGCCCGCCGAGGCGGCCATTCTCGCCTACGCCAAGGCGATGGTCGGCTGGCGCAGTCGGCATCGCTACTGCAGTGAGACTGGCGAACCGCTGGCCGCCTCGGCCGGTGGCCATGTCCTCGCTGCGCCGGGCGGGCGCAGACTGTTTCCGCGCGTCGACCCGGCGATCATCGTGCTGGTCAGCGACGGCGAGCGCTGCCTGCTGGGCCGCCAGGCGAACTGGCCGCCAGGACGTTATTCGACCATCGCCGGTTTCGTCGAACCGGGCGAGAGCCTCGAGGATGCCGTCGCCCGGGAGGTCGCCGAGGAGACCGACGTACGCATTCGCGCGCCCCGCTATCACAGTTCCCAGCCGTGGCCGTTTCCCTCCTCGCTCATGCTGGGCTTCCACGCGGAGGCCGAGACCACGGCCATCCGGCTCAACGATGGTGAACTGGCCGATGCGCAGTGGTTCGACCGCCACCAGATCGCGGACGGGGAGATCCGCCTGCCGCCCGCACTGTCGATCTCCCATCGCCTGATCGCCACCTGGTTCGACTGTTGGGAGGGACCGTCGCTGGCGAAAGTGCTGGGCGCGCCTGCGTCTACGGCGTAGGGTTGCGGCGACGGGGCGCAGGGCTGTCCGGGGAGGGTCGGGCTTGAATCAACCGGTGGTCATCCCTCTGTGGCTGGCGCTGATCTTCGGCGCCATCGCACTGTGGCTGCTGGTCTCGCGCCTGCTGCTGCCCACCGTGCGCTGGTATTTCCGGCGCCAGGCCAACCAGCTGATCGACAGCGTCAACCGCAGCCTCAAGCTGCAGATCCCGCCACTGTCGCTGACCCGCCGCCAGGTACTGATCGACCGGCTGGTCTACGATCCACGGATGGCCCGGACGGTCGCCGAGCACTGCGAGGCCACCGGCGAGCCTCGCAAGGTGGCGATGGACCGGATCGAGCGCTACGCCCGTGAGATCGTCCCGGCGTTCAACGCTTACGTGTATTTCCGCTTCGGTGGCTGGCTGGCGCGCAAGCTGGTCCGCGCCCTGTATCGGGTGCGGCTGGGCTTTCTCGATGAACAGGCGATCTCGCGGGTGGGTGACGACGCCAGCCTGGTATTCGTGGTCAACCACCGCAGCAACATGGACTACGTCCTCGTCGCCCACCTCGCGATGACCCGCACGGTGCTGTCCTACGCCGTGGGTGAATGGGCGCGCGTCTGGCCGCTGCAGCAGATCATCCGCTCCGTCGGTGCCTACTTCGTCCGGCGCGGCTCCGGCAATCCGCTCTACCGTCGTGTCCTCGAGCGCTATGTGCAGATGGCCGTCGAGGGCGGCGTCACCCAGGTGGTTTTCCCGGAGGGCGGCCTCAGCCGCGATGGCGCCCTGCGGGAACCCCGGGTCGGCCTCATCGACTACATGCTTCGCGACTTCGATCCCCGGGGCCAGCGCGACATCGTCTTTCTCCCCATCGCGATCAACTATGACCGGGTACTCGAGGACCGCACGCTGATCGCGGAGCTTGAACCGGGGACGCCTCGGCGCAGTGGTTGGGCCGCGATCCGCAAGGCGGTCGGGTTCCTGATGCACAACATGCGACTCGGACTGCGCAAGCGCTGGTATCGCTACGGCTACGCCTGTGCCAACTTCGGCCGGCCCGTCTCGCTCAAGGCCTACCTCGCCGAGCGGAACTGGGACCCCCGCGACCTGGAGGCACCGGGGCGCCCGACACGCCTGGTGGAACTCGCCGAGCACCTGATGCACGAGGTGGGCCTGCTGATGCCCGTGCTGCCGGTCAGCCTGATCGCCACGCTGTTCGACGAGCGCCCGGAAGAGAGCTTCAGCGTGGAGGAGATCCGCGCGGCCGCACGGGACCGCCAGCAGACCCTGATGAGCCGCAACGCCCAGGTCTACCTGCCGCGACAGAGCGACGACTACGCCGTGGACGTCGGGCTGCGCATGCTGACCCTGCGGCGGATCGTGCTGGAGGAAGACGGCCGTTTCCGCGCCAATCCTGCCGAGACCCGGCTGATCGCCTACTATGCCAACGCGATCGCACATCTTCGCGACCAGGATCCGGGCATGCCGGACACGGCGGCCGACGCTGTCGATTCATCAGCCTGAGCGGCCCCGCTGCAGAGGCCGGCGGCCCTCCCCCTATAATGCCCACATGTGCCTGATCGCCATTGCCTGGCAGTGCCATCCCCGCTTCCCGCTGATCCTCGCCGCCAACCGCGACGAGTTCCATGAGCGGCCGACCGCGGTGGTCCACCCCTGGGGCGTACCCAGCGGCCTTGTCGCCGGGCGGGACCTGCGGGCGGGTGGTACCTGGCTTGGCGCAAGTCCGGCCGGCAGGATCGCCGCAGTGACCAATGTGCGTGAGCAGACCGCCTCCGCTGACACGGACACCCCCTCGCGCGGAGCACTGCCCGTCGACTTTCTATCGGACAGTGGCTCGCCGATCGCCTTCGCGCGCAGCCTGGCGCAGCGCGCCGGCGACTACCGCGGGTTCAACCTGCTGCTCGCCACCCGAGAAGCCCTCGTGCTGATGTCCAATCGGGCGGCCGCCCCCCTGACGCTTGGCCCGGGCATCCACGCGGTCAGCAATGCCCCGCCCGGAGTCGACTGGCCGAAAACCCGCAGGGCACGGGACAGTCTTGGCCGGGCCCTGGCAGGCAATGGCGATACGCTGGAGCGGCTGATCGAGGCCGCCTTCGCGCTGCTCGCCGACGATGCGCCAGCCGCGGACACAGCCCTGCCGGACACGGGCCTCGACCGCACGCGCGAACGCTGGCTGTCGGCGATTTTCGTCAGTGGCAGCGACTATGGCACCCGCTGCTCGAGCGTCCTGGTGGTCGACCAGGACGGCACGCTTCACTGGCATGAACGACGTTTCGGCCCGGATGCCCGACCGACGGGCACCAGCCGACTGCAGCTTGGCTGGGGCGCCTGACCGATGGGCGCCTCCCGACCGACGCTGGCCTACGGCAGCTGGCCTTCGAGCATCTCGCCGGCCATGGTCGCGCGTGCCGGCATGCGACTCTCAGCACCCCGCGTCCAGGGTCAGCGGACGCTGTGGCTGGAAGGGCGGCCAGCGGAACAGGGCCGCGGCGTGGTGGTGGCCGCGGAGCCGGACGGGCGTCTTCGCGACCTGGTGCCACCCGGCTACAGCGTGCGCAGTGCCGTCAACGAGTACGGTGGCGGCGCCTGGACAGTGCTCGACCGGCGCCTCTGGTTCGTCAACGCGGCCGACCACGCGATCTACGCGGTCGATGACGGCTCACCGGTTCAGCTCTGCGGCGATGACCAGGACGACTTCGCCGACCTCGTCGCCGATCCGCCGCACGAGCGCCTGCTCGCGGTGCGCGAACGCCGGGAGGCCGCCGGCATTACCCAGGCGCTGGTGGCGATCTCCCTGCAGGGCGGCGAGATGACGGTGCTCGCAGAGGGCGAGGATTTCTACTCGAATCCCTGTCCGGCACCCGACGGCCGGCGGCTCGCATGGTTGAGCTGGAGCAGCCCGCACATGCCCTGGGACGGGACCCGTCTGTGGCTGGCCGACCTTGACCCCGCCGGCCGCCCGCACAACGCCCGAGTGGTCGCCGGCGGTCACGACGAGTCGGTGTTCCAGCCCCAGTGGGGGCCGGACGGTCGACTCTACTTCGTCAGCGACCGCGAGGACCGCTGGCAGCTCTACGCGCTCCAGGCGCTCGACGCCGCCGCGGTGCACCCTGTCTACCGGCCGGACGGGGAACTCGGGTTGCCGCAGTGGGTGTTCGGGATGTCGACCTACGGGTTTGCCGACCGGGCGAGCGTGCTATGCGCGGTCTGCCGCGAGGGATTCTGGCAGGTCGAGCGGGTTTACCTCGCCACCGGACGCAGTGAAGTGGTGGCGGGCGACTGGGTGGCGATCGATCACCTCTCGGCACGACCCGGCGAGGGGGCCACCTGGCTGGCGGCTTCGGCGACCCGCGGCAACAGCGTATTGCGCTGGCGCGACGGGGCGGTGCGGGCGCTTCGCCAGACGGGGCTGGAGACACTGGCGCCCGAGCAGGTGTCGGCCGCGCGCGCCATCCGTTTCTCGACCGGCGAGGGCGACACGGCCCATGGCCTGTACTACCCCCCCGTCAATCCTGCCGTCACCGCTCCGCCGGACGAGCGCCCTCCCCTGCTGGTGCGCTGTCACGGCGGACCCACCGGCGCCGCCGATCCGGGCTTCGATGCGAGGATCCAGTTCTGGACCAGCCGCGGCTTCGCTGTACTCGACGTCAATTACCGCGGCAGCACAGGCTTCGGGCGCGCCTATCGGCGCAAACTTTACGGGCAGTGGGGTGTCTCAGATACCGAAGACTGCTGCCGCGGTGCGCTCTGGCTGGCCGAACAGGGCCTCGCAGACCCTGCCAGGCTGCTGATCTCGGGCTCCAGTGCCGGCGGTTTCACAGTGCTCTGCGCGCTCACGTTTCACGACACCTTCGCCGCAGGGGCCAGCTACTACGGAGTCGCCGACCTGGACTCACTGTTCGCCAACACCCACCGGTTCGAAGCCGGCTACGATCGTGCGCTGGTGGGCGAAGGGGAAGACCGCCAGGCACGTATGCAGGCGCGCTCGCCCCTGCACCACGCCAGCCGACTGCGCCGCCCGGTGGTGTTCTTCCAGGGCCTGCGTGACCGTGTCGTGCCCCCCGAGCAGTCCCAGCGCATGGCCGATGCGCTGCGCGCCCAAGGCGTGCCGGTCGCCCTGATGACCTTCGCCGACGAGGGTCATGGCTTCCGGCAGGCAGAAACGCTCTCGCGCTGTATTGCCGCGGAATACAGCTTCTATGCCCGTGTGCTCGGTCTCGCGCCGGCAGATCCGCTGCCGCCGCTGGCGATCGACAACCTGCCGCGCTGACGCGACGGATGTCGGCGACCACCGTGTTCCCTGCCCCCCCGCGCCCCTCGGCACGCGCGCGCGCGCCCCACCTGCGCATCGTGGTGGTGCTGCTGACAAGCCTGTGGCTGGTGCTCGGCCCGATCGTCGCGGAGGCCAGGATCCGCGTCCAGCTGAGCGGCGTGGACGGCGAAGCCGCGGCGAACGTCAGGGCCTGGCTGGATCTCGTGCGCTTCGCCGAACGCGAGGATCTTTCCGAAGCTGCGGTCCGCCGACTCTACGACCGGGCGCCACGCCAGATTCGCGAGGCCCTGCGCCCTTTCGGCTATTACGACGCCCGGGTGGTCTCGCGCAGCCTCACCCGTGACGGAGGGGACTGGATCGCGCGCTTCGAGATCCAGCCGGGCGAGCCGGTGCGCCTCACCTCGGTGCGCCTGCAGGTGGTCGGCGAAGGACGCGACCATCCGAGCTTCATGGCGCTGCTGGCGGAGGCACCGCTGGCGGAAGGCCGACAGCTGCGCCACCCCGACTTCGACCAGCTGCGCGCCCGCCTCGAACGCGCCGCCAGCACGCATGGGTTCTTCGATCGCAGCTTCCCCGAGCGACGCCTGGAGATCGACCCCGCGGCGCTTTCGGCCAGCGCCATCCTGGTGATGGATACCGGGCCACGCTACCGCTTCGGCGAGGTGGTGATCGACCAGGACATCCTCAACCAGTCGCTGATCGACCGGCTGGTGTTCACCCGCGAGGGGGAGCCGTTCGACAACGAGCGGCTGTTGCGGACCCAGTATGCCCTGACCGACAGCCAGTACTTCGCCAATGTCGTGGTGGAGACCGGCGAGCGCGACCCCGCGACACGAACCGTGCCCGTGAACGTCGAGACCGTGCCGTCCCGACGCCAGCGTATCCGCCTCGGTGTTGGGTACGGCACGGACACGCGGGCCCGCGGCAGCATCGGCTGGGACTGGCGGCGCATCAACCAGCGCGGTCACCGCGCCAACATGCAGCTGCAGGTGTCCCAGCCCATCACCGAGCTCTCCACGCAGTACATCATTCCCTTCGGCGATCCGCTGCGTGAGCGCCTGTCCATCCGCAGCACCCTCGCCGCCGAGGATCTCGCCGACGTCAGCAGCCAGCGTGCCACGCTCGGCGTGAACCACCGGCGGGTGCTCGGCAACTGGCAGCGCAACCTGTTCGCCGATGTGGTGGACGAGCGTACGCGGTTACCGGACGGCGCGCGCTTCTCGGACACCTCGATCGTCCCGGGCATCGGTTTCGAGCGGCTGATCGCCGACGACCCGCTGGTCCCCACACGCGGGCATCGGCTGCGGGCCGAAGTCCGGGGATCGCACGGCCTGCTGGCCGCGAGGACCGATTTCCTGCGGATCCATCTCGGTGCGAGCCGGGTGACCTCGCCTGGCGATGACTGGCGGCTGGCGCTTCGCGGGGAACTCGGCCTGGGGATCGTCGACGGCTTTGGCGAACTGCCCGCCTCGCAGCGCTTCTTCGCCGGCGGCGACCAGAGCGTGCGTGGTTATGGCTTCAACAAGCTCGGCCCGACCGACGAGGAGGGCCGCAGCATCGGCGGACGTCACTTGGTCTTCGGCAGCGTGGAGGTCCAGCGCCGGATCAGCGGTCCGTGGCATGTAGCAGCCTTTGTCGACACGGGCGGTGCGCTTGCCCGCCTGGACGACACCCCCGAGGTCTCCGCGGGACTTGGCGTACATTTCCTCACGCCCATCGGTCGCATTCGGGTGGAGGTGGCGCAACCGCTGACCGAGAGCCGCTCACCCCGGCTGCACATCAGCATTCGGCCGGACCTGTGATGCTGCGCCGTCTGCTCCTCTGGTCACCCCTGCTGCTGCTGGTCGCCCTGATCGCCGCGGTCACCTGGGTGCTGGCCAGCGAGGCGGGACTGCGCTTCGCGGTCGCGCGGGTGACGGCCCTGGAGGCCGTCCCGGTGGAGATCGATGCGGTCGAGGGCCGGCTGGTCGGTCCCCTGACGCTCGAGGGCCTGCGGGTCAGGCTGGACGCCGTGGAGATCAATGTCCCTTCCCTGACGCTGGACTGGCGGCCCTGGCGCCTGGCCTACCGGCGCGAGGTGCGGGTGCTGGAGCTGACCCTCGAGCAGCCGACGGTCACCCTGCTGTCGCCGCCCGTGCAGCCGCCGGAGCCACCCCCCACCGAACCCGCACCCTGGCCCGAGGCCATCGAGCTGCCGGTCCGCATCGAGATCGAGCAGCTGCGGGTGCGCGAGGGCAGGCTGCTGCGTGAGGAGGCCGTTGAACTCGAGGCGCTGTCGCTCGACGTCGCCGCAGGCTGGCGCGGCACCAGAGTGGCGCTGCGGGAGCTGCGGCTGTCGCTGCGGCGCGATGATCTGGACGCACGGCTGGAGACCGAAGGCCGGCTTTCCACGGCTCTTGCAGAGCCACAGTCCCTGGACCTCGACTGGGCGGTCGAGCTGCCGGAGGCGACCCGACCGCTCGCCGGCACCACGCGCCTGCGCGGACCCCTGGCGGCACTGGAACTCGAGCAACGCCTCACCGGGCTGGTGGAGGCCCGCCTCGGCGGAGAGCTCCAGGGCCTGCCGGAGGCACCCGCCTGGGATCTGCAGCTGACGCTGGCGCCGCTGACCGCGGATGGCGGGCTGTGGCCGGAGACCCTCGCAGGCCTCCGGGCGGAGCTTGCGCTGCGCGGCGAGATCGCGCGGACCCGGCTGCGCGGGTCGGTCGGGGCGCCGACCTGGATCGAAGGCCCGGTGGCGCTCGATCTCATCGCCGGCTGGCAGGACGGACTGGCGCGGCTCGAGAACGCGCGGATCGCGCTCGAGGACGGCGGGGTGGTGACGGCCCGGGGCGAATTCGCACCGGAGACCGGTGCGGCACAGCTGGCACTTGCAGCCGAGAACACCGGCTGGCCGCTGGATGGCAGCCCTCGCCAGATTGCGCTGGAAAGCCTGTCGGTGGACGCCAGTGGTGTCGCGGACGCCTACGATTTTGCGGTACAGGCGCGTGGCCGCTCGGGGGAACTGCCGGCGGTCGAGCTCTCGCTGGACGGCCGTCTGCGCGAACAGACCCTCTGGCTGGATCGGCTGGTCGCGGATGATGAGGAGGGTCAGGTCCGGGTCCGTGGCAATGCCCGGGCGGGGCTCGACCCGCAGGCGCTGTCCTGGTCGGCGACGCTCGATGCCGAAGCGCGGTTGCCCGAGCAGCCACCCCTGGCACTCGACCTGGAAGTCAGCGGAGATGCCGGTCAGGCGGAATTCAGTCGCCTGCGCCTCGCGCTGCTGGACGGGACTGGCCAGGGCGAGGGGCGGCTTGCCTGGCAGGACGGCGCGGACATGGATTTCACGCTGGCGTTCCAGGACATCGACCCGGGCAGCCACTATCCGGGCTGGAGCGGGCGTCTTGCGGCAACCCTGGCGGTGCGGGGCCAGCTCGGCGAGGAGGCCGACGTCGTTTTGGAGCTGCTGCCGCTGGAGGGTCGCCTGCGCAACCGCGACGTCGACGGCGAGGCCCGGCTGGCGCTGCGCGGGCAGACCCTGCACGTGGACGCCCTGCGTGCCGCGGTCGGCGGCGCGCAGCTCTCGGCGGCCGGGGCGCTGGGCGAGACGCTCGATCTGCAGTTCGCCCTGGACGCCGGCAATCTGAACGATCTCATGCCCGGTGCGGGCGGGCGTGCTGCGCTGGCCGGACGGCTGCATGGCCGGCAGGATCTGCCGGCACTGGCCCTGGAACTCGATGCAGCCAGTCTGAGATATGCGCAGTGGTTCGTCGGCAGCATCGCCGCCGACATCGCGCTGGACCTCGATGAGGCCAACCGCTCATCGCTGATGGTCGAGATCGCGGATCTGCGCGGTGACGACGGGCTCGTCGACGCGCTTCGCCTGGAAGGCTCGGGCACCCCCGGGCGCCACGTCGCGAGCCTCGACGCCCGCCGCGGCGAATCGAGCCTCGTGCTCGCGCTGGACGGGGCACTCGACCAGGACGCCGGCGAATGGGCGGGACGCATCGATGATCTGACGCTGGTGCTCGCCGAGGAGATCGTCTGGTCGTTGCAGGCGCCGAGCGAGCTTGTGTTCTCGGCCGAGGCGGGCCGCATCGACACCACCTGCATGGACGGCACACTGGGTCGCGTCTGTCTTGCCGGAGACTGGCGTGGCGGCGCGGCCTGGCGCGGCGAACTCGGTGTCGCGGCGCTGGATCTCGAGGGCCTGACCCGCTGGCTCGGCAACGGGCTGGTGGCGACCGGGTTTGTGGCCGGCAACGTGGTGGTGGACGCCGACGAGGCCGGCTTCGCCCGGCTCGGCGGCGGCTTGGCCGCCAATGATGGCGTGCTGTTCCTGGCGGAACGCCCGGAGGAATCCCTGCTGGGCTGGGATTCGGCGGCGATCTCGCTGCGGGGCGACCGGGACCTGGCGCAGGGCCGCGTGGCCATCGCGCTGACCGGCGATGATCTGGTCGATGGGGAATTCAGCATCGGCTGGAACGACCCCGAGCTGCCGCTCGACGCGAGCCTCGAAGCGGAGCTGGCGCAGCTGGCGCTGATCGCCGAGCTGGTCCCGGACCTCGCCGGACTGCAGGGGAGCCTCTCGGCCAGACTCGACGTCGACGGCAGCGTGCGCGAACCGCTCGCACGCGGTGAGCTTAGCTGGCGCGAGGGCGCGGCGCAGGTGCCGGCCCTGGGCATCGCACCGCGGGATATCGATGCCCGGGTCACGCTCGAGCCGGAGGCGCTGTCGTTCCGCCTGAGCGCCGTCGCCGGCGATGGCCGGGTGGAAAGTGATGGGCGCTTCACCTTCCTCGAAGGCTTTGCCGGTTCGGCCAGTCTGCGGGGCACCAATCTGCTGCTGGTCGACCTGCCGGAAGCCCGGGTGCTGGCCAGCCCCGATATCGCCCTGAGTTACCGGGGCAATCATCTGCAGGTCAACGGCGCCGTGGACATTCCCGTGGCGCGGGTCACCGGCCTGCTGCGTGGCACCGGAGCCGTGGCCGAAAGCCCGGACACGGTGATTGTCGGCGAGCGGGCGCGCGAGGGAGAACAGCTGACGGTCGGCTACGCCGTCCGCGTCAATGTCGGCCCCGAGGTCAGTCTGGACGTGGCAGGCCTCCGGGGCCGGGTCGAAGGCAGTCTGCTGGCGCTGCAGGGCGACGACGGCGTGGCGACGGGCCGTGGCGAGGTGCGCGTTGTGGATGGCAGCTTCGGCGCGTTCGGCCAGCGTCTGACCATCGAACAGGGCCGGCTGCTGTTCACCGGCGGGCCGATCGACGATCCGGGTCTGGACATCCGCGCAGTCCGGCGGATCGACGAGATCACTGCCGGCGCGCTGGTGCGCGGCAGCCTGTTCGAGCCGGAAATCAGCGTGTTCTCGGACCCGCCGATGCCGCGTGCCGAGGCGCTGTCCTACCTGACCATCGGCAAGAGCATCAACGAACTCGACAGCGGGGAGCAGGATACGCTGAACAGCGCAGCCAATTCGCTGGCCCTGTCGGGCGGCAACCTGCTGGCACGCGAGATCGGCGGGCGGCTGGGCTTCGACGAGGTGGGCGTGGCCGCCGGCACGGAACCCGGGTCAGCGTCACTCGTGGTCGGCAAATACCTGGGCCCCCGACTGTTCGTCAGCTATGGCGTGGGGCTGTTCGATGCCGTCAACGAGCTTCGGGTCCGCTATCGCCTCAGCACCCGCTGGACCGTGGAGGCCGCCTCCGGTGATCAGTCCTCGGCCGATGCGTTCTTCACCATCGAAAGGCAGTGAACCCCCAGCTCGTTAGGAGCGGGGGTCAAGATGAGAACTGTCCTGCTGATCATCCGCGCCGTCGCCGGACTCGCCTGCCGCGAACGTCAGTACCCGCTGCCCCTCGGCCAGCAGATCGAGGCGCTCATCGCGCAGCCGCCAGCTGTCAACGCGCGACAGCGCCTCCAGATACACCTGCTCCAGCGCCATGGCCTCTGGTGGCCCGGCCATGCGCGTGCTGGCCAGCGGGCCGAAGCTCAGCCCCTCGGCGTCCAGCTCATAAGAGCCGGTAAAGCGGTTGACGCCGGCGAAGCCCGAGGCCTGCGCCGTCTCGGCATCGAGCCGCAGGGTCGGGAGGCGGGCATCAGCCGGCAGATCGAAGCCCGCGATGCGGCGGACGGTCCAGGCGTTGCGCTCCGGAACCTGGACCATCACGGGGTCGTCACTGTCAGGCAGGGCCTGCAGCGTGGGCGCGGGCGGCTCGGTGCCGGGACGGGGTTCATCGGGATCGGTCGACGGGGCACAGGCGGCAACCAGGCAGGCCGCCAGGATACCGGCCAGGAGGACTCTCAGCTTCACGGCGCATCTCCATCGGCAGGGCGATCGGCAGTGTCGTCGTCGGCCATGACACCCAGCCGCTGCAGCGCATGCACCAGCGACACCAGCGAGAGCACGGCGATGGGCATCAGCACGCCCAGCATCCAGTGCCCACCGAACAGGCCGAAGGATCCGGCGAACGACAACTCACGAGTGAGTATGACCCAGGCGAACGCCGGGATACAGGCCAGCAGCACGAGGCCCGAGACCATCGCCTGGCGACGCAGCGCGCGGCGGGCACGCTCGTCCGGGGGGGCGGGCTCTGAGGGCTGCGGCTCGCTCATCCGTGACTCAGGTGAGCACCCGGCCGAGCCAGCCGGCGATGGCGCGGATCTCCTCCAGACACACCTGATGCCCCATGGGATAGGCGTGCCACTCCACTGGGTAGCCGAGCTGCTGCAGCAGATCCCGCGAGTGCTCGCCAAGCGATGCTGCCAGCACTGGGTCGGCCGAGCCATGCGCCATGAACACCGGCACCGTGGCGCTGGCCGGGGCACGCTCCT
>SKYU01000215.1 GCA_007127715.1 Gammaproteobacteria bacterium | reverse complement strand
TGGAAACTGCAGTGGGCGACCGGATGCCAGTCGCGCGATGCGATCACCATCGCACCCGCCTCGAGCGCCTCGGTGATGGCCTGGTTCAGAGGCGCGAGCACGGCATCGCCGTCGGCCACGGGCAGCGCGCCGCCCGGACAGAAATCGTTCTGGACATCGACGAGCACGAGGGCGGTATGGGTGTCGTACAGGGACATGGCGGAGGGCTCCCGTGTGGTCGGCAGGTCAGATGAAAAAACCGCCGTGCCCGGCGCCAACCATGGACATCAGCATCGGAATGGAAAGCAGCACGTTGCTGCGTGAGGCCAGGAAGGCGGTGCGCTTGGCAGCGGCGATCTCATCGGCACCGGCTTCCACGAGGCCGAGAACCTTTTTCTGGTTAGGCCAGATCAGCACCCAGACGTTGAACAGCATGATCGTGCCGAGCCACACCCCGATGCCGATGGTCAGCTGATAGGTGTCCACCGGTTCGGCGAGCAGCCCAAGGGCGAAGGCGCCGAGATTGCCGGTGTGGCCGAGATAAGCGAAGCCGGTCAGCCAGGTGGCCACGGCGGCCCAGCGGAACCAGGCCAGGGCCCGGGGCGCGACGTAGCGGCTGATGGCGCGGCCATCGGGCCCGGCGGTGTCGGCCGCAGCCTCGGCCAGGGCAGGCACCTGGACGAAATTGAAGTAATACAGCAGCCCGACCCAGACGATGCCCGCCAGGACGTGCAGCCACAGGATGAGCGAATCGGGGTTGATCACCGGCGCGCCTGTGGTGGCCAGCGCGATGACGGCGGCCAGGACGAAACCGGCCAGCAGTGTGCCGGTGGCGGAATTCAGCGGGTTCATCGCATCTCCCTGGCGGCGGTGGCGGGCGCGGAGGGGGCGCCGGGGGCCTGTTTATGGAAGAATAGGCAACGATCCTGCATACTTCAATCGAGCACTCGCCAGGGAAGCGCGTTGCCCATGAGCCAGTCCCGTCCACCTTCGCCCTGCATCAACATCTGCACGCTCGATGAGCAGCAGATCTGTCTGGGCTGCCGACGCACCCTCGACGAGATCGCCGAGTGGGGCAGCATGACTGCCGAGACGCAGTGGCGGATCGTCGGCGAGCTGCCGCAGCGCGCGGGCGGCGACGATACCTGGTACGCCGGCGGATGACGCGCGTCTGGTCCCGGTCGCGTCTGTTCCCCGGCCTGCTCCTGGCCGCCGGGCTGGTCCTCTCTGTCGGCTGCACGGCGATGCTGATGGGCGGCGGCCAGGGGGGCGGTGCAGGGAGCGCTGCCGGTGAGGTGGACGACGGGCGACTGGTCGAGCGCGTGATGGCGGCCCTGGTCGCCGAGACTGCGGTCGAGGCCGGCGGTATCGAGGTCGAGGCCTCGAGACAGGTGGTCTTCCTGCGGGGCAGCGTGCCGACGGCAGCGCAGCGTATGCGGGCGGCAGAGGTGACGGCAGCGGTAGACGGCGTCGCCGCCGTTCGCAACCACCTGCGTGTGCCCACCGACTGAACATCACATCCGGGCGGACTGGGGCTCCGCCTGCAGCCATGGAGGACTTTCACGATGAGCGACGTGAACGAGCGGATCCGACAGCAACTCGAGGGCCACCCGGTCCTGCTTTACATGAAGGGGTCACCGGATTTTCCGCAGTGCGGTTTCTCCGCGCGCGTGGCCGGCATTCTCAAGGCCCTCAATACCGAGTTCGCCTACGTCAATATCTTCGAGGATCCGGAACTGCGCGAGGCGCTGAAGACGTACTCGAGCTGGCCGACCTACCCGCAGCTCTACGTCAAGGGCGAGCTGGTTGGGGGCTGTGACATCGCGATGGAGCTTTTCGAGTCCGGCGAGCTTGCGCAGCTGATCGACGAGGCCCGCGCCGCCTGACCGTTGTTCCGCCCGCGCGGGTATGGTCGCGGCCCGCGCAGGGCGCGGTCATACCCGCGATTCGTAGAGGCCGCGGAAGCGGTTGACGATCTCGCAGAACAGCTCCGCGGTCTGTTCGGCATCGTAGGCGGCGGAGTGCGCACGGTCGTTTTCCCACTCCATGCCCGCCGCCTGGAGGGCGCGTGACAACACCGTCTGCCCGAATGCCACGCCCGCCAGGGTGGCGGTATCGAAGCTTGAGAACGGGTGGAAGGGATTGCGCTTGATGCCGCAGCGGGCCACGGCTGCATTGAGAAAGCTCAGATCGAAAAACGAGTTGTGTCCGACCAGCACTGCGCGGGTGCAGCCGGTATCGCGCAGCTCGCGGCGCACTTCCCGGAATACCCGCTGCAGGGCATCGTGCTCGGGGATGGCCGGGCGCAGGGGATGATGAGGGTCGATGCCGTTCACGGCGAGTGAGGCGGGCTCCATGTTTGCGCCCGGGAACGGCTGCACGTGATAGCGGAAAGTCTCGCCACGCACCAGCCGCCCGCCCTCGTCCATGCTCACCAGGACCGCGGCGATCTCGAGCAGCGCGTCGGTCGCGGCATTGAAGCCGCCCGTCTCCACGTCCACCACCACTGGCAGGAAGCCGCGGAAGCGTTGCGAAATGGGCCGGCGTTCGCCAGCCTCGCCGCCGCTGCCGGCGCGCATGTCCGCTGCCGAATCGGCCGCCCTGCGGGTGCCGCCGCTCATCTGCACGCCTCGGTCATGGGTCCTCTCTGCGGACATGATAAAATTCCGGAAGTTTTCGCCGGGCAGTCCACGACTCACCGGCGAGCCCGTCAGTCTAGCGGGGATGTCCGCCGAAGGCGAACCAGGGTCACAGCCCCTGGTCGCGGACGGCCCGCCGCCAGCCCTTGAGGATGCAACATGGCCCAACGCGCAGATTCGATGATCAGCCATCCCGACGACATCGACCCCCTGGAGACGCGGGACTGGCTGGAGTCGATCGACTCGGTGCTGCGGGTCCACGGCGCCGAACGAGCACACTTCCTGCTGGAGCGGATGATCGACCACGCGCGTCGC
Source organism: Gammaproteobacteria bacterium (assembly GCA_007127715.1). Taxonomy (GTDB): domain Bacteria; phylum Pseudomonadota; class Gammaproteobacteria; order Steroidobacterales; family PWYM01; genus PWYM01. The sequence continues at coordinate 1,103 of SKYU01000215.1, read as the reverse complement.
AGCGGCGCCTATCTGCCCTACAGTCCCAACACGGCCTATCTCAACACCGTTCCCGTGGCTCATCAGCCGGAGTACCCGGGCGACCGCTCGCTGGAGCGCCGGCTCGAGGCCTACATCCGCTGGAACGCCATGGCCATGGTGGTCGCCGCCAACCGCAAGAGCTCCGAGTACGGCGGCCACATTTCCACCTACGCGTCCTCGGCCACGCTCTACGAGGTCGGCTTCAATCATTTCTGGCGGGCGCCGTCCGAGGATCACGGCGGCGACCTGGTCTACATCCAGGGACATTCCTCTCCGGGCATCTATGCCCGCGCCTATCTCGAGGGCCGGTTGAGCGAGACCCAGCTGAAGAACTTCCGCCAGGAGGTGGCAGGGGAGGGGCTGCCCTCCTATCCGCACCCCTGGCTGATGCCGGACTTCTGGCAGTTCCCGACCGTGTCCATGGGCCTCGGGCCGATGATGGCGATCTACCAGGCGCGCTTCATGCGCTACCTGAAGCACCGCGGCATTCTCGATACCGACGGCCGGAAGGTGTGGGCGTTCCTCGGCGATGGCGAGATGGACGAGCCCGAGTCGCTGGGCGCGATCACCATGCCGGTGCGCGAGAAGCTCGACAACCTGGTTTTCGTGGTCAACTGCAACCTGCAGCGTCTCGACGGCCCGGTACGTGGCAACGGCAAGATCATCCAGGAACTCGAAGCCGCCTTCGCCGGGGCCGGCTGGAATGTCATCAAGGTCCTCTGGGGCGGGCGCTGGGATCCGCTGTTCGCCAAGGACACCAAGGGGCTGCTGCGTCGGCTGATGGACGAGTGCGTCGACGGTGACTATCAGAACTTCAAGGCCAAGAGCGGGGCCTACACCCGCGAGCACTTCTTCGGCCGCTATCCCGAACTCAAGGCCATGGTCGCCAACATGTCCGACGACGAGATCTGGCGGCTCAACCGTGGAGGGCATGATCCGATCAAGGTATTCGCCGCCTTCGATGCCGCCATGCGCCATACCGGCCAGCCCACGGTGATCCTCGCCAAGACCGTCAAGGGCTTCGGGCTGGGCAAGGCGGGCGAGGGCCAGAACATCTCCCACCAGCAGAAGAAGCTCGACGA
>SKYU01000147.1 GCA_007127715.1 Gammaproteobacteria bacterium | reverse complement strand
CTCACTCGCCACCTGCGCAGCTTCGCCATCGACGTCTTCCTCGATCAGCCGCAGCGAACGCAGCACCTGGGAGACCTCCACGGGCTTGACCTGCTTCGGCAGGACACCGAGGGCGCCGAGCGCCCGCGCCTGGCCCACGTACACTTCGCCCGCCTGGGACGTGTACATCATCACCGGGATGGTCGCCGTCGCGGGATTGGCCTTGATCGCCGCGAGCGCCTGCAGGCCGTCCATGCCGGGCATCTGGTGATCCATGAAAATGACGTCCGGCCTTGCATGCTCGAGATGCCGCAGTGCCTCCTCGGCGGAGGCGACCGCCTCCACCACCAGTCGATGCCGCGCGAGCAGGCGCCCCAGCACCATGCGGGCCGTGGCGGAATCGTCGACGATAAGGGCGTGCTTGGCCATGTCGGGGTCAGCCGTCGGTGACGCGCGCGCGCCGGCGCGGGGCCGCGCCATTGTAGCCTGCCGCGGACCCGGCCTCAGCGAGACGAGACGACTGCCTCGGCGGGACAGGCCCGTGGCGGCGGCGGTGGGCAGGGCAGCTCCCCGCAGCTGCGCCGCCAGTCACGCGCCGCCAGCTCACCGATGCCCTCCAGGGTCCCCGCGTAGCGCTCGAGACGACGCCCGGCACGCTGCCACTGGGTGTCGGTCAGAGTGGCCGAGAGCTCGCCCAGCAGCACCAGGCTGCGCTCGCGGTTACGCTCAATGACCCCGGCGTAGTCCTCGGGCCACAGCGCCTGGGGCTCCAGCAGCAGCGCGACCACGGCGCCGCAGGCCTCGGGACCGTCCTGGGTCAGGGCCTCACGCAACGCCTGTTGCCAGCGCCGCCGCTGCGCCAGCCACAGGTCTCCGGTGGTTTCGAATGTCGAGGCCCGCTGCGCAAGCAGCGCCTGCTGCTCGGCCGTCAACCGCCCCAGCCAGCGCCGCAGCTGGCGCTCGAGCTGTTCCACGCGCTCCACGGCCGGATCGTCGATATCGGCGCGCTCCTCGGCCAGTTCGACGTTACGCGACTCGAGCTCGGCGAAGAACGCCTCGCGCTGAAGCTCGTCCAGGCTCTGCAGAAGCGTCGCCAGACGGGGGGCGAACTGCGCGCCCAGCTCCTCGAGATACTCCCCACCCTGCAGCAGGTAACGCTCCCAGCCATACCGGTCGAGCCGCCCGAGATCCTCGCCGAGCTCACGCAGGAGCCCGGCGTACTCGGCGCTTCGCGTAGTCCCTTTCCAGGCCAGCGCATCGCGGACGATCTCCCGCAGCTGCGTCCGCTGTGCGGCGTCGAGCTCGACGTAGCGGGCGGCCTCGCGGACCACATAGCCTTCGGCGTTGTAGTAGGCCAGCCTGGCCACGCAGCCGGCCAGCAGTGCGATCGCAAACAGCAGCATGACAGTGTGGGAGATTCGGCTCATCATCGACCCATGATAGCGCTGCCCATCCGACTGGCGACCCGCCTTGTGGTCTGCAGCCTGCTGGCGCTGACCGGATCCTCGGCACTGGCGGTGCCCGGGGCGGTGTCCCTCGAGATCGAGGTGATCGGTGGTGAGGGTTTTGTCGTGTACGACATCCACGCGCGGCTGGATGCCTCAGGCGCCGGGCAACTCAGCATCGGCCACATGACGCTGCCGCCCCCGGTCGGCCGCGTGGACGATGTCGAAATCCATTGCGCGACGCTGCGTCTGAGTACCCGCGCGCTGCACTGCCGGCAGGGACGGGCGCGGCTGTCGGTACCTGGTCTGCCGCCGCTTTCCGCCGCGGTGTCGCTGACCGCGGGGACCGGGGGCCGGGTTGCGCTGCAGCTGGAGGACCTCCAACTCGCCGGCGGTCGCGTCTCCATCGATCTCCGGCGTGAGGCCGACGGCCGGGTCGCCACGGCCTTCAGCCTGGAGGGCCTGAGCCTGGAGGGGCTGTCGGCGCTGTGGCCACAGGCTGCGGTGACGGGCTTGACGGGCGATGGTGCGGGACACCTGCGCGGCGATGCGCAGATCGGTGCGGACGGGCGAATCAGCGCGCACGGCGAACTCTCGATCCATGGAACCACGGTCGCGACCGACGACGGCGCAGTGGCGACGGAGAACCTGGCGGTCGATCTGCGCTGGCGGCTGGTCGGCTGGCCGGATCGCGCGCTGGAACTGATCCTCGAGCTGGCGGACAGCGGTGGTCTCGCCTATGCCGAGCCGGTCTTCCTGGATCTTGACGAGGCGGCACTGGCGGTTGAAGCGCGGTTTCTGATCGAGCAGGGCACTCCGCGACTGCACGCGCTGCGGCTGAGCGACGGGGAGGCCCTGGCGCTGGAGGCCGTGGGTCGGCTGGGCGCAGACGGTAAAGGCTGGCTGGCCGTCAACCGTCTGGAGGTCCGGCTCCCGGCCGCCTATCCCGGCTATCTGCAGCCGTTTCTGATCGGCACGCCGCTGGACCAGCTCGACAGCCGCGGCCGGGTGCAGGCACAGGGCCTGTGGCGCGACGGACGCTGGGCGCGTCTGGGGGTGGACATCGAGGCGCTGGGCTTCAGCACACGGGACCGGCAACTGACAATCACCGGGCTGGACGGCGGCCTGCACTGGCGATTGGAAGGCCCGTCGGTGCCCTCGTCACTGGCGTGGTCGGGCGGTCGCCTGTTCGGGCTTGAGCTCGGCCCGACAGAGCTGCGCATGCATTTCGCCGCTGACAGCATCGACATGCCCGGAGCGACCCGGATCCCCATCCTCGATGGCGCCCTGGTCATCGAGAATCTGGCGGCCCGGGGTATCGGCGCGGCCGCGCCTGCGTTCCAGTTCGATGCCCGACTCGAGCCGCTCAGCCTGGAGCAGCTGACCGCGGCGCTCGGCTGGCCGACACTCGGCGGTGAACTGGCCGGTCGGCTGCCCGGCGCCACATACGCCAACCGCATCCTGGCCACCGAGGGCACGCTGGAAATCCAGGCCTTCGACGGTCGGATCAGTATCGAGGCCCCGAGGATCGAGGCGCTGCTCTCACCCCTGCCCCGGGTCACCGCAGACATCCGGATTCACGATCTCGACCTCGAGCAGCTCACCGGTGCTTTCGCGTTCGGCCAGATCACCGGACGCCTCGACGGCGAGATCATCGGGCTGCGGATGCTCGACTGGCGGCCGAGCGCCTTCGATGCCTGGCTCGCCACCTCGACCCGCTATCGCGGCCCACGGCGCATCAGCCAGCGGGCGATCGACAACCTGACCGCGATCGGCGGTGGCGGCGTCGCCGGACTCCCGGGCGGGCTGCTGCGGGTGTTCAGTGAGTTCGGGTATGACCGGATCGGCCTGAGCTGCAGCCTGCGCAACGAGGTCTGCCTGATGGACGGGATCGGCTCGACCAATGGCGCCTATGTCATCGTGCGGGGCCGCGGACTGCCCCGCATCGATGTCCTCGGCACGGCTCGGCGAGTCAGCTGGCCCGTGCTGCTGGCGCAACTGGCCGCCCTCGAGCGTCTTGAGGATGCGGAGGGCCGCTGAGCGCAACCCCCGCCGCATTCAGCACAGGTTCACGCGACACTACGGAAACTCCTGCTTGCGGGCCGCCGCGAAGGCGGCAGAATGACATCAGCAGTACCCCTCGGCTGCCGACCCGGCCAGCAACGAATGAAGGAGCGCACAACATGAAGATGCTCGGAATGCTCGGTGTCGCGGCGCTGACCTGGCTGGCCGCGGCCTGCGTGACCATCCACATCCATTTTCCGGCCGCCGCTGCGGAACAGGCGGCCGACCGGATCATCGACGGGGTCTGGGGACCGAACGACCGGCGCCCGGACGAAACCGAACCCCAGGCAAGTACGCCGGGCGCAGCCATCCCGCCCCTGCCCTTCGGCCAGCTCGCCGCCCAGGCCCTCAGCTGGCTGGTGCCCGCTGCCCACGCCCAGCAGGCCGACCTCGACATTTCCACACCCGCGATCGCACGCCTGGAGGCGGCGATGTCCGCCCGCCATCGCCAGCTTCTGCCGTACTACGAGTCCGGTGCCATCGGACTTTCAGCCAACGGCCTCATCGAGGTTCGTGACCAGAATCTGGTCCCTCTGGCCGAGCGCACCGCGCTCCGCCGCCTG
>SKYU01000093.1 GCA_007127715.1 Gammaproteobacteria bacterium | reverse complement strand
TCTATGCCACCGTGGCCGTCGAGGACGGCGACGTGCTGTTTCTGCCCGACGTCTACGCCCGAGACGCGCGTGTGCTGGCCGGCCTGAACGCGCCGTTCGCCTACATCCCGCCACACAGGGGGACAGACGGGGAAACCGACCACGCGTTCTAGGGTGTGTCGGCGCGGGGGTTCGTGGCCGGTCAGTCGAACGAAAACGCCCCGAAGGTGCAGTCCTCGGGGAACAGGTAGTCGATCGGGCAGCTGTAGGTGCCCATGAACAGCAGATCGGCGCTGACCAGCGCACCGGCAATGCCCGAATCACCCAGCGAATCGGCGTAGCCGCCGCGGTACAGGCCATAGGTCCGGTCGAGCTGCGTGAGCACCAGGTCGGTGATGACGCCATCATCGGCGAGGATCTCGCATGTGCCGGCGCCGCAGAACGCGCTCGCCCTGACCACCTCGCCGTCGAACCAGTCTGCCCACGCCTGTCGTCCCCGCCAGCGGCCATCGAGATCGGCGAACTGGAAGCGCGGCAGGGTGAGGGCATCGCGTGTCAGGACCGCGAACTCGAAGAGGTCGGTCACCAGCAGGGCGTGGCGCCGGTCACCGGAAACGAGCAGGCGGACCCAGGTGCCGTCGCTCAGCACGCCTTCTAGCTGCCCGGGTGCCACCCGCCAGAGTTCGCCGCGTGCGCCGCTCGGCTGGCCGGCCACCACTTCGCGGATCAGATGCTCACCCTGGATGCGCCATTCCAGGGTGAACAGCGTGCCGTCGGGATCTTCCATCGCGCCGAACCAGGTGCCATCCAGGCCGAGTGTGGGGGGCGGCACGGTGCTGCCGGTGCCGGCTTCGATCCGGCAGCCGCTCAGCGCCACACAGGCGATGATCAGGCCAGCGAAAATGTGCAGACTTGGTCGTGGCATGTCCCGGCTCCCCTGATGTCCGATTGCGCAGCGCCGTGCAGACCTGGAGTCTGCAACTCGCGGGCGCGGCAGGAATCAGCCTGCCAGCCTGAAGCTGAACGCAGGATGAGCGGGGGGGCACAGGCCGCCGGGCATGGTCCGCCGGATTCAGCCGGTCAGTCGTCGCGGCCGACCACGAAACTCACCACGGTGCAGGCGCTGCCGCCGACGTTGAGGGTGGCGAAATCCCGCGCCCCCTCGACCTGGCAGGGCCCGGCATTGCCAGTGACCTGGCGGGCGCAGTCGAGCACCATCCGCACGCCGGTGGCGCCGACAGGGTGGCCGAGCCCGATCAGCCCGCCACTGGGGTTGATCGGCAGCCGCCCGCCAGGCTGGATGCTGCCATCCTCGATGATCTTCCAGTTCTCGCCAGGCGCGGTGAGACCGAAGTGGTCGATGGCCATGTACTCGGTGGTGGTGAAGCAGTCGTGGGTCTCGATGCCGTCGAGCTGCCAGGCGTCCTCGAGACCGGCGCGGGAGAGGGCCTCCGCGGTGGCGCGCCTCACATGCGGGAAGATGTGCGGCGCATCGCGGCTGGCCTCGAGCTTTGCGTCGAAGGCGATCGGGGCGGTGCGGTGGCCCCAGCCCTTGATCCGCGGCAGGCTTTCCAGGGTCCTGCCGTGGCGCCTGGCCCAGGCGCGGGCGGTGCGCTCGCCAGCCAGCACGATGCCCGCCGCGCCGTCGGTGACCTGGCCGCAGTCCTGCTTGCGGATGCGCCCGTCGATCACGGGGTTGGCCTCGTCGTCGGCGGTGAAGCTCGCGTCGGTGAACTCCCAGCGGCGGGTCTGGGCATTGGGGTTGCGGCGGCCATTGTCGAAGTTGTTGCGCGCGATCGCCATCAGGTGGGCATAGTCCAGCCCGTAGCGGCGCTCGTATTCGTCGCCGAGCTTCGCAAACAGATGCGGCCAGGGCCAGCGCACGTCCTGGCACTCGTGCCCGGTCCAGATGGCCGCGCCGAGGTGTTCGGCGGCCTCGCCGCCCGGCACGTTGCGCATCTGCTCGATCCCGAGCACCAGTGCGCAGTCGTAGCGTCCGGCCTCGATCTCGGCCATGGCCGCCAGCACCGCGATGCTGCCGGAGGCGCACGCGGCCTCATGACGCGCGGCGGGCAGGTCTGCAAAGGCTGGATCGACCAGCCCGAAGAACCCGCCCAGCAACCCCTGCCGACAGAACAGTTCGGCCACGAAATTGCCGACATGGCCGACCTCGATCTCCCCGGGCTCGACCCGGGCATCGGCCAGCGTGGCCCGGGTGGTCTCGGCGAACATGTCGAACAGGTCGAGGCCCTCGCGGGCCCAGTTGCGGGCGAAATCCGTCTGGGCACCGCCCAGCACGTAGACGGAAGCGGTCATCTTGGGGACTCCTCGGATGTGGCGCCATGCCCTGCGGGGGCCTCGTCGCCGATCTGCAGCCAGCGGTCGAGATAGGGCAGGCGGTCGGCGCCCCAGAACATCTCGCCATCGGCGATCATCGTGGGGGCGCCGAATACGCCGGCGATGACAGCGTCGCTGGTGGCGGCCTGCAGACGGGACTTGATGTCCGGCTCAGCCATGCCGGAGAGCACGGCTTCGCCGTCGATGCCGAGCTCGCGCGTCAGCCCGGCCACTGCGTCGGGGGTCGACAGGTTGCGGCCCTCGCTGAAGCTGCCTTCAAACATGGCGTGCAGGAAGGGCAGTGCATGTGCGGGGTCCTGGGCCTGCAGCCAGTGGAAGGCGCGCGCCGCAGGAATGCTGTTGAAGGGGAAGGGGTCAGGCCAGCGCCATGCCATGCCGGCCTCCCGTGCCGAACGCTCGACGTCATGCCAGATATAGCGGCCCTTGGCAGTCTCCGGGGAGGGCGGGGCATGGCGCAGTTCGCGGAAGATCACGCCCAGACTGATGGCCTGCCAGCGCAGTTCGCGCCCGTGCCGCTGCGCGATATCGGCGATCTGCAGGCGCGCGATCGCCGAATACGCCGAGGAGAAGTCGAAATAGAACTCGATTGGTCCGGCCATGGCCTCTCCTGCTCCGCTCGCGGCTTTCATAACAAGACCGAATGAGTCTAGCCTGTCGTGGGGTCGCGCCGTCAAGCATCCATGTCCGTAGGCCGAGGGCTCTGGCGGGTCGTCCCCATGATAGAATCTGGCGCTTTTCCCTCAGCATGACCCTGGGCCTGAACACGCATGAGCCGACTGTCGTTAAGCAAGGATCGCATCCGTTTCCTGTTGCTCGAGGGTATCCACGAGTCTGCAGAGGCGGTGCTGCGTGAGGAGGGGTATCGCAACGTCGAGCGTCTGCGCGGGTCGCTGACCGGTGATGAGCTGCTCGAGGCCGTGCGCGATGTGCATTTTCTGGGGATCCGCTCCCGCACCCAGCTCAATGCCGAGGTGATCGAGGCCACCCGTCGGCTCAATGCCGTCGGCTGTTTCTGCATCGGCACCAACCAGGTCGATCTCGCGGCAGCCGAGTCGCGGGGCATCCCGGTGTTCAACGCGCCGTTCTCCAACACGCGCAGCGTCGCCGAGCTGGTGCTGGCCGAAATCATCTTCCTGCTCCGCGGGATCGCCGAAAAGAACGCCGCCGCGCATCGCGGGGCGTGGCACAAGACCGCCGCACGCAGCTACGAGATCCGCGGCAAGCGCCTCGGCATCATCGGCTACGGGCACATCGGCACCCAGCTTGGCGTGCTCGCCGAGGCGCTGGGCATGCGGGTGTGGTTTCACGATATCGAGAACAAGCTCCCGCTGGGCAATGCCCAGCCGGCACCTGATCTGCAGAGCCTTCTGTCCGGGTCCGATGTGGTCACCCTGCACGTTCCCGAGACGCCCCAGACCCGCAACATGATCGGCGAGGCGGAACTGGCCACCATGCGCCGGGGCGGTTTCCTGGTCAACGCATCGCGGGGCACGGTGGTGGACCTCGATGCGCTCGAGCGCGCGCTGGACAGCGGACAGATCGCGGGTGCGGCGCTCGACGTGTTCCCGGTCGAGCCCAAATCGAATGACGACGAATTCATCTCGCCGCTGCGCCGCTTCGACAATGTCATTCTCACCCCGCACGTGGGCGGCAGTACCCAGGAGGCGCAGGAGAACATTGCCATCGAGGTCGCTCAGAAGCTCGTGCGCTACAGCGACAACGGCTCCACGGCCTCGGCGGTGAATTTCCCGCAGGTGGCGTTGCCGGATAACCGCAACTACCGCCGGATCATGCATATTCACAGGAACGTGCCTGGGGTGCTCGAGGCCATCAACCACATCTTCTCCGGCCGCGGCGTGAACATCGCCGCGCAGTACCTGCAGACCAGTCCCCGCATCGGCTATGTCGTGATGGACGTCGAGCTGCCGGACGCCGATGCCCTGCTCGATGAACTCAAGGGTGTCGAGGGGACCGTGCGCGCACGGTTGCTGTACTGATGACGCGCGAACAGGCCCTGGCCCGTATCCGCGAGATCGTCGGCCCGACCGGCATCGTGGACGATCCCGCCGAGCAGGCCGCCTACTTCATCGACGAGCGTCGCCTCTACCAGGGCGCCGCCGCCCTGGTCGTCCGGCCGGCCAGCACGGCGGAGGTCTCCGCCGTGCTGGCGGTATGCCATGAGGCCGGTCTCGCCGTGGTCCCCCAGGGTGGCAACACGGGCTACTGTGGCGGGGCGACGCCAGACGATGCCGAGGGCCAGGTGCTGCTGTCGTTGAGCCGTCTCAACCGCATCCGCGACGTCGATCCGATCGGATTCACGCTGACGGTCGAGGCCGGCGTGGTCCTGGCGCGTGCACAGGCTGCCGCCGCCGAGCACGGTCTGCTGTTCCCGCTGTCCATGGGCTCCGAGGGCTCCTGCCAGGTCGGCGGTAATCTGGCCACCAACGCCGGGGGCCTCGCCGTGCTGAAATACGGGACGGCGCGCGAGCTGGTGCTGGGGCTCGAGGTGGTGCTGCCTGACGGGCGGGTGCTGCACGGCCTGAAGGGACTGCGCAAGGACAACACCGGCTACGATATCAAGCAGCTGTTCATGGGCGCGGAGGGCACGCTGGGCGTGATCACCGCGGCGGTGCTGAAACTCTTCCCGGCCCCGACCGAGCGCCAGACCGCCTGGCTGGCGGTCGCGGATGCAGCGTCGGCCTGCCGGCTCCTGGGGGTGGCCCGCCAGGCCAGCGGAGACGCGGTCACGTCCTTCGAATACGTGACACGGCCTTCGCTCGAACTCGTACTCTCGCACGTGGATGGGACGACCGATCCGCTCGATGCACCCTACGACCATTACGTGCTGATGGAGATGTCCGGTGCCGGCGCCGAGGGCAGCCTGCGCGAGATCATGGAGCAGGTGCTCGAGGCCGGCATGGAGCGCGGGGAGGTGCTCGATGGCGCGATCGCCGAGTCCGGGCCCCAGCGCGATGCGCTGTGGAAGCTTCGCGAGTCCATTCCAGAGGCGGAAAAACACGTGGGCGGTGCGGTGAAGCACGATGTGTCGGTGCTGATCTCGCGCATTCCCGAGTATCTTGCTGCAGCGCCCGCGCGCGTGCATGCCGTCAGCGACTGCCGCCTGTCGATTTACGGCCACATCGGCGATGGCAATCTGCATTACAACCTGCTCCCGCCCGAGGGCGGTGACCCGACCACGTTTCGCGCGCAGTGGGGAGCGGCGCTGTCGGAAGCGGTGCATGCGCTCGCGGCGGAACTCGACGGATCTTTCAGCGCAGAGCACGGTGTGGGCAAGCTGAAGAAGGACGAGCTGGCCCGGCTGTCCGACCCGGTGGAACTCGAGGTCATGCGCGCGCTCAAGCAGGCACTCGACCCCCGCGGGATCATGAATCCCGGCAAGCTCTTCCAGGTCTAGGCCCATGCAGCATCCCACCCCCGCGGAGCTCGGCTACCACATGCCGGCCGAGTGGTCGCCGCACCAGGCGACCTGGCTGTCCTGGCCGCACAAGCACGCCTCCTGGCCGGGTGCTTTCGAGCATGTCGAACCCGTGATGGTCGCCGCCGTGGCGGCGCTGGCCGCGTCCGAGTCGGTGTGGATCAACGTGCTGGACGCGACCCACGAAGCCCATGTGCGCCGGCTGCTCGAATCCGGCGCGGTCGATCTCGCGCAGGTGGTGTTTCATCGCTTCCCCACCAACGATGCCTGGTGCCGCGATCACGGTGCGATCTTCGTGACCCGGGCGGGAGAGGCGCCGCTTGCGGCCCTGGACTGCGGCTTCAACGCGTGGGGCGGCAAGTATCCCCCGTGGGACCTGGACAACGAGATCCCGCGCCAGATGGCCGAGGCCCTGGGCATTCCGCGGTTTGAAGCCGGGCTGATCCTCGAAGGCGGCTCGATCGACGTCAATGGCGAGGGGACGGTGCTCACCACCGAGGACTGCCTGCTCAATCCCAACCGCAATCCCGCCATGGACCGTCCGGCCATCGAACAGGCGCTGCGCGAGCTGCTGGGCATCGGGCAGGTGCTCTGGCTGGGCGAGGGCATCGTCGGCGACGACACCGACGGCCACGTCGACGACATCACCCGCTTTGTCGGGCCCGCGACCGTGTTGACCGCGGTCGAGCACGACCGCAGCGACCCCAACCACCGGCCGCTGCAGGCCAACCTGAAGCGGCTGCAGACGATGCGCCTGCACGACGGCAGGGCGCTCGAGATCATCGAGCTGCCGATGCCGCGTCCGGTGTTTCACGAGGGTGAACGCCTGCCCGCCAGCTACGCGAACTTCTACATCGGAAACTCGGTGGTGCTGATGCCGGCTTTCGCCGATCCCGCGGACGATCGCGCCGCCGGTATTCTTGCCGACTGCTTCCCGGGGCGGCGTATCGTGCCGCTGGACTGCCGCAAGCTGGTGGTCGGCCTGGGTGCCTTCCACTGTCTCACTCAACAGGTTCCGGCCGTGCCGGCCACCCGGGCGTGACGCTGCCTTGCAGCGCCTCAGGCCCATACCCTAAATTCACCGGTCTATCCGCAGCCCGTCTGCCTGGAGTTCCTCGATATGGCCCAGTCCCAGCACAGCGCCCGGCAAAACGCTCCGATCAGTGCGTTCATCCGTCATCACTACCGCCACTTCAACGCGGCCGCGCTCGTTGACGCCGCCGAGGCCTACCGGCAGCATCTCGATGCCGGTGGTCAGATGCTGGTCACCCTGGCCGGCGCCATGAGCACGGCTGAACTCGGTCTGTCGCTCGCGGAGATGATCCGCCAGGACAAGGTGCATGCGATCTGCTGTACCGGCGCGAATCTCGAGGAAGACGTATTCAATCTCGTGGCGCACGATCACTACGTGCGTATTCCGAACTACCGTGATCTCACCGCGGTCGACGAGGAGGCCCTGCTGGCCCGTCACCTCAACCGCGTCACGGATACCTGCATCCCTGAAGAAGAGGCGATCCGACGGATCGAGCGCGCCGTGCTCGAGGAGTGGACTTCGGCCGACCAGACCGGCGAGGCGTATTTCCCGCACGAGTTCATGTATCGCATCCTGAAAAGCGGCAAGCTCGAGCAGTACTACCAGATCGATCCGAAGGACAGCTGGCTGCTTGCCGCCTGCGAGAAGAACCTGCCCATCATCGTGCCCGGCTGGGAAGACTCCACGCTTGGCAACATCTTCGCCAGCCACTGCATCACGGGCGAGATCAAGCGGGTGCACACGGTACGAAGCGGCATCGAGTACATGATCATGCTGGCGGACTGGTACCGCAACAACTGTCAGGGACAGGGTATCGGTTTCTTCCAGATCGGCGGCGGCATTGCCGGCGATTTTCCGATCTGCGTGGTGCCGATGCTCGAGCAGGACCTGCAGATGAGCGATATTCCGCGCTGGGCCTACTTCTGCCAGATCAGCGACTCGACCACGAGCTACGGTTCCTATTCCGGCGCCGTACCCAACGAGAAGATCACCTGGGGAAAACTCTCGGCGGAGACGCCGAAGTTCATCATCGAGTCCGATGCCTCGATTGTCGCCCCCCTGATCTTTGCCTGCGTGCTCGGACAGTAGGAGCCAAGCCGATGTCTGCCGATCCCCATCCCCGTGTACACACGGATGACGACGAGGCCCCCTGGACGCCGGACGACGCCGCAGAGCTCTACCGTGTCGATGCCTGGGGCGCCGCCTACTACCACGTGAATGCGCATGGCCATGCCGCCGTGATGCCCACCGGCGAGGATGAGCTGTCCGTCGATATCGCGGAGGTCGTGGAGGACCTGCGCGCGCGCGGCGTACCCTTTCCGGTGCTCATCCGTTTCCAGGATGTGCTGCAGGCACGGGTGCGGCGGATCAACCGCGCCTTCAACATCGCAATCGAGGAGGCCGAGTACGACAACGTCTACCGCGGTGTCTACCCGATCAAGGTCAACCAGCTTCACGAGGTCGTCGAGGAAGTGCTGGAGGCGGGGCAGCCGTTCTCCATGGGACTGGAGTGTGGCTCGAAGCCGGAACTGATCGCAGCCCTGCCGCACATGGAAGACGATCAGGCACTGTTGATCTGCAACGGCGTCAAGGATGCCACCATGCTGCGGCTGATCCTTGCGGCACAGGGGCTTGGCAAGCCCGTGCTCCCGGTGCTGGAAAAATACACCGAGTTCGTGGAGTTCATGCGGCTCGCGCAGGAGCTCGGTGCCGTACCGCGCTTCGGTGTGCGCGTGCGCCTGACCACCTCGGGCTCGGGGCGCTGGCGCGAGTCGGGCGGGGATCGCTCGAAGTTCGGGCTCTCCATTCCCGAGATCGTCAAGCTGGTGGAGGTGCTGCACACCCGAGGCCATCCACAGAGCCTGGAGCTGCTGCACTTTCACCTGGGCAGCCAGATTTCAGACATCCAGATCCTCAAGCAGGCGGTCAAGGAAATCACCCAGGTCTACGCCCAGCTGCATCGTCGCGGCGTGGCGGTGAAGTTTCTCGATGTCGGCGGCGGGCTGGGCGTGAATTACGACGTCGGCTACTCCTCCGATGACCCGGGCATCGGCTACTCGCTGCAGGAATACGCCAATGCGGTGGTGTACTCGGTACAGGAAGTCTGCGAGCAGCAGGAAGTGCCGTCGCCGGCGCTGGTTTCCGAGAGCGGTCGTGCGCTGGTGGCACATCATTCGGTGCTGGTGGTCGAGGTGCTGGGGGCCTACACCAAGGACCGCATCGAGGATGGGTTCACCGTGGGCGACGACGATCATGCCATCGTCCAGCGCCTGTTCGAGACCCTCGAGTGGGTGCGCCAGAGCGGTGGCGAAGCGCCGACCCTCGCTCAGCTCTCCGAGGCCTATCATGACGCCTGGGAGGCGCGTAACGAGGCCGATACGCTGTTCTCGCTCGGATATCTGGACATCGAACCCAAGGCGCTGGCCGAGCGGCTGTACTGGAGCATCTGTTACCTGGTGCTCGACCGTGTGAACGCAATGGACCCCGATCCGGTGCCGTCCGAGTTCGTCGAGCTCGAGGAGCAGCTGGTCGACCATTATCTCTGCGATTTCTCGGTCTTCCAGTCGATTCTCGATCACTGGGCGATTGGCCAGGGGTTTCCGATCATGCCGATCGCCCGGCTGGACGAGGAGCCGACGCGGCGAGCGCTGCTGGTCGATCTGACCTGCGATTCCGATGGCAAGGTCAGCCACTACGTCTCCGCGCGAGACGACAAGCGCTTCCTGCCGGTGCACGCCCTGCGCGAAGGCCAGCCCTATGACCTCGGGTTTTTCCTGATGGGCGCCTATCAGGACATCATGGGTGATGCGCACAACCTCTTCGGCCGGGTGGCCGAGGCGCACGTATACGCCGACGCCGAAGAGCCGGGCAACTACTACATCGAGAAGATCATCCCGGCGACGTCCATCCGTGACATGCTCGCCTCGGTGCAGTACTTCCCCAATGATCTGCAACGACGCATGAACACCCTGATCCGTCAGAAGGTGGCCGAGGGTGTGATCCGCCCGAAAGCCGGGACCGAGCTGCTGGAGCAGTACATGAGCTGTTTCCACGAATCCACCTACTACGACACGCGGGCGAAGTAGATGACACGGCAGAGAACCCTTTCCGTCGGGCTCGTGCAGATGCGCATGGGCGAGGATGTGGCTGACAACACGGCGCGCGCGTTGGCCGGGGCGCGAGAGGCGGCTGAACGCGGCGCGCAGGTGATCTGTCTGCCCGAACTGTTCCGCTCCAGGTATTTCTGCCAGACCGAGGACGCCGCGCAGTTCGAGCTTGCCGAGGCGGTACCCGGCGAGACCACCGCGGCCTTTGCCGCTCTGGGTGCAGAGTTCGACGTGGCGCTGATCGTCAGCCTGTTCGAGCGCCGTGCGCCCGGGCTCTATCACAACACCGCCGCCGTGATCGATGGCCAGCGCGGCTATGTCGGCAAGTATCGGAAGATGCACATCCCCGACGACCCGCGCTTCTACGAGAAATACTATTTCACCCCCGGGGACCTCGGTTTTCGCAGTTTCCCCACGGCTGCCGGACAGCTTGGCGTGCTGGTGTGCTGGGATCAGTGGTACCCGGAAGCCGCGCGGCTGACCGCGCTGCAGGGGGCGGAGATGCTCTTCTACCCGACCGCGATCGGCTGGCATCCGGAGGAGCGGGAGTCGCACGGTGCGGCCCAGCAGAACGCCTGGGAACTCATGCAGCGGGCGCACGCGGTGGCCAACGGCTGTTTCGTGGTCGCGGTCAATCGCACGGGGTTCGAGCCGGATCCCTCCGGCGAAGGCGGCATCGAGTTCTGGGGGCACAGCTTCATTGCCGCGCCAGACGGCTCACTGGTCTGTCTCGCGCCTGATGACAAAGAGGCCGTGCTGGTGGAGACGCTCGATCTCTCGGCGATGGAACGCCAACGCCAGGGTTGGCCGTTCTTCCGCGACCGGCGCATCGACGCCTACGCGCCGCTCACCCGGCGCTTCATCGACGAGTGATCGACCGCACGCTGCTCTCGCAGTTCGACGCCTGGTCGCAGGCCGGGGAGGCGATGGTGCTGGCCACGGTGGTCGGCACCGATGGCTCCACCTATCGCAAGAGCGGTGCGCGCATGCTCATCCTGGGTGATGGCCGGTTCGCAGGTCTGCTCAGCGGTGGCTGCCTCGAGGGGGATCTCCTGAGCCATGCGGGTGAGGTGCTGGCCACGGGCGAGGCCAGGCTGGTGAGCTACGACATGCGTGATGCGCGCCATGACGAGCTCTGGGGTCTGGGGCTCGGCTGCAATGGCCTGATCGAAATCCTCCTGCAGCCCCTGAGGCCTGCGACGGGCTACGCGCCTTTTGGCGAGCTGGCGGGCAGGCTCTCCGCCGGACATCGTCTGTTGGAACTGCTGGTGGTGGTCTCGGACGACCCCGAGACACCGGTCGGCGCCTCGCTGCTGCTCGACGGTGAGGAACAGAGGGTCCATGGATTGCCGCCCGGACGGCTGGAGGCGCTGGTGCAGGCCAGTCGCGAGGGCGTGTCCGGCACCACACGCGCAGGCCGGGTCACCCTGGGTGAACTCGAACTCGTGGTGCTCCGGCAGCGCCCCCCGCCACGTCTGGTGCTGCTCGGCGGTGGGCCGGATGCCGATCCGCTGCTGCGCATGGCCGCCGAGCTGGGCTGGGAGACGCGGGTGGCGGATCACCGCCCGGCCTACGTCAGCCGGTTGCGCGCGACCGCCCCTGGACGGGTGTACGCGCTGACACCCGGCGAGCCAGTGCCTGCAGCGCTTCTGGAGGGGGCGGATGCGGTGGTGATCATGAGCCACCACCTGCAGACGGATCTGCACTATCTCGGTGAGGTCGCTGCCAGCCCGGTGCCCTACGTCGGCCTGCTCGGGCCAGCCCGGCGGCGCGACAGGTTGCTGGAGCGCGTGGGAGATGCAGCCCTGCGACTGGAGGGCCGGCTGCGCGCGCCGGTCGGACTGCCGCTCGGCGGAGAAGGTCCCGCAGCGATCGCGCTGTCCATACTGGCAGAACTTCAGAGCGTCCTGTACCGGGGGGCTGAGCATGAGCCGAAAGCGTAAGGGGCGTCGCGACCACAGCCGCCACAGCCGCCGCCGAACACCGCCCGGAGCGCCTCCGGGCACGCTGGTGACCGACACGCCGGCCCAGCGCGCCACCTCCCGGTTGATTGCCTACGGGGTCGATGCCCTGGTCGAACACCGGCTCGACCCGACGGATTCGCTGGAGCAGATCCGGCCGGGTGTCGCCACGACCTGGGTTCATACCGCAGGCCCGGGGGATGCTGCCCAGATCAAGGCGCTCGGGGAACAGTTCGGCCTGCATGGACTCGCGCTGGAAGATGTGATCAACCGTCACCAGCGCCCCAAGGCCGACGCCTATGAGGATCACCTGTTCGTGGTGGCTCGGCTGCCAGCCGAACCGGGCGCCGCGGAGACGCGGCAGTTCTCGGCGTTCCTCGGCCCGGACTGGCTGCTGAGTTTCACCGAGGGCAACGACGACTGGATGGCGCCTGTGCTCGAGCGTCTGCGCAACGGCCGCGGGCGTCTGCGCGGCGGCGGCGTCGATTACCTGCTCTATGCCCTGCTCGATGCGCTGATCGATGGTTATTTTCCAGTGCTTGAGCAGCATGGTGAGACCCTGGAGCAGCTCGAGGATGCCGTGCTGTCACGGCCGAACGCCGCGGTGGTTGCGGACATCCATGAGCTCAAGCACGAGCTGCTCACCCTGCGCCGTGCGATCTGGCCGCTGCGCGAGCTTCTCAATACGCTGATCCGCGGTGACGTCCTGCAGGTCAGTCCGCAGACCGCGCTGCACCTGCGCGACTGCTATGACCACGTCATCCAGCTCATGGATATCGTCGAGACCTATCGCGAGATCGCCTCGGGTCTGCTGGATGTCTATCTCTCGAGCCAGAGCGCCCGCATGAACGAGATCATGAAGGTGCTGACCATCATCGCCACCATCTTCATCCCTCTGGGAACGATCGCCGGCATCTATGGCATGAATTTCGATCCCGAGGTGTCCCCGTGGAACATGCCGGAGCTCGGTTGGCGCTATGGCTATCCGTTCGCGCTCGGCATCATGGCTACCTTGGCGACCGGACTGATGGTCTGGTTCTGGCGGCGCGGCTGGCTGAGTGACCGCCGGCCGCGTACCAAGGGACCCGGCTAGGCGCTGCTGCCGTCGGCAACCGGCGTCCCTGCCACGCGAAACTGCAGGTGACCATCATCGATCCGCCCATGACGGATTTCCAGCCAGTCAAGCAGGTAGTTCTGGCGGGTGCGCCACGGCGCGCGCCTGCCCTGCCTTGGCAGGATCGGCAGTGCGCGCTGCACATACCCGGAGGAGAAATCCAGGAGCGGCAGGGTCTCCGTCTGCGCGGGCGGTATGGGCACGCAATAGTCATGACCATGACGTTCGAGATGGTCGAGCAGCCGGCAGACCCGCGCGAAGGTCAGATCGACCTTCAGCGTCCAGCTCGCGTTGGTGTAGCCGAAAGCCAGGGCCACGTTGGGCAGGCCAGAGAGCATCATGCCGCGGTACACCAGTCGTTTTGCGCAGTCGCAACGCTGGCCGTCCACGGAAAACGTCATCCCGCCGGCGACCTGCATCTCGAGGCCCGTCGCCATGACCAGCACATCGCCGGCCAGTGATTCACCGGAACGCATCTCCAGCCCCTCGGCGGTGACCCGCTCGATCTCGCCGGTCACCATCCTGGCCTGACCGTCAGCCAGTGCGTCGAAGAAATCGCCATCCGGTGCAACGCAGAAGCGCTGGTCCCACGGGTCGTAGTGCGGGTTGAAGTGGATATCGACGCCGGCATCGGGGCCGAGGCGGCGCCGAATCCGGCCGAGGACCAGTCGGCGTACCAGGGTGGGCCAGCGGCGTGAGAGCTGGAAGAACGCCAGGCCAATGGTGATGTTGCGGGTACGGAGCAGCCGGTGGGCCAGATGGGCCGGGAGCAGGCGATGCAGCAGTTGCGCCAGGCCGTCATGCGAGGGCAGGGCCGCGATCCACGTCGGCGAGCGCTGCACCAGCGTGACGTCGGCGCCTTCGCTCACCAGGGCCGGCAGCAGGGTGATGGCGGTGGCGCCCGAACCGACCAGCAACACCCGCCGGCCGGCAAGCTGCAGACCGCCAGGCCAGTGCTGAGGGTGGATGAGCGTACCCGCGTAATCGGTGATGCCCGGCAGTGCGGGCAGATAACCGTGGTCGTAGCGGTAGTAGCCGGCACACAGGATCAGGAAACGTGCCTCGAAGCGCCGCGGTCCGTCAGGTGTCTCGGCCTCGACCTCCCAGCGGGCGTGCGCACTGTCCCAGGCGGCCGTGGTGGCGCGGTGGCGGTAGCGGATCGATCCCGTGACCCCGGCCGCCTCGGCTGTGTCCTCGATGTACCGGCGGATCTCCGGGCCCGAGGCGAACACCCGACCGTCGGTCCACGGACGGTGTGCATAGCCGAAGGTATACATGTCGGAGTCGGAGCGGACGCCCGGGTAGCGGAACAGGTCCCAGGTGCCGCCCATGCGCTCCCGTGACTCGAGCACGAGCACCGTGTCGCCCGGGCGATCCTGTGCAAGCCGGGCGGCGGCGCCGA
>SKYU01000042.1 GCA_007127715.1 Gammaproteobacteria bacterium | reverse complement strand
TACTTCGGCGTGTCCTGCTCCGGTGCGATCTGCCACACCGTGAATCCGCGGCTGTTCGCCGATCAGCTGGTGTGGATTATCAACCACGCCGGCGATCGGGTGCTGTTCACCGACCCGATGTTCCTGCCCCTGATCGAGAAGCTCAAGCCGAAACTTCCGGCGCTCGAGAAGATCGTGGTGCTGACCTCGGCAAAGGCCATGCCCGACAGCGTCCTGCCTGGTCTGCTCTGCTACGAGACCCTGCTCGCCGAGGCGGATGCCAGCTACGACTGGCCGGCACTGGACGAGGAGCACGCGGCTGTCCTGTGTTACACCTCGGGAACAACCGGGAACCCGAAGGGCGTGCTCTACAGCCATCGCGCCCTGGTTCTGCACGCCTATGCGGCCGGGCTGCCGGACGCCCTGCGCATCACCCGCGATGACACCGTCCTGCCGGTCGTGCCGATGTTCCATGTGAACGCCTGGGGCGTGCCCTATCTCGCCACCATGCTCGGCATCAAGCTGGTCATGCCCGGCCCGAAGATGGGTGATGGCGAAACCCTGGCCAGACTCATGGACGATGAGGGGGTCACTGCCGCACTGGGGGTGCCGACAGTATGGCAGGGCCTGCTGAACCATCTCCGGAGCAGCGGACGGCGCCTGAAGACGCTCAAGCATATCGCGGTCGGCGGCTCGGCCTGCCCGCTGGCGCTGATGAAGGCCTTCGAGGCCGAGCAGGGCGTCTGGACCCTGCACGCCTGGGGCATGACCGAGACCTCTCCACTGGGCACGGCGAACATCCCGCCGCCGAACTTCGCCGCCCTGCCACCCGAAGAGCAGGATCGCATCCGCGCGAGCCAGGGTCGTCCGGTGTTCGGCGTGGAACTGAAGATCGTCGATGGCGAGGGCAGGGCGCTGCCGTGGGACGGCAAGGCCTTCGGTGCCCTGAAAATCCGCGGCCCATGGGTCTGTCGGGGTTACTACCGGATGGCACACAGCGATGCCCACGACGCCGACGGCTGGTTCGACACCGGAGACGTCGCCACCATCGACCCGCGCGGCTACATGACCATCACCGACCGTACCAAGGACGTCATCAAGTCCGGCGGCGAGTGGATCAGCTCCATCGAACTGGAGAACATCGCGATGTCCCACCCGAAGGTGGCGGCCGCGGCGGTGATCGGCGTGCGCCATCCCAAATGGGAGGAGCGCCCGCTGCTGATCGTCGTGCCCGTGCCGGGCGAGCCGCCGTCGGCCGCGGAACTGCTGGAGCATTTCCAGGGGCGCGTGGCCGACTGGATGGTGCCCGACGCCGTGGAGTTTGCCGAGGCATTGCCACTCACGGCGACCGGCAAGGTGTCGAAACTTACGCTGCGCGAGCGCTATGTCGACTATGTGCTGCCGCAGACCGCCTGAGTCTGGCGCCTCTTGAGCGCATCGCGCGTCCGCGCCGCGGGCCTGGCGGCAGGCCCCGCGTTGGCCCTGCTCACCCTCTGGCTGATGCCCGAGGCCTATGTGGATGCCGCAGGGCAGACCGTCACCCTGCCCTGGACGGGCCGGGTGGCTGCGGCGGCGGCCGTATGGATGGCGGTGTGGTGGATGACCGAGGCGGTATCGGTGTACGCCACCGCGCTGCTGCCGCTGGTGCTGTTTCCCGTGGTCGGTGGCATGCCGATGCGCGAGGCCGCCTCACCCTATGCGCACGAGTTGATCTACCTGTTTCTTGGCGGCTTCATGCTGGCCCAGGCGCTGCAGAAGTGGGACCTGCACCGCCGCCTCGCCTATCTCTCGCTGCTGCGTGTCGGCACCTCGCCCTCGCGTATCGTGCTCGCCTTCATGCTGATTGCTGCGGTCATCAGCATGTGGGTCACCAATACGGCGACCACCATGATGTTGCTGCCGGTGATCCTCAGCGTGATCGCGCTGATGGCCGAACGCCAGGACGATGGGCCTGCCACACGCAATTTCGCCCTGTGTCTGCTGCTTGGCACGGCGTACGCTGCCACCATTGGCGGCGTGGGCACCATCATCGGCACGGCGCCCAACGTGTTCGTGGTGTCGTTCCTGCAGGCCCAGTATGACCTGCAGATCAGTTTTGTCGGCTGGATGCTGTTCGCCGTGCCGCTGGTTGCCGTGTTCCTGCCCCTTTCGTGGTGGGTCCTGACGCGCGGGGTGTATCGCCTTGATGGCAGGGCCGTCGAGGGCGTCGCCGACATGGTGGCCGGGGCGCTGCGCGAGATGGGACCGCTCAGCCGCGCCGAACGGCGTGTCGCCGTGGTGTTCTTCGTGACGGTGGCACTGTGGATGACCCGACCACTGCTGCAGCCGATCGGTATCGGCGAGTTCCGGCCGTTTGCCGGCCTCAACGATTCCGCCATCGCCATCGCGGCCGCCCTGTCGCTGTTCGTCATCGCCGATGGCCGCGGCCGCGGTGGGCGGCTGCTGGACTGGGAATATGCTGCGCGCATCCCCTGGGGCCTGCTGATCCTGTTCGGCGGCGGGCTCAGTCTGGGCGCGGCGATGGACCGCTATGGCGTCAGTGGCTTCATCGGTGCGGCGGCGGCAGGTCTCGGCGGGCTGCCACTGGTGCTGATCCTGCTTGGGGTGGTGGCGCTGGTCATTTTCCTCACGGAACTCACCAGTAATACCGCCACCACGGCGACACTGGTGCCGATCCTGGCGGCCATCGCTCCGGCCTTCGGCCTGTCGGCCTGGGAGCTCACGGTACCCGCCGCGATCGCCGCGAGTTTCGCGTTCATGCTGCCGGTGGCCACGCCACCCAACGCGATCGTGTTCGGCTCCGGACAGGTCAGCATCGCGCAGATGGCGCGCGCGGGGTTCTGGCTCAACCTGCTCGGGATGATCACGATCACCGCGGCGGCGATGCTCCTGATCATCCCGATGCTCAGTCCGTGAACCCGGGTGCCGCACGCCGGCACCGCAGCGCCCGGCCTGTGATACCGTAACGCTCCCTCAGGCCCCGGGGACCCCCGATGACTGCGCTTGGACTGCTCTCGGCTGCGTTGCTGCTGACGCTCGGCGCGACAGCCTCCCCGCACTTCGAGGACTGCCGCCTGGAAGCGGGGCCTGGTCAGCCGACGGTCGGTGCGCGTTGTACCCGCATCGACGTCCCTCTGGACCACGCGGATCCCGAGGGTGAGCGCCTGGAGCTGTTCGTCGCGCGCGTGCCCGCGCTGACGCCAAATCCGCGACCGGATCCGTTCACGGTCATCGCCGGTGGACCGGGCCAGGCCTCGAGCGAGTTCTACGCTGCGCTGGCCGGCGCCTTCGGCCGGATCCAGCGGGAACGCGACATCCTCGTCGTCGATCAGCGCGGCACCGGCCGCAGCCTGCGTCTCGACTGCGATCTGCCTGAAGAACCCGCAGCGCTGGAGTTGGCAGACGAGTCGCTGCCACAGCTGGTGGCCGACTGCCTGGCCACGTTGCCGGCCGACCCCCGGCACTTCACCACCAGCGAAGCCGTTCGCGACCTCGACCTCGTGCGCGAGCGCCTGGGGTTTTCCACGCTCAACGTGTACGGCGTGTCCTATGGCACCCGGGTTGCACAGCACTATGCCCGGCGGTTTCCCGATCGCACCAGGACGCTCATCCTGGATGCCGTGGTGCCCGCCGATGTGCCGCTGGGTCCGGAGATCGCGCCGCTCGCGCAGCGCAGCCTCGATGCGCTGTTCGCGCGCTGCGCCGATACGCCGGCCTGTGCAGAGCGCTTCCCGGCGCTGGAGCGCCGGCTCGATACGCTGCTGGCGGACCTGGAGCAGGCACCGGCGACGCTGGTGCTCGCCGATCCGCTGCGTGGCAACGCCGTCGAGCGCACGCTGACGGCCATGGACGTGCGCGCCACGCTGCGGCTGATGAGCTACGCCCCGGAGACCGTGGCGCTGCTGCCGCTGCTCATCAGCCAGGCCGCCGATGGGCACCTGTCTCCCCTGCGTGCGCAGGTCGACATGGTGCTGGGTGGCCTCGAGGAGATGCTGGCGATGGGCATGCACAATGCGGTGGTCTGCACCGAGGATCTGCCACGCGTCAGCCTTGACGACAGTCTGCTTGCCCGGCTGCGCGAGACCTATCTCGGCGATGAACAGCTGCGCATGCTCGCGCGGATCTGCGAGCACTGGCCGGCTGGAGTGCTTGACGACGACCTGCACCAACCGCTTGCCGGCGACGTGCCGACGCTGATTCTTTCGGGCGAGCTCGATCCGATCACCCCGCCGGACTACGGCGACCGCGTGCTGGCGACCCTGACCCGCGCCCGCCATCTGGTCGGTCCGGGACAGGGTCATGGCCTGGCCGCCCGAGGTTGCGTGCCACGGGTGATGGCCCGGTTCGTCGCCGATGCAGAGCCCGAGGCGCTGGATGGCGACTGCGTGGCCGATCTGGCGCCCACCCCGTTTTTCCTGGACTTCACCGGGCCGTCACCATGATCGAGGTCGAAGGCGTCTCCAAGCGCTTCGGCAAGGTCGAGGCGGTACGTTCGGTCAGTTTCTCTGCCGAGGACGGCAGGATCACCGGCCTGCTCGGTCCGAACGGCGCGGGCAAGTCCACCACCCTGCGCATGCTCTACACGGTGCTGAGGCCCGATGGCGGTCGCGCCCGCATCGGTGGCCGGGACGTGGTGCGCGAGGCGCTTGCCGTCCGCCGCAGCATGGGGGCCCTGCCGCATGGGGCCGGCCTCTATCCCCAGCTGACCGCCCGGGAAAACATCGCCTACTACGGGCGACTGCACGGACTGGAGGGCGCGGCGCTGGCGCGGCGTATCGACGACATCACCCGGCTGCTCGATCTCGGCGAGTTCATCGACCGGCGGACCAAGGGTTTCTCCCAGGGTCAGCGCACGCGTGTGGCCCTGGCCCGCGCGCTGGTGCATGACCCCCAGCATGTCCTGCTCGACGAGCCCACCAACGGCCTGGACGTGATGGCGACCCGCGCACTCCGTCAGCTGATTCTGAGGCTGCGGGAGCAGGGCCGCTGCGTGCTGCTCTCCAGCCACGTGATGCAGGAGGTTGCGGCCCTGTGTGATCGTATCGTCATCATTGCGCATGGCCAGGTTGCCGCCAGCGGAACCCCCGATGAACTTCGTCAGCGCTACGCCGAGAACGACCTGGAGGAGGTCTTCGTGCGCGCCATTTCACGCGTCGGTGACCCTCAGTGAAGCTGCTCTGGACTGTGGTCGGCAAGGAGCTGCTCGACAACGCCCGTGACCGCCGCACCCTGGCCTCGGCATTGCTGTTCGGGCCCCTGTTCGGCCCGCTGCTGTTCGCGGTGCTGATCTCGGTGGTGATCCAGCAGACCGTCTCCGACGTCGAGCGGCCTGTCACCCTGCCTGTCATCGGCGCAGAGCACGCGCCCAACCTCGTCGCCTTCCTCGAGCGTAACGGTTTCGACGTCCAGGACTGGTCAAAAGATGCCGGCGCGGCACGCGAGGCCGTGCAGGCCGGACGCGAGGATGTCGTGCTGGTCATCGATCCGGCCTTCGGTGAGCGCTTCCAGGCGGGACTGCCGGCGCGTGTCCAGCTCATCCAGGATGCCTCGGCACAGCGCGCTGCCCGCAACGTCAACCGCACCCGCAGTGCCCTTGGTGCCTACAGCTCACAACTGCGTGCGATGCGCCTGCAGGCCCGCGGTGTGAGCCCGGAGATCCTGAGCCCGGTAGTCATTGACGATGTGGATGTGTCCACAGCCACCGGCCGCGCGGCGCTGCTGCTCGGCATGATCACCTACTTCCTGCTGGCCGCCATGCTCATGGGCGGGCTTTACCTGGCGATCGATGCCACGGCCGGCGAGCGTGAGCGCGGCAGCCTCGAGCCGCTGCTCACGCTCCCCGTGACCCGCAGTACCCTGCTGGTCGGCAAGATCCTGGCCACCTGCTGCTACATGCTGCTCTCGCTGGTCATCACGCTGGTGGCGTTTGCGGTCGGGCTGTCCTTCGTGTCACTGGAGGAGCTCGGCATGAGTGCCAACTTCGGGCCCGAGGTGGTGGTGCTCGGCTTCCTGCTGATGGCGCCGTTCGTCCTGCTCGGTGCGGCACTGATGACGCTGGTCGCCTCCTTCACCAAGACCTACAAGGAAGCACAGACCTACGTCGGCGTGCTGATCGTGGTGCCCACCCTGCCGATCCTGTTCGCCGCCTTTCTCTCGGTGAAGCCGAGTGCGCTGCTGATGACCGTCCCCAGCCTCAGCCAGCATCTGCTGATGACCGCGCTGATCCGCAACGAACCGGTTGATCCCGGGTTCGCGGCCCTCTCGGTCATCAGCACGCTCGCGCTCGGTGTGCTCGTCACCTGGCTGGCCACCCTGTTCTATCGCCGTGAAGGACTGATGGGCTGACGGCGATCGCCGTCACCGGCATCACGAGGGCCTCAGGCTGTGGATACCGCGACCATCAATCAGCTATTGCTGCCGCTGGGGCTGGGTCTCATCCTGTTTGCCATGGGGCTGACCCTGACGCTGGCCGATTTCCGCCGCGTGGTCGAGGCACCGTGGGCCGTCAGCGTCGGCCTTGCCGGCCAGATCGTGCTCATGCCGCTGCTCGGTCTGGCGTTTCTGTTCGCCTGGCCCCAGGCTCCGGTGATCGCCGTGGGTTTCATGCTGCTGCTGGCCTGTCCCGGTGGTCCGACCAGCAACTTCCTCACCTACCTGGCGCGGGGCGATACCGCCTTGTCGGTCACGCTCACGGCGATCAGCAGCCTGATCGGCGCCGTCACGGTGCCCATTGTGGTGAACATCGGAATTGTGCTGGTGGGCGATGGCAGCACCCGCGAGCTGCCGCTGGGCAATACGGTGCTGCGGCTGTTCCTCACCACCACCCTGCCGGTGCTGTTGGGGCTTGCGCTGCGCGAGACCCTGCCGGGTCTGGCCCGGCGCCTGGAGCCGATCCTCGCGAAAGTGGCGCTGGTCGTTTTCGCGGCGATCGTCCTCTATGCGGCGATCTCCGCCTGGGCTCTGCTCAGCCAGCAGGTGCTCGGTCTGCTCGCTCCTGTCATCACGCTCAACCTGCTGGTGATGGGCATGGGCTGGCTTCTGGCCCGCACCGCGCGCCTCTCGCCGCCCCGACGGACCGCAGTGGCCATGGAGACCGGCCTGCAGAATGCCGCGCTGGCGATATTCATCGCCTTCAACGTGCTGAATGACCCGGCGCTGATCGGTCCCGCGGCGGTGTATTCCATCTGGATGAACATCGCGGCGCTGGGTTTCGCGTGGTGGATGGCCCGATGGAGTCGCGCCAGGGTCTGAGGATCACCCGCACCCGTTCAGCCGAACGGCCGCCAGAAGATCGACAGCAGGATGACGCCCAGCACCACGCGGTAGACCACGAACGGCTGCATGCCGATTCGGCGGATGAACGCCAGGAAGTAGTGGATGCACAGATAGGCGCTGATGCCGGAGACGACCGTGGCGATGCCCAGCATCAGCCAGTCGATGTCTGCTGACATGGCCAGCAACGTCCGCGTTTCGAGTGCGCCGGCGAGGAAGATCACCGGGATCGACAGCAGGAACGAGAAGCGCGAGGCGCCCTCACGACTCATACCGACGAACAGCGCCGCGGTCATCGTGATGCCCGAGCGCGATGTGCCCGGGATGAGGGCCAGGGCCTGGGCGAACGCGATCACGGCCACTTCGCGCCAACCGATGTCGTACTCGCTCTTCTTCCCGCGCCAGCGCCAGTCGGCCCAGCCGAGCAGCAGGCCGAAAACGATCAACGAGGTGGCCAGCACCACCGGCGAGCGCAGCAGCACCTCGACATGGTCGCGGAAGGCCAGGCCCGCCAGCCCGACCGGAATCGTGCCCAGTCCGACCGCCCAGGCCAGCTTCGCATCCGAGGTCAGGCCCCGGCCGCGCAGCGACCCGATCCAGTCCACGGCCATTCCGGAGAGCTCCCGGCGGAAGTACCAGACCACCGCCGCGAGACTGCCGACATGCAGGGCCACGTCGAACGCCAGGCCCTGGTCCTCCCAGGGCGTGAGCACCGGTACGAGGATCAGGTGGGCAGCACTGGAGATCGGCAGGAACTCGGTGATTCCCTGCACGATGGCGAGCACGATGGCCTGCAACCAGTCCATGGGGGCGGCATTGTAGGGCAAGCCGGGCCCGTGAACACGACCCAGGTCGCGCCTCGGGCGCGAGGCGATGCTAGACTTCTTCGCCCTTTGCGGCTCTGACAGGTTCGGAGGATCCCCCAATGGATGGGCGTTACGACGTGATCGTGGTCGGCGGCGGGCATGCCGGTACCGAGGCCGCGCTGGCTGCGGCGCGGGTCGGCGCACGGACCCTGCTGCTGACCCAGAACCTCGACACCCTGGGCCAGATGAGTTGCAACCCGGCGATCGGCGGCATTGGCAAGGGCCATCTCACCCGTGAGATCGACGCCCTGGGCGGGGCCATGGCCCGTGCCATCGACGCGGCCGGCATCCAGTTCCGTATCCTGAACGCCAGCAAGGGTCCGGCGGTTCGCGCCACCCGCGCACAGGCCGATCGGGTGCTCTACCGCAACGCCATCCGCAAGATGCTGGAGGAGCAGCCGGGGCTCACGCTGTTCCAGCAGGGTGTGGACGACCTGCTGGTCACCGACGGCCGGGTGACCGGCGTGGTCACCCAAATGGGTCTCCAATTCCGGGCACCTGCGGTGGTGCTCACCGTCGGCACGTTTCTCGGGGGCCGCATCCATATCGGCGAGTCGCAATATGCCGGTGGCCGCGCCGGCGATGCGCCCTCGAACAGGCTGGCCGCACGGCTGCGCGAACTGCCCTTCACCGTGGGCCGGCTGAAGACCGGCACGCCGCCACGCATCGATGGCAGCACGGTGGATTTCGAGCAGCTCGCGCCTCAGCCGGGCGACACGCCCGTACCGGTGTTCTCCTTCCTCGGCCGGCGCAGCGACCACCCCCGGCAGGTGCCCTGCTGGATCACGCGGACCACGCCGCAAACCCACGCGTTGATCCGCGCAGCGCTGCATCGCTCGCCCATGATCACCGGCCAGATCGAGGGCACGGGCCCGCGTTACTGCCCCTCGGTCGAGGACAAGGTGCAGCGCTTCGCCGAGCGCGAGTCCCACCAGGTGTTCGTCGAGCCCGAAGGCCTCTCGACCCGCGAGCTCTACCCCAACGGGATCTCCACCAGTCTGCCCTTCGAGACCCAGGTCGCCTTCGTGCGCAGCATTCCGGGCTTCGAACGGGCGCATATCACCCGGCCGGGCTATGCCATCGAATATGATTTCTTCGACCCGCGCGACCTCGCACCGACGCTCGAGACCCGCTTCATCCGTGGCCTGTATTTCGCCGGTCAGATCAACGGCACGACGGGCTACGAGGAGGCGGCCGCCCAGGGCCTGCTGGCCGGACTGAATGCCGCGCGTGCGGTCGGCGGTGCCGATGGCTGGATTCCCGGGCGTGACGAGGCCTATCTGGGGGTGCTGGTCGATGACCTCGTCACCCGCGGCACCAGCGAGCCCTATCGCATGTTCACCAGTCGCGCGGAACACCGGCTGATGCTGCGTGAAGACAACGCTGATGCCCGGCTCACCCCGCGTGGCCGGGAGCTGGGGCTGGTGGATGACGAGCGCTGGACGGTGTTCACCCGCAAGCAGGCGGCGGTCGAGTCGGAGACAGACCGGCTGCGCGGCCAGCTGCTGCGACCTGCCGACGTGCCGGCAGACAGTGCGCTGGCCCACGCTCTGGGCGGCGGCCTGAACCGCGAAGTCCACGCTCTCGAGCTGCTGCGCCGGCCGGGGGTCGACTACAGCATGCTGACCGCGCTGCCCGCCGTCGGTGCGGCCGCCGATCCTGACGGACTGCATGACGAGGTGGTCGAGCAGATCGGGGCTCAGGTCGAGACCAGGATCCGCTACGAGGGCTACATCGCCCGGCAGCGGACTGAGATCGAGCGCAGCCAGCGCCAGCAGGCCACCCGCCTGCCCGCGGATCTCGACTATTCCTCGGTCCAGGGGCTCTCAAACGAGGTACGCGAGAAACTCTCTCGGTTGCGGCCGGTCGATATCGGTCAGGCGTCGAGGATTTCGGGTGTCACACCGGCCGCGATCTCGTTGCTGCTCATTCACCTGAAGAAGCATTCCCGTCGCCTGCCGGAAGGCGGAGCCCCGGAGAGCCTTCGCGCGGCACCGTGACCGACGGTACCGTGTGGTAGTGTGGGAGCCCTTGCGCCGGTCCGGGGGGGCCGGCGGAGCTACAGCCAGGAGTCAGTGCATGAGTGCCCAGTTGCGCCGATCGACCGCTTTTGCCGCGATCATCTTGTCTGCCAGCCTGGTGGCTGCCTGCGGCAGCGGGGAAGGCCCGGCCAGCCGTGCGGCGGTCGAGATCGGCGGGGAGAGCGGTACGGAGCTGGCCGAGCGCCAGGTGCTCCGCCGGGGTAACGGCGCCGAGCCGCAGTCGCTTGATCCGCACAAGAGCGAGGGGGTCCCCGAGAGTAACCTGCAGCGGGATCTCTACGAGGGCCTGGTCTCCAGCGGCCCCGGCGGCGAGGTGATGCCGGGGGTGGCCGAATCCTGGGAGATCAGCGAGGACGGCACGGTCTACACCTTCCAGCTGCGCGACAATGCCCGCTGGTCGAACGGCGATCCCGTCACGGCGGAAGACTTCGAGTACAGCCTTCGTCGCTCGGTGGACCCGGCAACACTGTCCAACTACGGCATCATGCTTCGGCCCATCCTGAACGCCGCCGAGGTGATTGCTGGCGAACTGCCACCCGAGGAGCTCGGCGTACGCGCCGTTGACAGCCGCACGCTCGAGATCACTCTGGGCAACTACACGCCGTATTTTCTCGGCGTGCTGTCGCACTCGGCTGCGTTCCCCGTGCACCGCCCGACCGTCGAAACCTATGGCGACCGCTGGGCGCGTCCTGGCCGGCTGGTCTCCAACGGAGCCTTCCAGCTGCAGGACTGGGTGGTGCAGTCGCACATCCAGCTGGTGCGCAATCCCTATTACTGGGACACGGACAATGTCCGCCTCGAGGAGGTCTGGTACTACCCGATCGAGAACCAGTCCACCGAGCTGCAGCGCTACCGGGCCAACGAGCTCGACATGACCAGCGACCTGCCCTACCGCCAGCTACGCTGGATCCGCGAAAACCTTGCCGACGAGCTGGTGATCTCCGACTACCTCGGGGTGTACTACTACGGACTCAACGTCACCCGTGAGCCGTTCCGGAACAACCGGGCGCTGCGCCAGGCACTGAACCTGGCGATCAACCGGGAGCGGCTGACCTCGCAGGTCACCGGGGCGGGCGAGGTGCCGGCGTACGGTTACGTGCCCGCGGTCGCCGGGGGTTACGTGCAGCAGACGCCCGAATGGGCGGCGTGGACCCAGGCCGAGCGGGAGGCCGAGGCCCGCCGGCTGTTCGAAGAGGCCGGTTACAGCGTCGATCAGCCGCTGCGCCTGCAGATTCTCTACAATACCCACGAGAACCACCGGACCATCGCCGTGGCGATCTCGTCGATGTGGAACGAGGTCCTTGGCATCCAGACCGAACTGGTCAACGAGGAGTGGAAGGTCTATCTCGAGACCCGCCGCAGCAAGCAGACCACCCAGGTGTTTCGTGCCGGCTGGATCGGCGACTACAACGACGCCTTCACCTTTGCCGAGCTGATGCACTCGGCCAGCGCCATGAACGACTCCGGCTGG
Source organism: Gammaproteobacteria bacterium (assembly GCA_007127715.1). GTDB lineage: Bacteria > Pseudomonadota > Gammaproteobacteria > Steroidobacterales > PWYM01 > PWYM01. The sequence goes on along the minus strand of SKYU01000042.1, from coordinate 2,775 downwards.
GATCACCCGCCGTATGATGAATTGCTGGCCAGGGCGGCGGCCGAACGTGATCCGGGGCGCCGCGTGGAATACCTTCAGGCAGCGGAGCGGGAGCTGCTGCAGGAAGTGCCGCTGATTCCCATCTACTTTTACGTCACCAAGCGGGTGGTCAAGCCCTGGGTCGGGGGCTACCAGCCGCACATCCAGGACTACATCTACTCGCGCGACCTCTACATCCTCAAGCACTGAGGCACGCCAGGTGTTGCGTTACACCCTCTCCCGGCTGCTGGGGGCGATTCCCACGCTGCTGATCCTGATCGCGCTCGCGTTCTTCATGATCCGGGTCGCGCCGGGCGGGCCGTTCGATTCCGAGCGCGCCCTGCCGCCGGAAATCGAGGCCAATCTGCGCGCGGCCTACCATCTCGACGAGCCGCTGATCCAGCAGTTCGGCCGTTACCTGGGCGGGCTGCTGCGCGGCGACTTCGGCCCTTCCTTCCAGTACAAGGACTTTACCGTCACCGAGCTGATCGGCACCGGCTTCCCGGTGTCCCTCCGGCTTGGCGGCAGCGCCATCCTGCTCGCCCTGCTGATCGGCGTGACAGCCGGCACCATCGCGGCCCTCAGGCAGAACACGCGCACGGACTACAGCGTCATGGCAGTCTCCATGACCGGGATCTCGATTCCCAATTTCGTGATGGCGCCGTTGCTCATCCTGCTGTTCGCGGTGACCCTTGGCTGGCTGCCCGCCGGCGGCTGGGGCGGTGGCGCCTGGAACCACATGCTGCTGCCGGTGGTGGCACTCGCGCTGCCGCAGATCGCCTACATCTCGCGCCTGACCCGCGGCAGCATGATCGAGGTGCTGCGCAGCAATTTCGTGCGGACCGCGCGCGCACAGGGCCTGCCTGAACGCACCATCATCCTGCGCTATGCCTTGAAACCCGCCCTGTTGCCCGTGGTGTCCTACCTCGGTCCCGCCGCGGCAGCGGTGATCACCGGCTCCGTGGTGATCGAGCAGATCTTCGGCGTTCCGGGGCTCGGACGGTACTTCGTGCAGGGGGCGCTCAACCGCGACTACACGCTGGTGATGGGCGTGGTGGTGTTCTACGGGGTGCTGATCATCCTGTTCAATCTGCTGGTCGATCTGCTCTACGCCTTGCTCGACCCGAAGGTGAAGTACTGATGGCCGGCCGGACGCCCGGTATGGGGCTGCCCTCGGCCGACGGTACGCTCGCCGTCGAGGTCAAGGGCCGCAGCCTCTGGGTGGATGCGTGGAACGTGCTGCGCCGGAATCGTGCCGCCATGCTCTCGGCCTGCCTGATCGTGTTCATGGCCGTGCTGGTGGTGGTCGGCCCGTGGCTGTCGCCATACACCTACGCGCAGACCGACTGGGACAACATCTCCATCGGGCCTGACTGGGCATCCCGCCACATCTTCGGGACCGATGCTCTCGGCCGGGACCTGTTCGTGCGTACCCTGCACGGCGGCAGGATCTCGCTGATGATCGGGATCGTCGCCACCCTGGTCAGCCTGCTGATCGGCATCAGCTACGGGGCGACGGCAGGCTATCTCGGGGGCCGCGTCGACCACGTGATGATGCGCATCGTCGACATCCTCTACGCCATGCCCTTCATGTTCTTCGTGATCCTGCTGATGGTGTTCTTCGGCAGGAACATCATCCTGATCTTCGTCGCCATCGGCGCGATCAACTGGCTGGACATGGCGCGTATCGTCCGCGGTCAGACGCTCTCGCTGAAGCGCAAGGAATTCGTCGAGGCGGCCGAAGCCCAGGGCGTGTCGACCTTCAACATCATCCGCCGTCACATCGTTCCCAATCTGCTGGGGGTGGTGGCCGTCTATGTCACCCTCACCATTCCGCAGGTGATCCTGGTCGAGAGTTTCCTCAGCTTCCTTGGCCTTGGTGTGCAGGAGCCGATGACCTCCTGGGGCGCGCTGGTCAACGAGGGCGCTCAGGAGATGGAGACGGCGCCGTGGATGCTGATTTTCCCGGCGCTTTTCCTCGCGACCACGCTGTTCTGTTTCAACTTCGTGGGCGACGGTCTGCGTGACGCGCTCGACCCCAAGGACCGCTGAATCACGGGCCGCAGTGTCCGGGCCGGAGACTCCGTCATGTCCCTGCTGACCGTCGACCAACTCAACGTGCGCTTCCACACGCCTGACGGCGAGGTGCATGCCGTGCGGGATCTCTTCTTCGCGCTGGAGGCGGGCGAGACCCTCGGGATCGTCGGCGAGTCCGGTTCCGGCAAGAGCCAGACCATGATGGCGGTGATGGGCCTGCTCTCCGCCAACGGTCGGGCCACGGGCTCGGTCCGGTACCGGGGTGAATCGCTGCTCGACATGTCGTCAGTCCGGCTGAGAGCGATCCGCGGGCGGAAGATCTCGATGATCTTCCAGGACCCGATGACCTCGCTGAACCCGTACATGACGGTGTTCGACCAGATGGCACAGGTGCTCATCCACCACGAGGGCCTGGGTCGCCGGGCGGCCCGCGGCCGCTGTATCGAGATGCTCGAGGCGGTACGCATCCCCGAGGCCGCGCGGCGCATCGACATGTACCCGCACGAGTTCTCCGGCGGCATGCGCCAGCGTGTGATGATCGCCTCGGCCCTGCTCTGCCGGCCGGATCTGCTGATCGCCGACGAGCCGACCACCGCCCTGGACGTCACCGTCCAGGCCCAGATTCTCGATCTGATGCGCGATATCCGCCGTGAGTTCGGCACGGCGATCATCCTCATCACCCATGACCTCGGCGTGGTGGCAGGCCTGTGCGAAAGGGTG
>SKYU01000149.1 GCA_007127715.1 Gammaproteobacteria bacterium | reverse complement strand
CACGTTCTGCATCTCGAGGACGGTCCGCCGGTGTCCGGCGGGCCGGCTGACAGCCGGCAACCTGGCCGCCGAGCTCCCGACCCCGGAGGCCTGGAACGGCGTGGCCCCGGCACCCACCCAGCCGGCGGCGCCAGGATTCAGTGACGGCGGGCTGCACAGCGGCAACCCGTTATTCCATATATCACCCCCGCAGATTGCGCGCTCACGAGGCTCGACATTGGACATCAGCGGCAGCGGCGGCTCCGACATCGTCGTCAGTCACGAAGTCACGGCCCGCGGCGTCGGCGGATCGAACACCGCCGTGGTGATTCTCCAATCGACGGTGGTGGTCGACTAACGTAAATCGGCGCTTGCCGCAAGCGAGCCCAGGAGTGTTGTTATGGACTCACGTCATTTCACCCCAAGCTTAGGGAAACGCCTGCGCGCGGCCCTGCTGGGCACGGCCGCCACGGTGTTCATCTCCATGCCTGCTGTGGCGAACGTCGATATCGCGAATGCACCTCTGTTCGTACAGCCCAGAGTCACACCAGCAGTCATTCTGGCGGTCGACGACTCGGGTTCGATGGACTCGGAAATCCTGATGACGTCCAATGATGGCGCCGCCTGGTGGAACACCAACCGCGACTCGTTCGTGGGCCTTAACCAGTCGGACAACCCGGAACCTGGGGTGGTGAATTTCAACCTGGCCGGCGGGGCGAACGCAACGTGGAAAAAGTTTGTCTATCTTTTCCCCAATGGCACGGGACTGCAGCAAGGGCGTCGAGCCTACGCCGACTCCACTCATGATCACTACGCTGTTCCGCCGATCGGCGAATATGCCTTCATGCGTTCGAATGAATTCAATTTCTCGTATTTCGATCCGGCTGAAGACTACCAGCCTTGGCCGGACCTCGGCGGTTTCACGTTTGCCGACGCTGATCCCGACAGCGCACCGACGGACCCGGTGCTCGGCTCCGAGGTGTTCGATCTGCGCTCGCAGCGTGAGCGGCATGGCAACAACTTCGTGTTTCAGATGTACCCGGGCATGACCCTGCCGGCGGGCACGCGGTTTCGGGATTGGGCGGACGACACCTGGAAGGAGGCTTTGACCGACATTCCCATCACGGAAGCACGCCGGGTCGCCATTTCCTATTTTCCCGCCACATTCTACCTGCGCACGACCACCCCGCTGCCTGATGGATTCGGTTATGTGTCGAATCGAGGTAACGTGGGCGGCGTGCTGGGTTCAGGGGCGATCATCGACGGGCAGACGCCAGATGGCAGCCCAATGGTACGCTACGAAATCCGACCGGAAAACTTCGTCTCAACCAGCGACTACGAAGCCGCCATCCAGAACTTTGCGAACTGGTTTACCTATTATCGAAAGCGTCACCTGGCCGCACGCGGAGCCATCGGTGTGGCATATGCCGACATAGACGATTTCCGGATCGGCACCTATCGGATCAATGCCATTCCAGGCACCGCCTCCAATCTGCCTATCCGAGACCTTGGCAACGCCGCAGAACGGGATGCGTTTTTCCAGCAGATCTATACACAGATCGGCCGGGGGGGCACCCCCAACCGTCAAGCGGTGAATCACATGCGCGCACAGTTCGCCCGCACCGATGCAAATGCGCCGATTCAGCTGGAGTGCCAGATGAACTTTGGCGTGCTGTTCACCGATGGTTACGCCAATACGTTCAATGCAGGCGTGGGCAACCGTGATGGCGACATGGGGCCACCGTTCGCCGACAGCGTGTCCAACACCATGGCAGACATCGCCGCCGCACTGTACCTGGACAACCCGCGCCCCGATCTGCCAGCCGGACGCGTCCCGGTGCCCGATGCCTGTAATGCAGCATCACCCCATCCCTCGCTGGATTGCAATCGCGATCTTCATGTCAATCTGTTTGGCGTCACGATGGGTACGCCCGGCACGATTTTCAACGTGGACATGGCTGCCACAGCCGATCCTTACACCAACCCGCCAACATGGCCAACCAGTTTCCCACAGCGCAACCCTGCCCACGTCGATGACCTCTGGCATGCAACACTCAATAGCCGTGGGACTCTCCTTGACGTCAGCATCCCGTCCGAACTCGGAGTGCGGTTCCGGCAGATCATGGAAGAGTTGAGGCAGCGAGTCGAAACGTCCGGCACCTCAGCCGCCACCAGCTCAGCAGTACTCCAGACAGATACGCTGCTGTATGCCGCCAGCTTCCGGAGCTCAGACTGGTCTGGCACGCTGACAGCGCGAGAAGTCAATACGGATGGGTCAGCCGGCGCGCTTGTATGGAATGCCGAAACGCTGCTGGGGTCCCGGTCCCCAGCAGACCGCACGCTGCTCACACGACGCTCAGACACCGGCGCCATGGTAGCGCTGGAATTCAGCAATCTTGCAGTCGCCCAGCGCGACGCCCTGGACAAGAACACCGCTGACGTCGCTGATGGGCGCGGCACGGATCGCGTCAATTGGCTCCGCGGCGAGGAAGGCCTGCCGGGGCTCCGTGACCGGAGCGCGACGGGCACTCCTCGACTGATCGGCGATATCGTCAGCTCCAACCCACAGTATGCAGGCAAGACCAATTTCGGCTATCAGCTTCTGCCGGGCGCGGAAGGTGTCAGCTATGGCGCCTTCCGGGCATCTGCGACATATGTCAATCGGCCAGACGTCATTTACGTTGCAGCGAACAGCGGATTTCTGCACGCCTTCAATGCGGAAAGCGGCGAAGAGATGTTCGCCTACATCCCGAGCGAATTACTGCTGCCGGAACCGGGTCGTGACCATGCCGTCGTCTCCCGATTGATGGAACCCGAACCCAGTTACCGATATCTCAATGATGGGACGCCCACCATCAGAGACGCCTATCTCTCCGGCCAATGGCGGACTGTGCTTGTCGGCACCATGGGTGCCGGCGGTCGTACCGTCTACGCGCTGGATGTCACCGACCCCGAAAATCCCGATCTTCTCTGGGAATTCGTGCACCCGGAGCTCGGATATCGTGTCAGTCAGCCGTCCATCGCACGGCTGCGCGATGGAAGCTGGGCGGCTATTTTTGGTAACGGATACAATTCCGCCAGCCATCAATCATCTGTCTTCGTTGTCGATCTCGAGAACGGAAACCTGATACAGCGCCTCGAGACCGGGGAAGGATCGGGGGCGATCCCGAACGGCATGGGAAGTGTGGCGGTCACCGATTTCCCGTTCTCCGACCTGCAGGCAGCAAGACTCTACGCCGGAGATCTGCTGGGCAACATCTGGGTATTCGACGTGAGCTCGCCCATCTCCTCGGATTGGACAACTGCCGCCGCCATCCGGCGCCTCTACACAGCCACTGACAGCGGCGGTGCGCCACAACCGGTCACTGCGCGTCCCGCACTCGCCTTACTACCCGGCAGCGCCTCTACAGTGGTGGTGAGTTTCGGTACCGGCAGCTACTTCCGCAACATAGACGGTATGGTCGGTGGCGCGCAGACGCAGACGCTGTATGGAATCTTCGATACCGGTGCCACCGTTGCGGGCCGGAGCGCGCTGCTGGAGCAGACCATCGTCGAACAGCGGTCGGAATCGTTCACCACACCTGCGGGATCTGAACCCTATGACCTCCGCGTAGTCTCCGACAACCTGATTGACCTCAGCATCCATAGCGGCTGGTATCTCGACCTCGAATATGGCGGCTCGAATCAGGGCGAGCGGGTCATCAGCCAGGGCACGTTCCCGTCCGGGAGAACCGCCGAGCGTATCCGTTTCACCACGCTGATACCGGACAACGACCCCTGCGGCTCCGGACGACGAGGCTACCTGATGGATGTCGATCTTTTCACAGGCGGCCGATTTGACGCACCGGTCTTCGATCTGACCGGCGATGGTCTGCTCGACGACGATGATCTGCTTGATGGCCTTCCGCCCAGCGGCATCGCGTTCGGGACCGGCGAACTGCCGACCACCATCCGCCGACGGGGTACAAACCTCGAAGGGATCTACACGGGCGAAGGCGAGAACATCGACGGACGCACCGGCGACATCCTGGAGGGGCGCCAGTCCTGGCGTCAGCTGCAGTGAGGCGGCCAATGCTCAGCCGCGAAGGCAGCCGCGGCATCACGCTGATCGAACT
>SKYU01000211.1 GCA_007127715.1 Gammaproteobacteria bacterium | reverse complement strand
GCCTGTCACCTGCCCCTTTTCGAGTCCTCCACCAAGTACGACAGCGGCACGGGCTGGCCGAGTTTCTGGGCGGCCATCGAGGCTCACATCGGCACGAAACGCGATTTCCGCCTGATCATCCCCAGAACCGAATACCACTGCGCGCGCTGCGGTGGCCATCAGGGTCACGTGTTCAACGATGGACCGCGACCGACTGGCAAGCGCTGGTGCAATAATGGCGTTGCACTGACGTTCGTACCCGGCGACCAGCCCCTGCCGGAGCTGCGCGGATGATCACGGGACCCTCAGTCAGACAGTGGTTGGTCATCGCCGCGGGCGCGCTCGGCCTGCTCATGCTGGGTGCCAGCCTGCCGTCAGCTTCGGGCAGCGCGACCCCGCAGCCCGATGAGACCCACGCCAGCGCAGTCTTCGCCGGTGGCTGTTTCTGGTGTATGGAGCCTCCGTTCGATGCGCTGGATGGCGTCATCTCCACTACCTCGGGCTTCATCGGTGGCCATGTCTCCAACCCCAGTTACCAGCAGGTGGTACGCGGCGGCACGGGCCATGTAGAGGCGGTCAAGGTGGTCTACAACCCTGCGGTCGTCGATTACGCACGCCTGCTCGAGGTGTTCTGGCGAAATGTCGACCCACTGGATGACGGCGGCCAGTTCTGCGACCGGGGCGAGGCGTACCTCACGGGGATTTTCGTGGCTGACGAGGCACAGCGCACCCTGGCCGAAGCCTCTCTCGCAGAACTGGAGGATTCGGGCCGATTCGACCGTCCCATCGTCACCCCCATCCGAGATCGCACCGCCTTCTATCCCGCCGAAGAATATCACCAGGGCTATTACCGCAAGAACCCGGTGCGATACCGCTTCTACCGCTTCAACTGCGGCCGCGACCGCCGGCTGAACGAACTGTGGGGCGATTGATTGAAGCGATCGGGTCAGAACCAGAATGAAAAGTACAGTTGGAACACGTTCGCGGACAGGCTGTAGGTCGGTTCTTCGCCGGGAGATTCGGCGCTGACTCGAAGGTCGCGGAAGTCGCGGTAGTCCGCGGTGATCCAGTCATAGACGAAATTCACTGTGCCGCGCTCGATGAACGCCATGCGCGATCTCAGCAGGTCGTAACTCACCCCGAGACGCACCGCGTGGCTGTCATAGCGGCTGAGTTCCTTGTCCCGGGCCAGAAAATTCTGCGCACTGCGGAACGGATACAGGTCACTCCAGAAATCCGCGGCCCCCTGGGTGTAATAGCGGTACTGGATGTCGAGAATGAGCCGCGGCAGCGTGGCGTGCGTGTAGCCGATCCTGGCCGCATGCGCATCGATGCCCCAGTCGTCGCTGAAGTACCGGTATTCCGCGTGCACAGCTGCCCGGTAGGGCAGGTGATAGCGGGTACGCAGGGCCACCGCGTTGCTGGTCCGGCGCCGCGGATAGACCTCAGGCTGGAAGCTATACCCCCGGCCAGGTTCAGGATCCAGATACCTGACCTGCCGATACGGGTTGTTGAGAAACCCCTTGTCGGTAATGGTCTCGAACGAGAGCTCAGCCAGCATGTTCCGGGTCACGACCTGCGTCACACCCAGTCGCCAGGAGTGTCGGTCCAGTTCTTCCAGAAAGTCCGGCTCACCGGTCCTGCCGATCTCGTCCGACCCCCGCACATAGCCCATGCTGAGCGTGGTCATCGCCGCGAACACTTCCTGGCTGACGCCGATATTGAACGACCGGCCCTTGTAGTCGTTTTCGTCGCTGCGGACCACACCGAAGCTCAACAGGGTGTCGCCCCGCAGGTAATCGACCGTGCCGGCGATTTCGGTGCGTTCTTCGCGATAGGGGCTCGCCGTCGTGATGACGTCGATCGAAGCACCCGAGATCGTGTCGACATGGTACTTGCCCTGCACCGAGAAACTCTCGCCGAACTGCTTGCGAACCAGCACCGACGGACCCTCGACCGTGATGCCGCCACCATCATAGTAGTGGTACATCACGTCGATCCGCTCCTCCGGCAGCACTGCCGCCTCTGAGACGGCAGTGAGGCCTGCAGAGGCAACGACCATGAGACCGGTAACCACGATGATCGGAAAACGCATGCTGCTGGCCCCCTCAGCCACCTCAGTTGCAGCCGCAACCACCACCCGCGCCGCCGGTGGCACCACGGGCACCCTCACGGATGTCGTACAGTTTCTGCAGATACGCTGCAGAGACAGGGTCGCGCTCGAAACTCATGATGGGGTCCGCGAGACGGTCGCGTTCGTAGGGCTGGACCCACGGCTCGATACCGGCGCAGCCCGCGATCATGCAGACCGCCGCAACCACCAGAGTCCGCTGCAGGCGAAGGGGCATGATCACCGCTCCCTCACAAGGGCGCGTACCGCATCCTGGTATTTCTGTTCATCACCTGGCCGATAGCCGAAAAAGTGATCCCTCAGCTGACCGCTGCGGTCCACCAGGATCGTGGTCGGCATGGCGGCTACCCCATACAACGCGCCCACCTCTTCCTGGGTATCCAGCAGGATCGGGAAACTCACCGGCACTTCGGCAAGGAACCGGTCGATGAGACGGTTCTCCTGCTCCACGTTCACGCCCAGCAGCGTGAACCCCAGCCGCTGGAAACGCTGGTAGATCTGGTCCAGCAGTGGCATCTCCTGGCGGCATGGCGGACACCACGTGGCCCAGAAATTCAGCATGACCACGTCGCCACGCAGCTCGCTGAGCGTCTTGCTTCCCCCACCGCGGACGGGCAGCGTGAAGTCGGGCGCGGGACCGCTTTGCGCGGAACGGGCCAACGCACCGGAGATGGGCGCGGCAGCCAGCGGTGCGGCGGCGAGCAGCGAACAGAGCTTGCGGCGATCGATACGTGGGGTGTCGGTCATCATGGCTCCCTGGATGTCGATCTGAAATGGGGTGGCACGACCAGTCAGAAGAACCAGCCGAGCCCGATCACGAATTCGATGTTGTGTACGGTCTTGTCTTCGCCGAGGAGATCCGTGCGAAAGACGTGATCCCGGACCATCAAATGGGCGGACAGCCAGTCGTTCAGCAACACGCGATAACCTGCACCGAAGCTGATCGTGAACCGACTGTCGCCAGCGAAGTCGGTGCTGCCGGCGCCCAGCAGCAGGTACAAAGAAGAGGTGAATGCACGATTCCTACCGATGAAGGTTTCTCCCGGGAACAGGTTGTATCCCAGCGAGAGGTCGTAGTAGCGGAATTTGCGCTCACCGGGCGCAAGCAGTTCGACCGCCCCGCTCAGCGTCTCGAAACTGGTGCGCCCCGCGGTCGTCTGCCCATAGGTCGCCTCGGCAAACAGCCCCTCGGTGATGTGATAGGCAAGTCGTGCGCCGGCGACCGTGCTGCTGCCGAAGTCTTCGACACTTATGAAGCCGGTGTAGGCGCCGAGCTCGAAGTTCTCCGTGTCGATTTTCGGCCGGCGCACATCGCGCCGCTCCACGCGTGGGTCGATCACCGGTTCAGCCGTAACAGGCTCGTCCAGCGTATCCACCACCCGACTGCAACCGCTGGCCAGCACGGCAAGGCCGAGGACGGCAGACAGGTTCAGAAGAAGAAGCCGAAACCCGCTTTCCATTCGTTGACGTCCTCGTTCTCATCGCGGCTGGTAAACACCACGTACCGCCGATATTCCGCCCGCAGCATGAAGTTGCGCGTCACGTGCATCCTCAGCCCCAGTCCGGCATGACCGACCTGGTCCGTCCGGTCCTCCACGTCGACCAGAGTCGCCCGCGGCTCGATCCGGATGACCCCGGTCCCAAGTGCCAGGAACGGCGACACCCGCCACTCCGGCCAGGGCTGGTGGACCAGGTTAAGCCCTGCCCACCATCCGCTGGAGAACCTGCCGTTGAGATCAGCGCCTCCAAGCTCCAGCGACAGATTCCGCGTCGCGTGCCAGGCCACATAGGCCGAAAGCGCATCCGCCCCGCCGAAATCGCCCAGCAACACTCCGCCTTCGATCCGACGATCCAGATAGTCGAGCCGGCTCGGCGGCGCGATAGTCACAGGCTCGCCCGATGGTCGGACGGTCTGGCTGAGTTGTGCACGACTGGCCCAGCCTTCGACACCCTGCTTCGTACGCACCCTGAACCAGTCGGTACGCCGGCTGAGCACCTCTACCCGCTCGCCACGCTCGGCGATGTGAAAACGTGGATACCCTCGCCCGGGACCGCTGTGCAGTTCGAGAAACGCCTCGACGATCTCGACAACATAGTGCGCATCGCGGGCCTGCACTGGTGTGACGAAGTGCAAGAAAACGGCTGCGGTAATCAGCAGCAGGTGCAGAGGCTTGAGACGTGTCACGGTCACGGTCGGCTCAGTCCTCTGCCGGTGCGTCGAAGGGGTTGTTGAAATACTGGCCACCGAGATCAAGCCATTCGGCCACGAGACGAAGCTCCGCCGGGGTCAGCCACCCGTCATGCTCACCCCCAGGCGCAAACACCCTGAAGAACCGGTTGGAGGCATTGGCGCCGCCCGCGCTCATCGACGCCGGGACCTGGACCGGCACCAGGACAGGCTCGCCGGTCTCCTCGTCGACCACCGGCAGGCCGGTAGCGGGATCGATCTGCTCGACCAGACGGATCTGCAGTGCGCCTTCGACCAGTTCCAGTTCCAGATCCGGGAACAACAACTCCCGGTAGGAGCGAAACTGCAGGGCCTGTGCCGGAGAGGGATCACCGGTCAGTTCGAGCTGAGCCGCCGGAACCTGGGCCCCACCCATCGCGTCGGTACGCGAATGGCAGGTCGTGCAGGTTCGATCGGCCAGGACGGTGAAGCCATCGTCATCGATGATGCTTCGATCGACCTCCCACAAGGGCTGGAGATGGGTTTCGTAGTTGATGATCGTGCGGCACGCCGCAGTCCACCGCTGCATACAGGTCTCGGCCACCGGCGCGGGCGTCTCGAGATCGGCGTATTGCCAGGCGAACGAGGGGTCGGGTTCGCGGCCCGCAGCCTCAGGATCGGTCCAGATATCCTCGAACACCACGTCGACACTGGGCAGGATGGCCGCGCAGTCCTCGATGCCGCAGCTGAGCCTGGCCTTGACCTCCGCCATGGTCTCACCGAAATCCGCGAACAGCTCACCGCGGGTGTTCGGGAAGGGCACACTGGCGGACGCTGCCCCCGCCCAGACGCTTTCAAACGCGTCACGCCGCCCGTGGGACTGACCGCTGCCCGGCTGATGACAGCCGTTGCAGCTCAGCGTCTGTCCCGGCCGCACCTGCAACCAGTTCTGATGCAACGGCCTTGTGCGATGTCCTGCCCGGTTGAGGATGGACAGGGACAAGGGCACGTCCGCCGGGACCGCCACCACGACCGAGCCATCAGGCTCGATCGGCGCATAGCCGATGATCTCGCGCATGCCCCTGCGGGCACCGGCGGCCCCGAACGCCGCACCGCGATTGAAATCGCGGACCTCGTCATCCGGAATCGCGACCGCCTTCAGCAAACGCAGCCAGGCCACCGGACGATCTGCAAAGCTCGCCTGCGCAGGATCAGCCAGGTTTGCGATGCCAACACCGGAGATGTCCTGACCGAGCACATCGTAGACGCTGCGGATGTTCAGGAGCCCCAGGCCCTGCTCGGCAAGACGGCTGTCCGCCTGGCCGCTGGCCAGCTGATCGAAGATGATGTTCGGCAGGCGGCGCGGCTGCATCGCGATCACCTCCGAGTACACCACGCCCTCACGCGGCTGGAGCACGGGAAGCTGCGTATCGTTACGCCGATCGTAAATCCAGATGCCGTACAACGGTGGCGCCGGTACGGCCGACGGATTCTCCAGCCGCTCGTCCGTGCAGGGCACGATCCGGCCGTTCTCGATCAGCCGACACTGGCTCCAGCTCACGAACATCCGGTCCGTCCCGTCATCGAGGGGCCAGACCGAACTGTACTGCCCGCCGGGTGAAATGCCCGTGCCGGGAACCACATCGCTGGCCGTCGCGGCGGTCTGCGCAGGCCCGCTCAGCGCCCCTGCGTTTGCCGCCGTAGGCTGCGTGTTCTCGACATAGTTCGCCGTATCGATCAGTACCAGGTCACCGCCCAGATACTGCGTCTGAAATGGCTGGGCCAGCACCATGATCCGGCCGTCCGGCATTTCCCTGGGACGGAGGAAATGTACGTCCGTCCCGTTGCGACCCGTGCGCCGACTGTTCTTACCGTAGAGCAGCTCGAGGTCCGTCCCGTCCGGGTTCATGCGATACAGGCTGATTTCGTTACGCGAGCCGTAACGGTCCCAGCGACTGAACACGACCTGGCCGTTCGACAGCACACTTGGGGAAAGATCGTGACTCTGATTGAACGAAACCTGGCGGATGTCGCTGCCATCGTCGTTCATGACGTGGAGCACGAACGCCGGCTCGTTGAAATTCTCGTCGAGCGCGTCGAACTGTGGCTTCCCCTCATCGAGGAGCATGGCCTTGCTGCCACGCTGTCTGGTGGACGTGAAGATGATGCGACCATCCGGCAGGAACTGTGGCGCCAGATCATGGCCGAGCTCCGCCGTCAGCTCGGAGGTGATGATCCTGCGAAGCCGCTCGTCGAGGCGATGGTACTCCCAGATGTTCCAGGTCGGCTGGTCTTCCGGGTCCGCGCCTTCGATAAAGGGTCCGCGCATCGAAAACAGCAGACGTTCACCATCCCACGACACACTGACATCACGGATATCGTATTGCCCCTCGGTCAACGCGGAGGTCACGTTGATCTCCGGCGCTGAAGGCGATGCCCGCTCACGAATCACCAGGTCCGCACCGACCTCGAAACGATCGAGCAACCGGCGTACGTCGGTGGTCGGCAACACGCCCTGCGCACCCTCGGGCACGGGACGTACGACATAGGCGATCGGCACATCGACGACGACCGGATCCGGGCCCTGCCCACTCGCCGGGCCAATACCATCATCGCCGCCGCAGCCCACAAGCGCCAGCGCGATGACCGCAGGCATGCATCGCAGACCGAATCGTTGCCATAACGCCTGGTTCATCGACCCACCCGAAATGCCCTTCATGGCCAGTGCCTCGCAGTCTTGAGGGTTATCGACCGATCTGCCGACGACTGAAGTCTGAACCGCAGGAACCGCTTACCGCACCAGTGGTTTTACTTAAGCCTGACTCGTCTCGAATAAACGTTAACCGGGTCACAGAAGGCTGGTCGCTTCCGTTTGCCTAATGACCCAAGCTTGCGGCAGGCCGCAATTCATCGAAGAGGTGACCCGACGTGACAGCAGGCATGCATGATCTCCGGAAGCCGCTGGAATCGACCGGCAAGACACTGTCGACGGTCGTATCGGCCATCGCCCTCTTGTGCACACTTGTTCTCAGTGTGCAGGCGTTCGCGAGCCCGCGCGACGAAGCGCGTCGCATTCATGACAGGCTCGCAGGCGTGCCTCCCTCGGCCGCGACGCTCGATCAGATGGAGGGCCTGGTCCGCAACGGCGACGCCATCGGCGCCGCCTACATCGCGATGGAGAATCGCGCCTTTTACGACGTCACCCTGAAAAACTGGGCCGCACCCTGGACCAACCGTGAAGAAGACGTCTTCGTTCCGCTGAACGACTACATCGCCACCGTCATCGGAATGGTCCGTGACGACGTACCCTTCAATCAGCTCCTCTCCGCCGACATCATCTACGTGGGTCGGGATGGCCTTCAGGGCGTGCCAGCGTTCTCGATGACCAGCAATGCACACTACGAGGCGTTGGAGAACCGCAACATCAACCTGATGGAAAACCTGGTACAACGCCCGCAGTCGGCGATGACTGATCTGCCGCCCGAGGCGACCGCAGGTGTCATGACCACGAGGGCTGCCGCCGAAGCGTTCTTCATCGCGGGGACCAACCGGGCGATGCTGCGCTTCACGCTGATGGCGCATATGTGCCGGGACCTCGAGCAGGTCGCGGACACCTCCCTGTCACCCGACTGGATCCGTCAGGATGTCTCGCGCAGCCCGGGTGGAGACAGCCGCTTGTTCCTGAACAACTGCGTGAGCTGCCACACCGGCATGGACCCGCTCGCAGGCGCCTACGCCTACTACGACTGGGACGAAAGCGCGCGGCGCATCGTCTACTCACCCGGCCAGGTTCGGTCAAAGTACTTCAACAACGCCGACACGTTCCCGCAGGGATTCGTGACTACGGACGCGAGTTGGGCCAACTACTGGCGTGAGGGGCAGAACGCCTTGCTGGGCTGGGACCCGGGGCGCCCTGGCCAGGGTTACGGCGCGAAGTCGATGGGCGAGGAACTGGCCAACAGCGAGGCGTTCGCGCAGTGCCAGGTGGAGAAAGTTTTCCAGACGGTCTGCCTGCGTCCGCCCAGTGACGCTGCGGACCGCCAGCAGGTCTCCAGCATGGTGACCAGTTTCCGTGGCGGGAACTACCGCATGCGACAGGTTTTCGCGGAGGCGGCGGCCTACTGCCGCGCCGACTGAGCTGGAACGAGGACACGCAGCCATGAGCACGATGAGCCTTGCACCGCGACTGCGCACCGCCGCACTCGGCGCCACCCTGGTCCTGCTTGCTGCCTGTGGCAGCGAAGTCGAAACCCAGAGCAATCCGATCGTGATGCCGCCAAGCGGTGGAGGATACTCCGGGCCGCCGCCAGCCACGGCCGAAGTACAGGCCTTCCGCACACATCTCTGGGAAAACGTCAATACGGTCAACACCTGCGGGAATTGCCATGGCACCGGGGGCACGCTGCCCACGTTCGCCCGTACGGACGACGTGAACCTCGCCTACCAAGATGTAGGCGGCCTCGTGAATCTGACGTCGCCGGGCGAATCGGTTCTGGTGAGCATGGTCGCCAACGGTCACAACTGCTGGCTGGAAAGCATGCAGGCCTGCGCGGACATCATGACCACATGGATCGGCAACTGGGCCGGGGGCGACGGCAACCAGGGTCGCGAGATCGAACTCGTACCACCTGCCATGCGCACCGTCAGCGACAGTCGGGTATTCCCTGCAGACCCGGCGGCTTTCCAGACGACGGTCTTTCCCATCCTCCGCGATTTCTGCGCGGAATGTCACAGCGGAGCTGCGGCGAACGGAGTCGCGCCGTTTTTTGCTGACGGCGACGTGCTGACCGCCTACGCTGCCGCACGTAACAGGATCAACCTCGACACCCCCGGCATCTCCCGTTTCGTCGTGCGTGTAGGCGACGAGTTCCACAACTGCTGGAGCGGCGACTGCCGCGCCGATGGTGAGGCGATAGAGAATGCCATCAGCGCGATGGCGGACATGATCCCGGTCACCCAGGTCGATCCGTCACTGGTGCTCAGTGGCGCGCTGACGCTCCCCGAGGGTATCGTCGCCGCCGGCGGTAACCGCTACGAGTCGGCGCAGATCGCCTTCTGGGAATTCAAGGAAGGACGAGGAACCCGTGCATTCGACACCAGCGGCGTACAGCCGGCCCTCGATCTGACCTTGAGTGGCGAGGTCGACTGGTTTGGGGGTTGGGGTATCGACCTGCGTGGCGGCAAGGCGCAGGGCAGCGTCGCCGCCAGCCGAAAACTCCACAACCTGATCCGTGCGACCGGCGAGTATTCCGTCGAGGCCTGGGTCGTCCCGGGTAACGTCAACCAGGAAGATGTACCGATCATCAGCTATTCGGCTGGCAGCATGGCCCGAAACTTCACTCTCGGCCAGACGCGCTACAACTATGATTTCCTTAACCGCAGCGACGCGACGGATGCCAATGGCATGCCCGCTGTATCTACCCCGAACGCCGAGGAGGTCCTGCAGGCGACCCTGCAGCACGTGGTCGTCACCTTCGATCCTGTGGGCGGTCGGCAGATCTACGTCAACGGGAACCTGGTGGTCATGACCGACCCCGTCGGCGGCGGGACCCTGAACGACTGGGACGACAGCTTCGCCTTCGTGTTGGGTAATGAACCCTCCGGCGACAGGCCATGGGAGGGGGTGATCCGACTGGCGGCAATCCACAACCGCGCCCTGACCCCCGAGCAGATCGCTCAGAACATCGAGGCCGGCGTGGGTGAGAAGTTCTTCCTGCTGTTCAACGTCAGCGAGCACGTTGGCCAGGCGGACAGCTATATCCTGATGGAGGTCAGCCAGTTCGACAGCTACGCCTATCTGTTCGCCGAACCCAGGTTCATCGTGCTGGGCGGAGGCAGCGCACCCGCCGGTGTACCGCTGCAGGGGATCCGGATCGGAATCAACGGGAACGTGGCGAACGTCGGCCAGGCGTTTTCCAGACTCGATCTGGAGCTGGGTGGAACGAACTACGAAGAGGGCACGGGGCAGGTGCTCTCGGCCCAGGCCGCGGTCATCGGCCTCGAGTCCGGGCCGGATATCGACGAGTTCTTCCTGAGCTTCGAGCGGCTGGGGTCGAGCACCAATTTCATCGTCCAGCCTGCACCGCAGCCGCCTACGGTCGTCGACCGGGCGCCTTCTTCGCGGATCGGCATTCGCACCTTTGACCGGATCAACGCCACCATGTCGGTCGTCACTGGCGTACCGCAGACCACGCCTGACGTCCAGGAGACGTTCAGACTGGTCCGCCAGCAGCTGCCTTCGATCGATGCCATCGACACTTTCGTGTCTGCACACCAGATCGGCGTCACCCAGCTTGCGATCGAGTACTGCAATGCTCTGCTCGAGGATTCGGCACGCCGAAGCGCCTACTTCCCTGGACTGGACTTCTCGGCAAGCCCAGGGGTGGCCCTCTCGGGTGCTGGTCGCGATCTGCTCATCGATCCACTGGTCTCACGGATGGTGGGCCTCGGACTCGAGCAGCAGCCGACACAGACGGAGATCCGCAGCGAGCTGAACGCACTCATCGATCGTCTGGACACCTGCGGCGGCAGTTGCCCGGCCGACCGTACGGTCACCATCGGCAAGGCCACATGCGCAGCTGTGCTCGGCAGTGCCGCCACGCTGGTCCACTGAACTCTCAATTCACTCGCGCGAGGCAAGTCCATGACAAGGCGACGCATGCACGGCAACGACTGGTACGCGCCACTGCGCCATCCCGACCATCCGCGGCCCATCACCCGCCGGCAGCTGATTGCGCAGGGCTTCATGACCGGGGCCGCAACCATCGCCGGCGCCGGACTCTTCAGCCTGTTCGCCAACCCCAGGGCGGCATTTGCGCAGCTTTCGCCAGATCTGCGCGCCCTGAGCGAGAGCTGCGGTATTGCCGTACAGGGAGCAGGCAAGATCCCGTTCATCTGTTTCGACCTTGCTGGCGGTGCCAACATGGTCGGATCAAACGTGCTTGGCGGACGACAGGGCGGGCAGCTGGATTTCATCAGCACCCAGGGCTACAGCCGCCAGGGCCTGCCGGGAGACATGGTGCCACGCCTGAACGACCCGTTGACCGGTGCGGCCTTCATCGATGACAGTCTTGGACTCGCGTTTCATTCGGACAGTGCCTTTCTGCGAGGTATCGTCGACAAGCTTCAGGCTGGCCGCTTCGGCAACGTCAACGGCGCACTGATCCCTGCACGCTCGGAAAACGACACGGGCAACAACCCGCACAACCCGCTTTACGGGATACACCGCGCGGGCGCGGACGGTTCGCTGCTGACGCTGATCGGCTCCCGGCCGACCGAGTCCGGCGGCAACTCGCTGGCCCCGGCTGGACTGATCAACCCTGAAGTCCGTCCGACCAAGGTCGATCGTCCCACGGACGTCACCGGCCTGGTGGATACCGGCAAGCTGATTGGACTTCTGAACCAGGACGATGCTGTCGCAGTGATGGAGTCCATCTACCGGCTCAGCGACCGCAAGCTGAACCGGGTCGATACCGGACTCATCACGCGGGACGCGGTGATCAAGGACCTGGTACGTTGCGGTTATCTCCGATCGGCGGATATCGCCGACCGGTTTGGCGACCCCTCCTCGCTCAACCCCGCACTGGACCCGGACATCGTGGGTCCCAACGGCATTTTCAGTGAACAGGAGTTCAACAGCGACGGCGAGTTCCGGAAAACGGCCTCGGTGATGAAGCTGGTCATGAACGGGTTCGCCGGTGCCGGCTGCATCACCATGGGGGGCTACGACTACCACGGTGGGCGGCGGGCGCTCGGTGAGGTGCGCGATCTGCGCGCAGGTCGCTGCATGGGCGCCTGTCTGGAGTATGCGGCCCGTCTGAATGTGCCGCTGATGCTGTATGTCTTCAGTGATGGTTCGCTGTCGAGCAACGGTGTCATCGATAACTCCGAGGAGGGCCGAGGCAAGGGCGAATGGACCAGCGACAACCAGTCGACGGCCGCCTCCTTTTTCCTGGTCTATAACCCTGGAGGGCGGCCGCAGTTACTGGGAGCCACGCCGGAGCAGCAGGCGCGACACCAGCAGATCGGCTGGTTCCGACCGGATGGCTCAGTGGAGACCGCTTCGAGCCCGGCGGCAAACAACGTCAACCAGCTGGTGGAACTCACGGTACTGAACTACCTCGCATTGCACGGCGAGCAGGGCCAGTTCCCGAGCCTGTTCCCAGGCCACGGGCTCGGCAGCCCGACTCTCCGGGACCAGCTGACGGCCTTCCAGCCCATCGTCAACGGTACGATCTGAGCCGCCAGAGCCCCGGACGCTCCCTTGTCGGCGATGACGCTGCACAGCCCGTCGCGGTCAGGTCATAATGGCGGGGATGACGACCACCACGCCTCTGCCGCTTGACCTGCTCGCCTGCCCGCGGACCGGGGAAAGGCTGCGCACACATGCGCAGGGCCTGACGAATCAGGGGGGGCAGGTCGTCTTCCCCCTGCTCGACGGTGTCCCCGCGCTGTTCGCCGAACCCGTGGCCACATTGGGCGAATGGCGGGATCGCCTCGATCTGCTGCTTGCACAGCTCGAGCAGCATGCCGGACGACTTGCCGCAGCCATCGACGCAGGTGATCTGACGCCTGCCGGGCAGACGCGCGTGCAGCGGCTGCACGCCGCGACCGTCGACCACCGAGCGCGTCTTGGCGCCCTGCTGTCACCGCTGACGCTGCCGCGCAGGAACGCCTCGATGGAGACCCACCTGGCACTGCGCACCCGCCTGCCGCCGGACGCTTCGCTGGTCGGCTATTACGCCAACATTCACCGTGACTGGGCATGGGGAGAGGTTGAGAACACCGCCAGTCTGGACCTCATCCGTCGCGTGGCCGACCGCGGTGCGTTCGGTCGTACGCTTGTGATCGGGGCCGGCGCAGGCCGCCTCGCGTGGGACATTCACCAGCAGCTCGAGCCAGAGGCGACCGTCGCGCTCGACTTCAACCCGATGCTCATGCTGTTGCTGGCCCGTCTGGCGCGCGGCGAGTCCATCGAGCTCTACGAGTTTCCGCTGGCACCCCGTCGTAGCGAAGAACAGGCCATCCTGCGAACGCTGGCCGCACCCGAGCCGACACGTCCAGGCTTCCACGCGGTCATGGGCGACGCATTGCGCCCCCCCTGCGCGGCGGGGTCCTTCGACACGATCATCACGCCATGGGTCATCGACATCCTGCCGGAAGATCCCAGACTACAGATGGCGCGGATCAACAGCCTGCTGGCCCCTGAGGGAAGATGGCTGAATTTCGGCTCGCTGAACTTCAATTTTGCCGACCCTAAACTGGGCTTTTCCCTGGAGGAGACGCTGGAGCTGGTGGAGCAGCACGGTTTCGCCAGACCTTCGGTCACGGAAGCAGAACTCCCCTACATGTGTTCACCGGCAAGCCGTCATGGCCGCCGCGAGCACGTGGTGGCCTTCGGGGCCCGCAAGCGCGAGGACATTCAAGCGCCACCCCGTCACAAGGCACTCCCGGACTGGCTGGTAACCGGGCGTGGCGCCGTGCCGGCACTGCCCGAGTTCCGCCAGCAGGCGCTGGCCTCCCGAATCCACGTATTCATGCTCGAGCTGATCGACGGGCGCCGCAGTCTGAAAGACATGGCACAGGTCCTGGAACAACAACGGCTGATGACACAAGCGGAAGCCGAAGATTCGCTGCGCAACTTCCTGATCCGCTTGTACGAGGACAGCCGGAACGGACGCAGCTTCTGACCCGCTTCTCCAAGGCGCATGGCCTGCTGTCCGCCCAGTGAGCACCCGCGCGGCCCGTGCTGGTGTAGGCTGCGACCCCAATGCCGCAGGCCATGACCGGCGGCGCGATGCCACCGAGGAAGCAGACAGATGAGCGAACAGACGATCACGAGTCACGCCTGGCAGTTTGACGGCTACGGCCGGCCTGACGAGGTCTTGAACTGGCGGCCGCAGAGCCTCTCACCGCCCGGTCCCGGGCAGGCGCTCGTGCGGCTGCACGCCATCGGCATGAACCGCTCCGAATTCAACTATGTTCAGGGACGCTACCAGCCCGCACGCGCCTTTCCCAGCTGCATTGGCCAGGAAGCCGTCGGCGAGATCGTTGCACAGGGTACGCCCGGCGGTGACGGTCCCGCGCCCTGGTCCAAATCGCCGCTGGAGGTCGGTGCCCGGGTCGCCCTGCTTCCCGGCAGGATCGACCTCTGCAGCACCGGCGCCTATCGGGACGTCGGCTGTTATCCGCAGAACGCGCTGCTGCCGGTACCCGAGGACTACAGTGACGCCGAGGGCGCAGCGCTCTGGATGGGCGTGCTCACCATGGGAGGCGCTCTGGAACTGGCCGGCATCACACCGGAAACCGCGCGCGGCAAGACCCTGCTGGTCACAGCGGCGAGTTCAAGCATGGGTGTCGTGGTCCTCAAGCTGGCGCGAGCCTGGGGCGCGACCACGCTGGCCACCAGCCGAAGTGCCGCTAAAATTTCCATGCTGTCGACACTGGCCGACCAGGCCTTCGTGGCACACGATGGCGACAGCCTGGCGGCGGGCATCGCCGAGGCCACCGGTGGAGCAGGCTTCGATGCCGCGCTAGACCCGGTCGGAGCGGCTTTCTACCCGGCGCTGGTCTCCTCGGCCGCCATCGGGGCCAGCATCGTCAGCTACGAGCTCATCACCGGGCAGGACACGCCCCTGCCAATTGCCAAGGTGATGATCAAGGATCTTGCGCTTCGCGGCTACACCATCTACCGGCCACTCCGGCAGCCAGCGCTGCTGGAACGCATCCTCGGCTGGGGCCTGAAGTATGCTGCGGATATCCGGCCGATCATCGCCGGCACCCGGGCGTTGAGCGACGCCCCGGCTGCACTTGAGGAACTCGGCCGCGCTGAGCATCTGGGCAAGCTGATACTTGACTGCAACAAGTAGCAGCGGCCGGGCTGACAGGCGGCCGTCGCGGCGGAGCCGCCGCCCGTCAGCCCGGCGAACGATCGTCGATGATCGACCACACCAGGCGCCTGCCGGACTTGTCGCGCATCAACAAACCGGTGATGACTGCCGGAAAGCGGCTGCCGTCCTTGCGCGCACACTGCTTATGGTAGGGCCCGAACCGTCGGTGCCGGCGCATGATCTCGAGTTGTTCCCGGTCCTGCTCCGCGTACTCGGGTGCACTCAGATGGAAGTACTGCATACCGAGCAGCTCGTCCGTCAGATAGCCCGTGGTGCGCGCCAGGGCGTCGTTGACGTCGAGAAACGTACCAGTCTCAAGATCATTGAGGCACATGCCAACCGGCGAAAGCGTGAACAAGGACCGGAACAACGCCTCGGTCCGCAGCAGTGCGTCCTCCGCCTCCACCTGCGGGGTGATGTCTGTCAGCGCCCGATCAGCACCTCGCTTTCCGACGACACCTGCCGAAGCAGTGCGCCGGTGTCCCTCAGCCAGCGTACAGTCCCATCCGCATGGATGACCCTGTACTCGACATCGTAGCGCTCACCCTTGCAGACCGCGCCACGGATCTCCCTCGTGACCCGCAGACGATCGCCTGGATGGATGACGCTTGCGAAGCACCTCACCGCATTGCCAATGAAGTCACTGGACGGATAGCCGAGAAAGCGCAGTGATGCCGTCGACATCCGATCCATCGTCCAGTCGGCGTTCAGACGACAGCGATACATGACCCCAGGTGCCGCCTCGAACAGCGCGTCGAGTTCCTGTTCACGGAGTGTCAGGCACCGGCCCAGCGCCTCCAGCCTCGCGTTCAGGCGATCGACCTCAGGCTCCTCTCGCTCCGGCTGCGCGTCCATATCAAACCCTCGGACCCAAGGTTGAACGTCAATCCAGCTCTTCACCGACCTTGAGGCGAAACGGCATGCGTGGGCGCGGACGCACCAGCAGCAACGGGCAGTCGAGCTCCTCGATCAGGCGCTTGAGCACCGCTGCATGACCGCGGGCAAAACGACCGTTCCAGCCGACCACGACCGCGCTGACATCCGGCTGGGCCGCCAGTTCGAGCAGCTCTGCGGCAATGTCCCCGTGACACAGGGACACCTGTCGTATGCAGCGCCTGTCCTCCGACGGAAACTGAGGAAGTGCGCGGCTGATCATCTCCTCGAGGGCCTCGGGCAACTCGTGATGCGGGGCGTCGGCATATCGTGCCGCCGCCAACAGGCTGCCGTCGACCGTATCGCCCTGCTCAGGGTCAATAACGTGGGCCACCCTGACCGACAAGTCAAGATCGTTGGCGAGCTCGACGGCGACGGCGAGTGCCCGCTCGGCACTCGGCTCACCGCTGACCGGCACGAGCAGCCGCTGCCACGGCAACCGTTCCTGGTAGCGCTCAGGCACCAGCAGCACGGGTGCCGGGCTGTGTTCCACGACGGCCCTGCTGACCTGACCCAGCAGCCCGAGCGTCCCGCCTTCGCCGCCCGCGCCCGCGCCGCGCGTGCTCAACACCACACAGCGGGCACCATGGCGGGCGATATCGTCCAGGATCACGGTAGCGGGCTCACCCCGGCGATGATGCAGCACGCAGCGTTCACTGAGGCCGTCGGGCAGCTCGTTCCCCGGCAACTCCGCCGACGGGCCCACGTGCAGCAGACGAAGCTCGGCCTGCATACGCTCAGCGAGCCAGACTGCGCAGCCGAGGCTGCGTGCGGCGCGTGCAGAGCCATCCAGGGGTACGAGAACCGAGGCAAAACCGTTCATGCCCGAGCCTCAAGCAGGTAGCGGCGACCACGCCATCGAAGCGGGACCCGCACGGCACGCCATTCCGGTGGTAACCGGTGCCGGGCGCATTCATGGATCTGTGGTCCGTTGTGCTCGAAACGAACACCGAGAAAGCCGAACACCAGCGCCTGCCAGACAGCCCCCATGCAGGCGGGATGGATACCCAACGCGCCGTTGCCCATCAGGTTCCCGAGGTCGAACCACAGGGCCTGCCGCCAGTATCGCCACGCCGGCTCCCGCTCACCGATTCTCGCAGCAATCGCCGCATGGACGGGAGGCGACAGACTGCTGCCATGGTCTGTCCTCGGCTCGTAGAAGTGGTAATTCGCCGTGACGACGTCTTCCGGGAAGAGATCGGGACACAGGTGCAGCAGCATGAGCACATCGGCCTGCTTGAGCAGCTGGAGCCTGTTGATCCGCTCCCAGTCGAACAGCCGGTCGATCGGCGCCCGGTAACGTTCCTCTTCCCGCATGTCATGGCGTGGCAGGGCGTGGAAACCGGCAAACTGCTCGATCACCCCGTCACCACGGGGCTGCGGACAGAACAGTACCCGGGCGGCCTGCGCCCAGGCGGCAGGCTCACCGTGATCAAGTGCCAGGCGTTCGGCGAGGGAGGCGAACTCGCCGGGGCTGTCATCGGCCAGCCAGTCGGCTGCCCATGCCGCCCACTCCAGGTTGAACCGCGCCATCCAGTTGGTATAGGCGTTGTCATCGACACCATGATGATACTCATCCGGTCCGACCACGCCGCGCAGATGACGCGTCGCACCCTCCAGCACGCTCCGGGTCATCCAGAACCGTGCTGTTTCAAACAGGATCTCGCAGCCCTGCTGCCTCAGGAACCGCGCATCGTGGGTCGCCTCCCAGTAGCGCCATACGCCGAGTGCCACGCCGGCTGTGACATGCAGCTGCTGGGCTCCGGTGAAGATCGGGATCTCCCGGCCGGTCGTTCGCAGCAGCAGCTTGCGGGGCGTCACGTCATCACCGGTCACCGTCGACTCCCAGGCATAGCATGCACCGGACGCCCCCAGTTCCCGCGCCCGGCGACGCGCGCCCGCGAGCGTGTGGTAGCGATATCCCAGCAACGCTCTGGCAATCTCCGGTGCGGTATGTATGTAGAACGGCAACATGAACACTTCGACGTCCCAGAACACATGCCCCTCGTAGGCGCGGCCGCTGAGCGCTCTCGCACCGACCGAGACACGCGGATCATGATCCGCAGCGGCCCGCAGGTGATAGCTGTTGAATCGCAGGGCCTGCTCGGTGGCCGGGCTGCCCTCGATCGCGATGTCGGACGCCTGCCAGTACGCATGCCACCGGGCTGAATGTGCGCGCAATCCTTCGACCGGGCCGGAACGCGCTACGGCCTCCGCATGCGCGAGTGCAGCCTCGCGGGGCACCGGTACATCGCGGCTGGTGAATACGCTGACGCTGCGCCAGAAACGCAGTGGTTCTCCAGGGTGAGCGCTTCGCTGCAGTCGAAGAGGCCGACGTCCCTTGCCGTCGAACAGTTGAGAGACCATGACGATTTCGAAACCCGAGACCCGGGTACGGAACCGCTGCAGTTCCAGGCCCGGCGCCGGCGCGCTGAGTTCCAGTGGAACGAGATGGGGATGCCGGGCCGCCAGGTCCGGGTCGGCGGACCTGGCGTCCAACATGAGCGTGGCCACAGGACCCGCCGTTTCAAGGCAGATCTCCTGCAGCAGCAGGTGGGCATCATCGAGCGAGGCCGCACGGCGGGTCGTCAGGCGGAGGTATTCGCCATCGGGGACATCGAACAGCAGCTGGGCCTCGAGCAGCCCATCCTGCAGTCGGAGCAGTCTCCGATGCACTCGGCACCGCTCGCCCGGCACATCCAGCGCCACGTCATCGACTGCCAGCGACAGCCGCAGCGGACCTGGCAGAGACACCCTTTCCGCGTAGGGGTCCTCGCGACCGACATCCATGAACTCGAGCTCGGAATACGGACGCTCGGGGTGTTTCCGGTCAAAGATACCGGCCACGAACAGATCGTCGTCGGAGCCCGGCATGGGCAGATCCAGGGCACCGCGCAAGCCCAGATAGCCGTTGGCCACGGTAAACAGAGCTTCCATCGCGTGTTCGCGCGCCGGATCGAAACCCTCCTGCTCGATGCGCCAGGCCAGCACACCGGCGCGCCGCTGGGACAGTGCGCGCGAGAGCCGGGCAACGTCGACCTCCTCGAGATCCGTGACCACCAGGTCCGCACCGGCTGCTGCCAGGGCCTGCGAATTGCCCCCACGATCCACGCCCACCACCAGGCCGAAGCCCCCATCACGCGCCGCCTGCACCCCCGCGACGGCATCTTCGAACACCACACTGCGCGACGGGCGCACCTCCAGCAGTTCGGCACAGCGCAGATAGGTCTCGGGCAAGGGCTTGCCGGCGAGCCGCCCGCGTGCGGCATCCATGCCGTCCACGCGGGCATCGAACAACATCGCGATACCGGCCTTCTGCAGCAACGCACGGCCGTGTCGGCTGGCGGTCACCACCCCGGTCCGTACACCTTGGGCGCGCAGGTTTCGCAGCAAGGTCAGGGTCGAGTCATAGAGTTCGACGCCATGCTCGGCCAGCAGCCCGACGAACAGGGCGTTCTTGCGCTCGCCGATGCGCGCCACCAGGGCCGCATCCTCGGCCGCCCGTCCACCGTCGGGCAGGTGGACCTCGCGGGCCTGCAGATAGGCCCGCACACCAGCTTCCCGGGCACGTCCATCGACCCACGCGAGGTAGTCCCGGACAGGGTCGAACGGCGGCACGGATGAGCCGCCGGCATCCGCCAGGTCGGCAAGCGTCTCGTCAAAGGCCGCCTGCCAGGCCTGTGCATGCAGCGATGCCGTGCGGGTGACCACACCATCCATGTCGAACAGTGCCGCTTCGAATCCGTGTTTTGCCTGTACATCCATGTCACTGGCCGTGTCGCCCGCCGTACCCTGACAGTCCGTTTCCTGCCCATGGAAGGGAAACAGAGACGAGGGCCAATTTCAAACACCTAAGCCGGCAGATGCCGCATGGGGCCTGCCTGCATCTGTCCCCTGTGGCATCATTCGGACCATGCGTATCGTGGCCCATACCTGCTCCAATACCGAGATCGTGTGCGCGCTTGGTCGCGCAGAATGGCTCGTCGGTGTCGATGACCATTCCGACCACCCCGAGGATGTGGTGTCGGCACTGCCACGCATCGGCGCCGACCTCGATGTGGACGTCGATCGGATCCGTGCGCTGGCACCCGATCTCGTGATCACCTCACTGACCGTGCCCGGACATGAGCGCTGCGTCGAGCGGATCGCCGATGCGGGCCTGCCCCACCTGGTCACCCAACCGACGTCGCTGGCCGGCGTCGCCGAGGACATCCGACGCATCGGCGCGGCACTCGATGCCAGGCACGAGGCCGACACGCTGGCCGCGCGCTTCGACGCGCTGCTCGCACCGGCAGCCACCACTTCCGCGGACGTACCCGTACTGGTGGAATGGTGGCCGAAACCGGTGATCGTTCCCGGTCGGAGGTCGTGGGTGAACGAAATGCTGCGCCTCGCCGGCGGCTACAATCCCTGGGAAGCCGAGGACACGGAGAGCCTCCCGGTGAATGCCGAGGCCGTATGTCGTGCCGCACCGGCAGCCGTGGTCATGAGCTGGTGCGGGGTGCGCGAGGAGAAATACCGGGCGGAAGTGGTCCGCCGGCGAGACGGCTGGGCGGAAGTCCCCGCCATTCGCGAAAACAGAATTCACGCGGTGAGTGAAGCCTGGCTGGGCCGGCCGGGCCCCCGGCTGCTGGAGGGAATCGAGCGGCTGCGAACCATCGTGGAGCAGGCCAGGCTGGGCGGTGACCCAGGCCGATAAAACGGAGACCATCGCAAATGACGCCAGTTCGAACCCGCCTCTTCATCCCGGAGTCCGTGCTTGTACTCATGGCTACGGCGTTGATCGCGTGCGGCGCGCGGGCCGAACAGACTCCAGAGCCCGAATCTCCCAGCGCGCGCACGGAGCTCGGGCTCTACGTCACGGCCCGACAGGCATGGTCACTGCTGCAGACCGAGCCTGCGGCCATACTCGTCGATGTTCGCGACCCGGTCGAAGCCATGTTCACCGGCTTCGCAGATCCCACCCAGGTGCACGTCCCCTGGCTGATCGTCGATCCACGACATTTCAGTCCCGAGCATGGTCGCTATGAGATGTCGCGGAATCCGCGTTTCGACCAGGATATCCTAGAGCGACTGCAGGCGCTCGAGGTCGCCCGGGATGCGCCGATTATCGTCATCTGCCGCAGCGGCGCGACGCGCAGCGCACCCGCCGCCGATCGCCTGACCGAACTCGGCTTTACGCGCGTCTATTCGGTGGTGGATGGCTTCGAGGGCGAACGTCTGCGCGACGGCGATTCAGCCGGTGTGCGGGCGCTGAATGGCTGGCGCAACAGTGGTCTGCCCTGGAGCTACACGCTGCCCGAAGACGTGGCCTACCGGCTCTCCCCGCCGGAAGACTGATCGTCGGTCGACCCGACGGCTGCCCGCGGGTCTGAACCAGAGGCAGCAGCATCGACCAGCACCACCGGAAACGGGCGTGTCGCCTCGCCCGTGTACAGCGAGCGGTGAGGAAAGGGGATTTCAATGCCCGCCTCATCGAACGCCGCCTTGATGTCGGCGGCAATACTGTTGCGCATGGCCAGGAAATTTTCCCGCCGCGCCCAGAGAGAGAACTGGATCTGCAGTGCAGAATCGCCGAAGCCCGTGAAGATGAAAAGCGGCGCCGGCTCATCCAGGCAAAGCAGATTGCGATCGGCGACCTGCATCAGCACATCGCGTACCCGGTTGATGTCCTCCTTGTAGGCCACCCCGAGGACCATGTCGAGCCGACGGATGGGGAAGCGGGTCAGGGTCGTCACTTCGCTCTTGATCAACGTCTCGTTCGGGATCCGGACGTAGAGGTTGTCGAAGGTCCGCAACTTCACCGACAGCAGATCGACGGAGAGCACCTCACCGGTGGTCGCGCCGACCTTGATGATGTCACCGACGGAAAACGCCCGCTCGCCGATCAGGAACAGTCCGCTGATGAGGTTGGACGCCGAAGTCTGCGAGGCGAAACTCAACCCCACGGTGACTACGCCCGCCGCCCCCATCAGCACCGCCAGACTGAAACCCAGCTCGCGCAGCGCCGAAGCCACGAAC
Organism: Gammaproteobacteria bacterium; assembly: GCA_007127715.1. Lineage (GTDB taxonomy): Bacteria > Pseudomonadota > Gammaproteobacteria > Steroidobacterales > PWYM01 > PWYM01. The sequence goes on along the minus strand of SKYU01000211.1, from coordinate 16,046 downwards.
AGGGCGAGCACCAGGTAAAAGGCCAGCCGGCGCAGGAGCAGCAACCTGTGCGCCGACACATGCCGCGCCGCAGCCCGCCGGACCAGCCGTGACGCGATCCCCGAAAGCAGCACGCCCAGAGTCAGCAGCACCGTGGCGCGTACCCACGCCCCCAGACGATCGCTGGCCACGAGACCTGTCAGCAGTTCCTCCATGCGCTACTCCCGGAACAGCAGACTGAATGCACGGACCACGCCACCGCGCTCGGGCTGCTGGCGAGGCCCCGAAAGCGGCTCGACGGCACCCGCTTCTGCCGGAGGCTTGTCGTCGATCCTGAGGGCTGCCATGTCGGTATCGCTGCTCCGCTGCAACGATACCGCCTGGGTCCACAGGCGGCCATCACTGGCGCCAAAGACGGACAGCACGGGAACCGGCAGGCTTATCCGCTCGAGCGCCAGGGCACTGGGTGCGTGATTGACGATACGCACGGCCGTGATCACGCGATGCACTCGCCTGGGCAGTTCCTCAAGCGCGTGTCGCGCATGCGTCCTGCCCGCATAGCAGAGTTCCCCTTCGCGCGTCGAGGGTCCGAACCAGGTATCGGACAGTCGCAGCATCGGCACCTCACGCAACACCAGCGGCGGCGTCCCCCGCACCTGGATACGCAGGGTCACAGGCGTCGACAGATACATGGTCGTCTGCGAGCCCGGAAGCAGCGACACGGGGCTGCGGGGCCGGATGACGACCGGGCGGTCGGCCAGCATGGGGACGAGTTCCACGGTATCCCCGCCAGTGACGATGAACCGCTCGGCGACGACCGCGTCGGCGTGGTGGTCATGCAGCGTGAACTCGGCACGGGGTCCGGCGGAATCCTCATCGAGCTGTTCCGTCGCGAGTGCCCACTCGCCTTCATGGTGCGCAAGCTTCAGCACCAGGGTGCCCAGCCGCGCTTCCAGTGTCTGACCGCACGCGACGCTGCGGGGTGACCACCAGGGATCACCATGGCCCTCCCCGGGCCCTGTATCGGTGTCGGCTGCACGCTCGCTCATCAGTCAGGTTCCGGTCCACCTGGGTACTGCCGATTGTATGACAGTGGCATGCTGGACACAGCGTCGGCGCGGGCTTCGGTTTCCCGCGGGCGACAGCCCGGCCATGCGGATGTTAATGTCTCGCCATTCGAACGCCTGGACCCCACCCATGAGCAGCCATCCTCCCGACGCCACCCGGACACTCGACGATCAGGAACTCGACGAGCTGGAAGACTATCTCAACCGGGAATCCCTGCCGGAAGACACCATGTCGTTGGCCACACTGCACGGTTTTCTGACAGCGATCGTCGTCGGCCCCTCACAGACACCCCCTGAACACTGGCTGGGACGCATCTGGGGCGACCTCGAACCGGAGGTGGCGTTGTTCAGCTCGGAGGCCGAGGCCAACCGCATCATGCACCTGTTGTTCCGGCTGATGAATTCCATCGCATTGCAACTTGCCGAGCAGCCGGAAGAATTTGCGCCGATCCACGCCGCCACCGAGGAGGACGGCGAAGAGATCGTACTGCCGGAGTTCTGGTGCGAGGGATTCGTGCGCGGCACGCTGGTCGATCGCGATTCCTGGCAGGATCTTTTCGACTCGCGGGAAGATGCGCTGCTGGTGTTGCCGATACTGGCGCACGCCGTGGAGCGCAACGAATTCGAATCCGAGGTCACCGGACCGACCGAAGTCTTCTGGAGCGACGAGGGTCTGGACCTGATCGCACAGTCCACCGTGGCCCTGCATGCGTACTGGAGCCCCGCACGCTCTGCCTGAACCCCTGCTGAACCTGGCACTCCCGGCCGCAGTCGTGTCCGCAGAGCGAAATCCCCCTATGGGTGAAACATCCAGCAGGCTATACTGTCCGTACTGGTGGAGGCCAGATGTGCCTGCAGCACAGGCGTACAACGAAACGGAGCTTGCAAGATGAAGACACGTCGTGAATTCCTGAAGGTCGCAGCCATCGGTGCCGCAGCCCTGCCCGCGGGTGCCGCTGCCATGCGTACAGCCTCGGCCGCTGTGCCGGACGGCCTGCCCCGCCTCGAGGAAAGTGATCCCGCCGCGGTGGCCCTCGGTTACGTGCATGATGTTGCGGATGTCGATACGGCCCGCTTTCCGCGCTATGAGGAAGGGCAGCTGTGCAGCAACTGTCGCCTGATTTCCGGCCCGGCGGAGGATGACTGGCGCCCCTGCTCCATCTTCCCGGGCAAGCTGGTCGCCAATGAGGGCTGGTGCAGCGCCTGGGTCGCCAAGGGCTGAACACCGCTTCGCGCGACCTACGCAGGTTGCCGAGTACAGGAACAGGGGCCGGCATTGCCGGCCCCTGTTTTTTTTAGCGCAGCGAAAAGTCGGCGACGGCGTCAGGCTTCTGCAGCTTCACGCTGGGTGAACAGGGCATGGGTGACGAACCATTCGCGCCCCCCCGCATAGCCGAACAGTTCGGCCACAGCCATGAAAAACATCCGCCAGCGCTGCACCCAGCGCCGCGCATCCGCCCCACCATAGACCTCCGAGAAAACCCTCAGGATCTCATCCTCGGCCGCATCCATCCGGGCCAGCCAGGCGTTCGACGTCCGGGCGTAATGCATCCCGTTCACGCGCCACTGGGCTTCGAGCCGAAGATCCTCCTGGAACCACGAAAACATCTGTTCCGCCGGCATGATCCCGCCGGTAAAGAAATGCTCTGCCATCCAGTCGTAGCTGCCATCCGTTTCAAACGGATACAGGAATTCGCGATGACAGAACACATGCACGAACAGCCGTCCATCAGCCTCCAGCCAGCTACTGACGCGGCGCAGCAGTTCGCGATAGTTGCGCATGTGCTCGAACATCTCGATGGAGACGACACGGTCAAAACGCTCAGAGGTCTCGAAGACGTTCATGTCCGCTGTCACGACCTCGAGGTTGACGATCCCCGCCGCACGGGCACGCGCCTCGATGAATTCACGCTGGCTGGCCGAATTCGACACTGCGGTGATCCGGCTCCCCGGGTACCGGCCAGCCATCCACAGCGACAGCGAGCCCCAGCCGCAGCCGAGTTCGAGGATACGCTGTCCGTCCGTGAGGCCGGCCCGCTGGCAGGTCACCTCGAGCATGGCAGCCTCGGCATCGTCCAGCGATTCGGTACCCAGTGGCCACAGGGCACAGCTGTATTTCAGGTAACGACCCAGCACGTGCTCGAAAAATGCGGCCGGCACCTCGTAGTGCTGGTCGTTGGCGGCATCGGTGTGCAGGGCCACGGGGCCTTCACGAAGCTCGGCGAGCCGGGCCTGGTAACGGGCGAACTGGGCCTCACCGCCATCGCCACGTTCCGCCCTGAGCCGCGCGCCCATGAGACGACGCATGCCGAACCGCAACAGCGGGTCGGGAATCAGGCCGCGTTCGGCCCACTCGATCAACATACTCAAGACCTGGCTCTCCCTTGGTGACTGATCAGCTTCGACGTCCACGTCGAATCCGTACGTCAAGTCGCCCCGTACGGATGACTAACGCCCCCGGGGCGCATCCGGGCGCTCATCCGGACGCGTTGACGCTACCCGCGGCGGCTGGCAGTGTGCATGGTTTTCAGGCGGGGGCAAAGCACCCGCCAGGGTGATCGAGGGAGCGAAGGGCGCGTGAGCGACAGCACAGAGGCCGCACGGCAGACAGGTCAGGGACGACCGACAGAAGACGAAGCCCGGGACGCGGTGCGCACACTGCTGCGATGGGCCGGGGATGATCCCGATCGCGAGGGCCTGCTCGAGACGCCGAAACGCGTGGTCAAGGCCTACCGTGACTGGTTCGGAGGCTATGATCAGGATCCGGTGGAGTTCCTGGCCCGAACCTTCGAGGAGGTGGAAGGTTACGACGAGATGATCGTGCTGCGCGACATCAGCTTCGAGTCGCACTGCGAGCACCATATGGCGCCTATCATCGGGCACGCGCATGTCGGCTACCTGCCCACCAACAAGGTGGTGGGTATCAGCAAGCTCGCGCGGGTGGTCGATGCATTCGCGCGGCGTTTCCAGGTGCAGGAAAAACTCACGGCGCAGATCGCCAACTGCATCCAGGACGTACTGAAACCCAAGGGCGTCGGTGTCGTCATCGAGGCGTCGCACCAGTGCATGACCACCCGAGGCGTGCACAAGACCGGGGTGTCCATGGTGACCAGCCAGATGCTGGGAACATTCCGCAGTGATGCCCGGACGCGCACCGAATTCCTGACCAACGTTGGCCGGACACGCCTGGGCTGAATGTCGAACGACAGCCGCTCAAGCCACAACACCCTGGGCCTCCTGGCCTTTTTTGTGTCTGCCGCGCTGTCAGGCGGAAGCGCCATGGCCGACGAGACTGCGCGACTGGATGTCACGCGGGAGCAGGGCCGGGTCGAGTTGCGTCTGACCAGCCCGGCAGACACGCTATTCCCGGCGGCCGCGCTGCAAAACGCGGATCATCGCCAGCAGGTGCTGAGCAGCGGTGCTGCACTGCTTGGCGATGCCGGCAGCCTGTTCCATCTGCCTCCCGCAGCGGCCTGTCGTCTGGTGGAGACGCGGGTGGAAGGGACGGTGATGGAAGCGGCAGGGCTGGTGAGCCGGCAGCGCCCTGGCGAGCGCCTGCGTGAACTGCGGCAGCGAGACGTGCCGCTGGGCGGACATCCTGCTCCGCAGCAACCGACAGGCGATGACGAGAGCTCTGCCCTCAAGGCGGACGGGCAGGATGACTCCCGCCCCCCGGCCGAGATCGACGTACACCACGTCTATCTCTGCCAGCGCCCGGACCAGCTCACGCAGATCGGTGCCCAGCTGTTCAGCGCCTTCCCGGGCCTGCAGCGACTGGACGTCACCGTGCAGACCACAACCGAATCCGATCAGGTGACGCTCACGCCCCGCCAGCCGGTCCTCAGAATGTCGCCACGCTGACCGGGTGCGGCCCCGGGCGAGCCGCCCAGCAGCCGGCACGCGGACCGACCGGGCAGCGCGCTCACGTTGTCTCAGAACTGCTCTTCGGTCAGCGCCATCAGGCTTTCGGTACCGGCCAGGATCGCCTGCCGATACGCACCCGCCCTCGGGAGCATATGCTCGGCGTAGAACCTTGCGGTCACGAGCTTCGCCTCGAGATACTCGCGATCGTTGTCACCCTGGTCCAGTCGACGCGCCGCCGCCAGCGCACCACGACCCATGAGCCACCCGCCAGCCACGGTCCCTGCAAGCATCAACAGATTGACCCCGGCCGAGCCCATGGCGTGGGGGTCGCGCCCGGCGGTATCCAGCAACCACTGGACCGAGGCCTCGAGCGCGTCGATCCCCTCTGCCAGGCGCGTCGCGATTCCGGCATGTGGCCCGCCGGCGGCGGCCAGTTCCGCCTGGGTTTCGCGCATCTCCGCAATCAGCGACGCCATGGCGCGCCCCCCGTCCCGGACGATCTTTCGCCCGGCGAGGTCGTTGGCCTGGATGCCGGTCGTGCCCTCGTAGATTGTCGTGATGCGCGAGTCCCGGAGATGCTGTGCCGCACCGGTCTCCTCGACATAGCCCATGCCTCCGTGAATCTGCACGCCGAGCGAGGCCATCTCCTGGCCGAGTTCCGTGCACCAGCCCTTCACCACCGGCGTGAGCAGGTCGATGCGGGCCTGATGATGCGCCTTCAGCGCCGCATCCTCGGCCTTGTGGGAGAAATCAAGCGACGCCGAGGCGACGTAGGCCAGCGCACGCATGGCCTCGATGGAGGCCTTCATCGTCAGCAGCATGCGCCGCACGTCCGGATGCCGGATGATCCGCACACGCTCGGCCTCGCCGGGGAGATAGCCCTGGACCCGGTCGCGCGCATAGGCCAGTGCCAGTTGGTAGGCCCGCTCCGAGATGGACAGCCCCTCGACCCCGACGGCCAGGCGGGCATGGTTCATCATGGTGAACATGCACGCCAGGCCGTTGTTTTCCTCGCCGACCAGATAGCCGATGGCGCCGCCATCGTCGCCATAACTCATCACGCAGGTCGGGCTGCCGTGAATACCCAGCTTGTGCTCGACGGAGATGGGTTTCACATCGTTGCGTTCCCCGGGACGACCCTCGGCATCGAGCAGGAATTTCGGCACGAGAAACAGCGAAATCCCCTTCACACCCGCCGGCGCATCCGGCAGCCGGGCCAATACCAGGTGGATGACGTTGTCAGTGAGGTCGTGATCGCCCCAGGTGATGTAGATCTTGCGACCGGTGATGCGGTAGTGATCCCCTTCAGGCACCGCCCGGGTGGTGATGGCCGCGAGGTCAGAGCCGGCCTGCGGCTCGGTGAGGTTCATGGTGCCGGTCCACTCCCCGCTGATCAGCTTCGGGAGATACAGGCGCCGGAGCTCGTCGCTGCCATGCGCCTCGAGCGCCTCGACAGCACCGTGGGTCAGCATCGGGCATAGCGAGAACGCCAGGTTCGCACTCTTCCACATTTCCATCGCCGCGGTGGCGACGACATGCGGCAGGCCCTGGCCGTCATACTCCGGATTGCAGGGCAGCGCCGGCCAGCCGCCTTCAAGGAACTGCCGGTAGGCCTCCCGGAACACTTCGGGAACGACGACCGCGTCGTTCTCGACCCGGGTCCCCGCCTGGTCTCCCGGCCAGTTGGTCGGCGCGAGGACTTCGGCGGCCAGACGGCCCGCCTCATCCAGCACGGTGTCGACCAGGTCCGGGCTTGCCATTTCGAACGCGGGCAGGGCGTTCAACTGCTCCAGGCCGGCGATTTCGTTGATGACGAATCGCATATCCTTGATCGGCGCGGTATAGCTCATGATCTGTACATCCTCAGTCCTGATGCGTGGCTCCAAGCTGGCGTCGCTTCCCTGCGCCGCCCCGCCCCATGTCGCAGTGCCCCGCGGGGCGGCTGGTTGAATGATACCCCATCGCACCCGGCAGGCCGCCCGGGACGCAGGGCATCGAGCCCTGGCGGCTGCTCACGGAAACGGGGCCCGGAGGCCCCGTCCGTCCGCCGGCTGCGCGCCGCGGCAGGCCCTCAGGCCGCGACCTGGATACGCCGTGGCTGGGCTTTCGCCTGTTTCGGAATTTCGATTTCCAGGATCCCGAGGCGGCCGCTCGCGCGCACGCCCTCGGCGTCCGCCGTGTCAGGCAGGATGAAACGACGATGGAACCGGCCGACACCGCGCTCGCGGCGCTCGCGGACCGGCTCGCCGTCACCCACCCGCTGCTCGCGCTGTCCACTGAGCGTCAGCACACCCCGGTCCAGCGTGAGATCAACGGACTCCGGGTTCACACCGGGGAGATCCACCTGCAGGACAAACCGGTCGGCGAATTCCTGGATATCCACCGCGGGCACCCAGTCGGCGGTCGCCGCGCTGCTCTCCTCCTGGCCGGACCGAAGCTGGCCTTCCAGCATCCGCTGCAGCCGACCGTGCAGGTCGTTCATCATTTCGAAAGGTTCATAACGCACCATGGTCATGACGGTGTTCCTCCATGCTGTCTGGCTCTTGTCACGCGGGCGGCACCGTGCCGCCATGCTCCGGTAAATGGGGCACGGTGCGCGGATTTCAAGTCTGCGCTGCCCTTCCGGTGCTGTCGGAACGGCAGCGCGGGCGGGCCTGACCGACGCAGAGCTGCGGGTATTTGCAATTGGCCCGGCCACTGATTATGTTCAGGCTCAGGGAAGTGCACTGCCCGGAGGCCATCCATGGTCCGCCGGAGGGTCGATGCGAGTCCTGGAGGTGTCGTGAACCTGTCGTCGCACCCAGACGTCCGCAACACCGGCGTACCCCGCGTCCTCTCGGGGCGCGGTCTCTGGTTGGCGGCCGCGGTAGCCCTGCTTGCCGGCTGTGCCTCGGCGGCCAGGGTGGAGGTCGCCTCGCAGTTCCCGACTCCTCTGGTTGAGCCGCTGCCCGTGCGCGCCGCCGTGTACTATGAAGATGCGCTGCGGCAGTTCGCCCATAGCGAAACCATTCCGCAACATTCCCAGTGGGAGTTCGAGCTCGGTCAGGCCAGCCTCAGCCTGTTCCGCCCCCTGTTCGGCGCCCTGTTCCAGCAGGTGGAGACGCTCGAGCGGGCTCCGCAGCCCGGCGAGATCCCCCACGTCGACCTGATCATCGCCCCCCGGCTGGAGCGTTTCGAGTTCGACATCCCGCGTCACCGCGACAGCCGTTTTGCCGAGGTATGGATGCAATACCGGCTGTTCGTCTACGCTCCGGACGGTACACCCATCGCCGAGTGGCCTGTGACGGGCTATGGCAAGAGCGCCGCATCGGGCACCCTGCCCCGCGCTGCCCTGCACGATGCCGCCGTGCGCGCCATGCGCGAGGCCGGCGCCACCATCTCGGTCCGATTCGCCTCTCAACCGGACGTCCGCAACTGGCTCCAGGAGAACCGACATGCCCCTCATGCGGCCCAGAATGGCGACGGCTAGGCTTACTCCCAGCCGCCGCCCGCACCCTGTCACCGCAGCCGGTGCAAAACCGGCAGCAGCATCCACCATGGGCGGCACACTCCGCGCACTCAGTCTGCTTGCCGTGCTGGCCGCAGCCATACTGGCGACGGGCTGTTCCACGGCGCAGATCGAGCAGCTCAAGCATTCCCGCACAGGCATCGCCAGCGGCGAACGCGTGGTGATTCTCGCCCGTCAGCACCACAGCACCCATGAAGCGGAGCTCGACTTCGTGGAATGCGTGGGCAACGCGCTCAGCCGTGGGGCAAACGGTCTGGAAATCGCATCACACAGTGACTTCGTCAACGGACTTTATCCCTGGTTCGAACCGGCCATCGCACCGTTGAACCCGGAGGAACTGCCGGCGCTGCTGGCACGGCCGGGCGTCGCCGAACGGCTCGCCGAGACCGGGGTGCGCTATGTCGTCTGGATGGACGGGATGACCGAGCGCGTCGATGGCGGCGGCAGCCTCTCCTGCGCTGCCGGCCCGGGTGGAGCCGGCTGCTTCGGCCTGGCCTGGTGGGAAACGGATGCCCGCTACGAAGCGGCCGTATGGGACCTCAAACACGTCGACCAGGCAGGGCTGATCAGCGCGGATGTCACCGGCCGGTCGGTGATTCCCGCGGTCATCGTCCCGTTGCCGTTCATTTCACGGCCGCAGGCCAACGCCTGCCGCGGCCTGGCCCAGCAACTGCAGGAATTCCTGGTCGTTGAGGACCAGCTCACACGTTGACGGTCGCTGAATCCCCCTGGACCTCTGCACCGTCCCCGAGCACCGGACGGTCCGGTTCGGCGAAACGCGCCAGTTGACGCGCCAGGGCCACCAGTTGCCCCTGCGCGTCCCAGAACTCGCCGTCGTTCTCCAGCAGCCCCCGGGTCAGGTAGCGCGTGCGCGTACGGCACAGCAGCCACCCTGGTGAAGGGCGTGCCCTGACCTGCACGGTGAGTTCCAGGGTCGGCACCCAGCCCCGGGCGCCATAGACCGCAAGCAATGGGGGCGGCAGGGCGTCGGCCGTGAGGGCCAGCGCATGGACGTCCTGGTCGCGGCCATCTGCGAAACGCACCCACGCACACAGCTCGGCACGCGCGTCGGGGCCCTGACCCAGCCAGTCCACGCACCCCGGCGCGACCCGCCGTTCAAACCGTCGGGCGACCTCGATGGCCACTGGCTCGACCGGGACACACTGCGTCGGCGGCGGTAGCGGGGGCGGCATGCCCTCCAGACGTGTTTCGCCCACCTGCGCCTCCAGGTCCCCGAATACTCCGGTGAACCGGGCGATGGCGCCCACGCCTCGCTGGCTGAGCGTGACCGCCGCGAAACTCATGCGCCGGCCCCGTCGCAGAAGTTCGATCTGCCCGGTCACCCCGCCGGGCTGCGCGGGCCGAAGATAATGGCCGGTCAGTGACAGGGGATCGGGGCAGGCCAGGCTGGCGCAGAGCATGCGCCCCGCGATGGCCATGAGATAGCCCCCATTGGGCACGCTACCGGCATTCCAGCGATCACTCAGCTTACCGGACCAGACGCCATTGGCCACCCGGCGGATGGCCGTATCTTCGTCGAAAACAAAACTGCCCATGATTCCCAGGCCGGTTGTCCGGCGTCAAAGCGAGAGTTGCGACACGGTGCCCGATGCAGCCGGCCGCATAACATACCGAAGCCCCGCATTGGAGACCGAGGATGCCCGACCGCACCGACCTGGCGCTGGTCCTGACCGGCGGATCGCCCGTGGTCGTGGTGGAGACCTGGGATGAACCCGGGTTCCTGGAGATGCTGGTGCAAATCGCCACACAGGCCCGTCGCGACGAGTACCGGCCGTTGTTCCGTTGGGCCGTCACCGACGGGCTGCAGAGGCTCGACCTCGCCCTGGAGGCCCAGCCGACCACGGCGGACCCGCGAGACGCACTGCGTCACATCCGGGCGGTCGACAAGCCCGGCATCTACGCGCTGCTCGATTTCCACCCCTACCTCGGGGACCCCGTCCACGTGCGCCTGCTGAAGGATATCGCGCTGGCCGCGCGCCGTCGCCGGCAGACGGTGCTGCTGGTCAGTCACAGGCTCAAGCTTCCGCCCGAGCTCGAACGCCTGGCGGCACGCTTCGAGATGAGTCTGCCCGGCGAGGAAGAGCGGGCGCGGATCGTCCAGCGCATCGCCGAGGAATGGGCCGCCGACTCCGGCCGACCGGTAGACATCGACCCCCATGCGCTTGAGCTGCTGGTGCGGAATCTCGCCGGACTCAGCACGGCGGACACCGAGCGCCTGGCGCGCAACGCCATCATCGTCGACGGCGCCATCACCGCCTCCGACCTGCCCGGCGTGATGCAGGCGAAATACCAATTGCTCAACCGTGACGGCGTCCTGAGCTACGAGTACGACACGGCCCGATTTGCCGATCTCGGTGGACTGTCGCGCTTCAAGACCTGGCTCGGACAGCGTCGGGCCGCTTTCCTGGGCGAACCCGAGGCCGCTTCGCTCGAGCCACCCCGTGGCGTGCTGCTGGTGGGTGTCCAGGGCTGCGGCAAGAGCCTGGCGGCGAAAGCCACAGCGGGTGTCTACGGCGTACCCCTGCTGTCCCTGGATTTCGGCGCCGTCTACGACCGTTATCACGGGGAGTCGGAGCGCAGGCTGCGGGACTCGCTGCGGATGGCCGAGTTGATGGCGCCCTGTGTGCTGTGGATCGACGAGATCGAAAAGGGCCTGGCAAGCGGCAGCGGCGATGCCAGCGGCACCTCGCAGCGGATTCTTGGAACCTTCCTGACCTGGCTCGCCGAGCGCCGGGCCGCGGTCATGGTGGTCGCGACCGCCAACGACATCTCCGCCCTGCCCCCGGAACTGGTCCGCAAGGGTCGCTTCGACGAGCTGTTCTTTGTCGACCTGCCACGCCGCGAGGTCAGGCAGGATATCCTCGAGATTCATCTCGCCCGCCGGGGTCTGGCGCCCGAACGCTTTGATACGGCGCGGCTGGCGCTGGCCTGCGAGGGATTCTCCGGCGCCGAACTCGAGCAGGCCGTGGTCTCGGCACTCTACGCCGCCAACGCCCTGGGCCAGTCACCGGGCCCGGGGCATATCCTCGCGGAGCTCCGGCGCACACGCCCGTTGTCCGTCGTGATGCGCGAACGCGTTGCCGCCCTGAGGGCGTGGGCCGAGGACCGCACCGTCCCCGCGGACTGAGCGTGACCCCGGTCGCTGCACACGCGGCCTGCAGCGCTTATGATGGCGACTGGTCCGAGCCTTCGCCCTTGCAATGTCATCATCCAGACACGCTTCCCCCGGCAACGCCGACGAGGACACCGACCAGCTCCCGGTGCTGCCCGAGTTGACCGGGACGGACGACCTCGAAGACACCGGGACGCACATCTTCCGACCACCTGAGTCCGGCGACGCAGCGCTGGCACCGTCGGATCCACTGGAGCGGACGACGGTCTTCCACCCCGACCAGCTCGCGGCCTTGAGAGGCGAGGCCTCCGAGAGCGAACGGCTGCGCAAGGCGATGGAAGAAACGCGCGAGGCCCTCGAGGAGGCGCTCGAGAAGCTGGCGGATCGCGAGATGGCGGTGGCCCGGCTCGAAGTGGCACTGCGTGATGCGCGCAACCATGCCGAGCTGCAGCAGGCAGAACTCGCTTCGCGGGACAGCGCGATGACCGAGGCCCGCTCGAACGCGGAGCGTCTGGAGGCTGAACGCGCGACGCTGACCGCCCAGCTGGACGAACAGTCGGCGCGGATCCAGGCGCTCACCAGCGCCCGGCAGGCCCTTGAAAGCCGTCTGGCGGCCCGGGAGGCAGTACACACCACGACCGAGCCTCAGGACGCAGCGGCTTCCGCCGGGCTCGCGGAGGCCCTCCAGGACCTCCGCGCCTACGTGGACCGGCGGCGCGACGCCTGGTCAGCGATGCAGCAGCAACTGGCTCTGCGCGACGAGCGCCTGTCGGAACTCGAAGCGGAACTGGATCAGCGCGAGCGCCAGCAGATCCGCGACCGCAGACGGCTGGAGAAGACGGAACAGGCGCTGATCGGTCAGCACCGCCCAGCGCCCATCGACGAACCCCCGCCGTCGACGACCGAGTCGACCACCGACAGGGCACTGGTGGCGCTGCTGCCGAACAGTCGCCTGCGTTACCCCCTCCCTGCGACCGGCGAGGTGATGATTGGCAGGAGTTCGGCCAGCGACATCCAGCTGCGCACCCAGTTCGTCAGCCGGCAGCATGCGCGGCTGCGTACCGACCCTGATGGCTGCACGCTGGAGGATATGGGCAGTCGCAACGGCGTTCTGGTGAACGGTGAACTCGTGCGCAGCCGGCGTCTCCAGTCCGGCGACGAAGTGGTTTTCGGCGAAAGCCGGTTCCGCTATGAAGAGCGCGACGAGGACGAGCGGTTCGGTCGAACGCTGGGTTGAGCTGCCGCCGCGACCAGGGGGCTGGCATCGGCCGGCAGGCGGCGCGCACGAAGAGCCGCCATGGGCAGCCGGACAGTCATGCACTGCGAACCACCGGTCCCGGCCGCGGCAAGCAACTCGCCGCGAGGCCCGACGACGACACTGCGGCAGTCTGGCGCCAGTTCGGCCGTCCGCGGACCCGACGAGGCCGCAACCGCTGTGAATATGCCGTTGTGGAGCGAGCCTGCAGCCATATCGACATGACCGGCCAGGCGCGGCGCACTGCGCAGCACGAGCTCGCAGCCGCGGAGGGCCAGTACCCGGAGCAGCTCGGGCTCACCCTCGACTGCGTGCATGGCCAGCGTACCGACCGGCGTGGCCGTCACCGGCAGCACCGCCTCGGGCCCATAGCGCTCGAGGTAGCCCGGCAGCACATCCTCGACCACCGTGACTCCGGGGTCATTGAGGGCACCGTCGTAGCCGCGGCCGTGGCGGGCCTGCCAGTGCACCGCCACCTGCCGGCCGCGATCGTCCAGGAGGAGGTTCGCCGCGACCACCCGGCCCGGCCAGTCCGGCAGCCTGAGTCGGACCCCGAGGCCCAGGTAACAGCGATGCTGGCGGGCCCAGGCCGCGAGCCGGCCGATTTCCGGGCCATCCAGGGACAGGGCCTCGGCCAGCAGTGCCTTGACCGGACGAGCGCCCGGCGGCGGTAGCAAGGCGTCGGCAGGACACCAGACCAGATCGTGCCGCTGTCCCTCGGAGACGCTTCGCTCGAGCAGCGTGATCATCCGCCGCAGCGGCAGCTCGCGAGGCTCATCGGGCCGCGCAGCGGGCAGCTGGAGCACACCCAGTCGGACAGTCTCCCGAGCCAGCGGCACCGGCTGCACGGCGCACGGTCGCGCCAGGCTCTGTTCATCGGCAAGCGCCCCGGCAGAGCGCAGCAGAGGCGCCGCCGCGGTCCCGGTCACCACAGCCGCCAACAGCCCCCGACGGCTCATGACGGTCCCGTCCACACCCCCGCTCACGTCGCCGACCGCCCCGACCCACTCCCGCCCGAGGCGTTGGCGAACACCTCCGGGCGCGGCCACGCCCGCAGGATGGCGTTGACCACGGTCGCCAGCGGGATGGCGAAAAACACGCCCCAGAAGCCCCACAAACCGCCGAACACGAGAATCGCGACCACGATGGCGATGGGGTGTAGGTTGACCACCTCGCTGAACAGTAGCGGCGCCAGCAGGTTGCCATCCAGCAGCTGAATGATGCCGTAGGCGATCATCACGTAGTAGAACTCGGCCGAGATACCGAACTGGAAATAGGCCACGGCCGCCACCGGGAGTGTCACCACGGCAACGCCCACGAATGGAATCAACACCGACAGCCCCGTGGCGACCGCCAGCAGGAGCGTGTACTGGACCCCGAGGAAGGTGAACGTTGCGTAGGTGACACTGCCGACGATGAGAATTTCCCAGACCTTGCCACGGACGTAGTTGCCGATCTGGTCGTTGATCTCGGCGAGCACGGTGTCGGTCAGCTGGCGATCCCGCGGGAGAAATCCGGCCAGCCAGGCGAGGATCCGGTCCTGGTCGCGGATCATGAAAAACACCATCAGGGGCACCAGGATGAGATAGACGATGATGGTGATGGCCACGAAGACGGAACTGACGGAGTAGGCCAGCACACGCTGGCCCGACATCATGATCTCACTGCCGATCGAGCTGACCAGCTGCGTGACCTGCTGCTCCATGATGACCCCGGGGAACTGTTCTGGCAGCCGCAGCAGCAGCGCCTGGGCATCCGAGAGAATCGCCGGCATCTGCTGTACCAGCTGGGTCAGCTGCCGGAAGAACAGCGGGACGAGCCAGAACATCGTCAGCACGAGTGCCGTCATGAACAACAGGAATACCAGGATGACCGCCGCCAGGTGAGGCAGCCCCAGACGGCGCAGGCGGCTGACCACCCCGGACAGCAGGTAGGCAATGATGATGGCTGCGAACGCGGGGGCCAGTTGCCGCCCCAACAGCAGGATGATCAGCGTCAGGGCGATGAGCACCAGCAGCATGCCCACGACCTGCGGGTCGCCGAGATATCGACGCAGCCAATTCCTGATGGTGTCCATGAATGCGGGGTCAGTCCAGATCGACAAGTCGGGTCATACCGGCGAAATCATACCCGTGGAGCCTCGCGACGTCGCGGCGCGCCGGCTTTTTTTTCGCGGCATCCCGTCCATGGCATACTGCGGCCTGACGCCGGCGTATGGTTCATCACCTCGACTCTCGGGACCGCATCACCGATGCCCACTCCAACAAGCCTGTACCAACGTGGACGGCTGCACCATCGACTGCTGCGCGAATCGATCATCGCCCTGCTGCTGCTGGGCGTGGGTTTCGTGGCGCTGCCGCTGGCCGTGTTCTACGTGGGCACCGCGTTCTTCGGCGCGTACGAGGGCGGCACGGGTGGCGCTGGCAGCTTCCTCGACGCCATCTTCAGCGCCCTGGCCGGCGGCGAGCGCGGTGCGTGGCTGCTCGTGCTGTCGCCCTTCCTGGTCATCACCCTGCTGCGCATGGCGAAGGGCGCGCTGACGTCCCGCAGCCGACAGGCCTCCCGGTCGGACTCACCGAATACCGCCCCGGCCGCGGCCGAACCTCCACGGGAAACGTGATCCACTTCGCAAAATGCTGATCCGAATGCGCGCTTCCATCCCGAAAGGCTGGATTTGCTGGTATCTTTCGAGCGTTCTGCTGCAGTCCGCCTGCCCGTCGAGCATCGTGACCCGGGCAGCAGCGGCCGGGTTCCGGATGAAGCCATGAAGCGATTGATCAAGTCCCTGTTCGGCAAGAGTGTCGACGATGGCCCGCAGGTGGCCAACACCATCGACGTGAACCAGGTGTTGACGCGGTCACGGCCCGCACCACCGGCGCTGCGCGCGGCCAAGGCGCCGCCCGGCCGGCCGAAACTCCCGGCACGGCCGAATGGTGAGGTCAGGGAAAGCACGCCGGATTTCGGCGCGGACGAACTCTCCATGGAGCAGCCCAAGGACAACGGTTTCAATCCCTACGATACCGGGCGATTTTCCGCCGCGGAACTATGGGACAAGCGGCACCGGGACGGCGTGGACTGACGCCAACGGGAAGAAGTACGCCGCACCGCGCCATCGTCGCGCACCTCGCCAGGGATAGAGGCCCTCTATCCCCATCCCGGTAAAGAATCCATTGGCCAAACCGCCATGGACGTCGTAGCCTTGAGTTCTCAAGAACACTTCGGTGAAGACTTTCGGGAGGT
>SKYU01000124.1 GCA_007127715.1 Gammaproteobacteria bacterium | reverse complement strand
TCGGCGCCTCCGGCATTGACCGCGTACTCACCGTCGACCTGCACGCCGACCAGATCCAGGGATTTTTCGACGTCCCGGTGGATAACGTCTACGCCTCGCCGGTGCTCCTCGGCGACGTGTGGAAACAGGAGTACCCGGACATGATCGTGGTGTCGCCGGATGTCGGCGGCGTGGTTCGTGCCCGGGCGCTGGCCCGGCGGCTCGACAATGCCGACCTGGCGATCATCGACAAGCGCCGTCCCCGTGCGAACGTCTCGGAGGTGATGAACATCATCGGCGATGTGGAAGGCCGCAGCTGCGTGCTGGTCGACGACCTGGTGGATACGGCGGGCACACTCTGCCAGGCCGCCGCGGCCCTGAAGGACCACGGCGCCGCCAGGGTGCTGGCCTATATCACCCACCCCGTGCTCTCCGGCCCGGCGGTCGAGCGGATATCGGGGTCCGTGCTGGACGAGCTGGTGGTCACCGATACCATCGCGCTGAACGAGGCGGCACGGGAGTGTCCGAAGATCCGCCAGCTCTCCGTGGCCGAGCTGCTCGGCGAGACCATCCGCCGCATCTCCGACGCCGAATCGGTCAGCTCACTGTATCTCGACTAACGGCGCGCCCCGGGACGCTTCACTTCGCTGGCGCGCGGCGCTCCCAGGCGCTAGAATGCCCGGCTACCCGGTTGGTCGCGACCGGGTGTGTCCTTGCCGGTTCGCTCCGGCGTGCCGTCCATCAGCTTTCGGAGAACTGCCATGAGCATCGATTTCGTGCTGCAGGCCGACATCCGTGACGACCAGGGGAAAGGTGCGAGCCGCCGCCTGCGTCGCGCGGGGCGGGTGCCTGCTGTCGTCTACGGGGGCGGTCGCCCCGCCAGGGCCGTCGCCCTCGACCAGAACGCCGTGAAGAAGGCGCTGGACCAGGAGGCGTTCTACTCCTCGGTCATCCAGATCCGGGTCGGGGAGCGCCAGCAGCCCGTGATTCTCAAGGATGTCCAGCGTCACCCGGCCAAGGGGTTCGCGCTGCACCTTGATTTTCAGCGCATCGTCGCCGACGAGAAGATCCGCATGAGCGTGCCGGTGCACCTCAAGGGCGAGAAAGAGGCCCCTGGCGTGCGTACCGGTGGCGGCCTGGTCTCTCACCTGATGAACGAGGTCGAGGTGAGCTGCCTGCCCGGCAACCTGCCCGAGTTCCTCGAACTCGACATCAGCGCGCTGGAAGTCGACGACAGCCTGCACCTGTCCGACATCCCGCTGCCCGAGGGCGTGGAGATCATCCAGTTGCAGTATGGCGAGGACCACGACCAGCCGGTGGTGGCCATTGTTCGGCCGCGGAAGGAAAAAGCCGAGGACGGGGCCGGGGAGGCCGAGGCTTCGGACGAGGCCGGCGACGAGGACTGATCGCCGCTGTGGCGTCCGCGGGCCTCGGCCCGCGGACGCTCGTCAATGCAGCCGGACCACCACCTTGCCGAGGTTCCGTCCGGCAAGCAGGTGATCGATGGCCCTGGGGACAGACTCCAGGCCCTGGAAATCACCGGCATCCACCAGGACCCGCAACGCGCCATCGGCGTACATGGCAAGCAGCCGTCGTGCTGCATCCGCATGGTGTTCGCTGAACAGCGGATTCATGAACCCCCGTACCGAGGCGGCCTTCCAGTACAGTTGGGTGTAGATCCGCGTGCGGGTGACCGGCTCGGGGTTTTCGATATCCGCCGTGTAACCACTGCAGATGACCCGGCCGCGGATGGCGACATGCGCCAGGAACAGGTCGAAGATCCGCCCGCCGACGGTGTCATAGGCGACGTCGAAGCCCTGCGGATAGTCCCTGCGGAAGATCCCGTCGAGGTCGTCCTCGCGGTAATTGAGCACCCGGTGGGCACCGAGCGCGGCGACCGCCTCGCATTTTTCGCGACTGCCTGCGAGCCCCACGACATGGGCGCCCTTGAGCCGCGCCAGCTGGACCAGCAGATGGCCCAGCCCGCCGGCGGCCGCCGAGATCACGATGCGTTCGCCCGGGCGCAGTTCCGCCACCTGCTCCAGGGCCACGAGCGCCGAGATCCCGGTCGGGATCAGGGTGAGGATTTCCGGGCTGGCGGCCGCGACGGGAATGGCCTGTGTGGCTGGCGTGCACAGGTATTCCCGGTAGCCGTTACCCAGCCGCGTGGTGGCGACTGCGTCGCCCACCCGGAAGTCCCGAACCCCCTCGCCGAGCGCCACCACCGTGCCGACGCACTCGATGCCAAGATCGCAGGGTGGCCGGATGTCGAGGTACTCGACCCGGTTGCGGGCGAGCCGGTCGTCGAACACACCGTTCACCCCTGCCCAGTGGTTGCGGACCAGCAGTTCGCCCGGTCCGGGCGGAGTGAGCGGTGTCTCCACGATTTCGGTGGAATCCCGGAAGCTCTCGCCGAAGCGCTGCAGAACCAGCCGGCGGTAGTGCGCGGGCAGGGTGCCGGCGCTCACATCACCATGCATACGGACTTGGTTTCCAGGTAATTCTCGATCGCCTGCTGGCCGCTGTCCCGGCCCCAGCCCGACTGCTTGACGCCGCCGATCGGCAGCGAGGGGTCGAACATCAGGTGACAGTTGACCCACACCGTACCGGAGTGGATGCGCTCGGCCATGCGGTGGGCGGTGCCCAGGTGCTCGGTCCAGACACTGGCGGCGAGGCCATAGTCGGAATCGTTGGCCTGGGCGATCACCTCGTCGATCTCGTCGAAGCGGGTGCAGACCAGCACCGGCCCGAACACCTCTTCCCTGACGATCGACATGTCCGCACGCACGTCGGCCACGACCGTCGGGCGGATGAAGCAGCCCGTCGGGCCGTCCTGGCTGCCACCACTGACGATGCTGGCGCCGTCACGTCGGCTGCCCTCGACGTAATCCATGATCCGCTCGGCCTGCCGCACGCTGACCACCGGGCCCAGCTGGGTCGAGGGGTCGAGGCCGTGACCGAGTTTCAGGTTGTTGCCGGCTTCGGCGACGCCTTCCAGCACCTGATCGTAGACGCTGCGGTGGGCGTACAGGCGCGAACCCGCCACACAGACCTGTCCGGCGTTGAAGAAGATGCCATTGGCGGCGCCGGGCACGGCCATACCGAGGTCGGCATCCGGCATGATGATCACCGGTGACTTGCCGCCGAGTTCCAGGTGTACGCGCTTGAGGTTGCCCTTGGCCGCGTCGAGGATCGCACGGCCCGTGGTGGTGGAGCCGGTGAAGGCGACCTTGTTGACCTGCGGATGCGCGGCCAGCGCCGCGCCGGCCGCCGCACCGTAACCGGTCACGACGTTGACCACCCCATCGGGTATACCCGCCTCCTGCATCAGTTCCGCCATGCGCAGCGCCGTCAGCGAGGTGTCCTCCGCGGGCTTCAGCACCACCGTGCAGCCGGCGGCGAGCGCCGGAGCGAGCTTCATCGCCGCCATGATGATCGGCGAATTCCAGGGCACGATCGCGGCCACCACGCCGACCGGTTGCTTGAGGGTATAGGCGAAGACCTCCTTGCCCGGTGGCTGGTAGTTGATCGAGGTGGGAATGGTGCTGCCTTCGGTACGCAGGGTCTGGCCGGAAAAATACCGGAACTGGCCAATGGCCCCCGGAATCTCCGCCCAGCGTCCGACGCCCAGCGGCTTGCCCTGGTCAAGCGTTTCCAGTTCCGCCAGTTCGTCGATGTTCGCTTCCATAAGGTCCGCGACCCGCCACAGGATCGCCGCGCGCTCCATGGGGGTCATCTTCGGCCAGGGGCCGCTGTCGAAGGCCTCGCGCGCAGCGGCTACCGCACGGTCGACGTCAGGCCCGGCACCCGCGGGGACGGTCGCGATACGCCGTCCCGTGGCCGGATCGATGGCGTCGATCCTCTCGCCGGAGGCCGCGTCACTCCACTGGCCGCCGATGAACATCTGGCGGTCGGGGCGTGCGAGGAACTGGCGGGCACCTTCCGTTGACGGTTCTACAGCTTGAATGTCCAGGCTCATCGCAGTCTCCTCAGTTCGTTCCAGGGACGGGTGGACGTGCGGCTCAGCGCGCGACCGGAATATGCTGTTCGTGGTGTTCGAGGTACCAGCGGGCGAGTTCCTCGCGGGTGGTGAACCACACGCCGGGCAATGACCTGGCATGCTCCAGGAACTCGCGCAGCGCACGCACCCGGTAGGCGCGGCCGCTGACGTGCGGGTGGATGCCGACGTTCATCATCTTGCCGGTGTGCTCGGCCTCCGCGTAGAG
>SKYU01000128.1 GCA_007127715.1 Gammaproteobacteria bacterium | reverse complement strand
TGTACACGGCGCTCAAGACCCGCCAGTGGGACCTGGCGGTCATGCGCAGTCTTGGGGCCTCGCGTGCACGCGTGATGAGCCACGTGCTGCTGGAAGGGGTGATGCTTGCGGCCGCCGGGGCACTGCTCGGCCTGCTGCTCGGCCATGGGGTCGCCGAGTTCGTCGGCCAGTCGCTGCGCCAGGCCGGCGAGATGGGGATCACCGGGCGGGTGTTCTATACTGAGGAGTTGTGGCTGTTCGTCCTGATGCTCGGGGTCGGCGCGCTGGCTGCGCTCATTCCGGCCTGGACGGCCTACCGTACGGACATTGCCAGGACACTCTCCAGGAGTCGTTGATGTTCACACCCCCGCGCCTGTCCATCCGAGCGCCTCGCGTGGCGGCCTTGGTCGCAGCCCTGCTTCTGGTGCCGCTCGCCGCCCTGGCGGAGGGCCCTGAGGTCAACCTTGAACTCGACTGGCAGTTCGCCGTCGGCTTCGGCGCCACCGAGCGCGGCCAGGCCTACCAGGGGGATCTCGTCTACATCAGCGTACAGCTGACCGACCTCGAGGGTCGGCCGCTGGCCAATGAGCGCCTGCAGGTGTCCTCGGCGGCCGGCAACATGCTGATCGAGCCCGAACCCATCACGGGTCCCGACGGCATGACGGAGGTGATGGTCATCGCCGAGCAGCTGGGCGACGACATCATCGCCGTCTCGGGCGCGGGGGTCAGCCAGAGCACACGGTTCACCGTCTCCGAGCCGCCGGTCGACGATTTCGCGGCCTATGCCGCGGCCATGGCTGTTCCGGAACTCGAAGGCGTGGTCTCCTGGGGCGACCTGACCGATGTCCAGGTGGAGTACAGCGACTACGCCCTGACCGCGCGCTTCCCTGAAAAAGTACGCCGACTGCATGGCCAGAAGGTCCGGCTCGCCGGCTTCATGACCCCGCTGGAGAACAGCGAGCGTCAGCGCCACTTCGTGATCTCCTCCCAGCCACCACACTGCTTCTTCCACTTCATGGGGGGGCCGGCCAGCGTGGCCGAGATCATCGCACCCGAGGGGATCCGTTTCAGCTACGATCCCGTGATCCTTTCAGGCACCCTGGAGATCTTCGAATCCTCGGAGCTTGGCATTCTCTACCGGCTGAGTGATGCCCGCCTGGAGGGCACACTCTAGAGCGCGACAGGGCTTCGGCCATGGGAGCCCTCCCGTTGAGCAGCTATGCTATGTTGCCACGCGAATCGGCACACCGGGCTGATGCACTGGCAGCATGCCGGCGAGCCGAACACCGATCAGCATCGACAGGGGGAGAGCAGCTATGGATCTCGGACTCAAGGGCCGCAAGGCCATCGTCACCGGCGCGACCCGCGGCATCGGGCGGCGCATCGTGGAACAGCTCGCCGACGAGGGCGTGGACATCGCGCTTTGCGCGCGCAAGGCCGACGAGGTCAAGGAGACCGTGGCAGCACTCACGGCGCGCGGGGTCAAGGCCATCGGCGAGGTGGTCGACGTCAAGGACGGCCCGAGTTACACCGCCTGGATCCGCCAGAGCGCCGAGGCGCTGGGCGGGCTCGACATCTTCGTGCCCAACGTCAGCGCCGGCGGCGGCATGGACGGCGAGCAGAACTGGTGGAACAACTTCGAGGTCGACGTGCTGGGCACGGTGCGCGGCTGCGAGACAGCCACCCCCTTCCTCGAAAAATCCAATGCCCCGGCCATCGTGGTGATCGCGACCACCGGTGCGGTGGAAACATTCATGGGCCCCATGGCCTACAACGCGCTGAAGGGTGGTCTGGTGGTCTACACCAAGCAGCTCAGCCAGTTCGTTGCACCCAAGGGCATCCGCGTGAATGCCGTCTCCCCCGGCCCGATCTACTTCGAGGGCGGCGCCTGGGAGATGATCGAGAAACACATGCCGCAGGTCTACGAGGGCACGCTGGCCCAGTGTCCGATGGGCCGAATGGGCACGCCGGAGGAGATCGCCCGCACCGTCGCCTTCCTCGCCAGCCCGGCGGCGAGCCTCATCACCGGCGTGAACCTGGTGGCCGACGGCGGTTTCACCAAGCGCGTACAGCTCTGAGCCGGCACGGGAGGAGATGGACATGGCTGGCAAGGGACAGCGAATCGACGGCTACCTCGTCGTCGGCGGGCTCTATCACGATCTCGACTTCGCACGACTGGAACTGCTGAAACTGCTCAACGAGGACGAGCGGCTGCGCATCCGGGTCGGCGAGGACTACAGCGACACCGAGACCATCGGCAAGGCCGACTTCCTCGTGACCTTCACGGTAGATGTGCTGCCTACCGCGGAGCAGCAGGCATTTCTGCAGGACTACGTGAGCAAGGGCGGGCGCTGGTTCGCGCTGCACGGCACCAACTCCATCATCGAGTGGACGCCGGAGGGCAAGGTGAACGCCCCGCGCACCGCACCGGAGTTCATGCGCCTGCTCGGCAGCCAGTTCATCGCCCATCCGCCGATCATGGAGTTCGAGGTGAAGCCCTCCACCGAGCATCCGCTGGTGCAGGGCATCGGCCCGTTCCAGACCTCCGACGAGCTCTACCTCTCCGAGCTGCACGATCCCGACGAGGTGCTGCTGCACTGCCACTACAACGGCAAGGCCCAGAAGGGTTTCGTCGAGGAGGACTGGTTCTCCGATGAGCCGCGGCCGGTGATGTACATCAAGCGCACCGGCGAGGGCGAGGTGCTCTACCTCACGCTCGGACACTGCCGCGGCAAGTGGGACATGCAGCCGCTGATGGAGGAGTATCCCGAGATCGAGCGCTGCTCCTGGGAGACCCCCGAGTACCGTGAGCTGCTTCGCCGCGGCATCCGCTGGGCCGCGCGCCTGGACGAACGGGAGGCGGCATGAGCGCCGTGCTCGGCCCGGTGATGCAGAACGGCTACGTCGTCGAGGACCTCGAAGCCGCCGCCCGGCACTGGGCCGAGAAGCTCGGTGTCGGACCGTTCTTCCTGTTCCCGGGGGTGGAGTTCGAGACCGTGCGCTTCCGTGGCGAAGACAGCCCGATCGAGATGAGCATGGCGATCGGCTACTGGGGCGATCTGCAGATCGAGCTGATCCGTCCGCTGAACGACGCACCCTCGATCTACCGTGACTTCCGCGAGCGTGGCCTGAAGGGGCTGCAGCATGTCGGCGTACTGACCCGCGACCTCGCGGCGGACCTCGCCGCACTGGCTGCCCGCGGCGTCCATCCGGTCCAGGACGGTCGCGCGGCCAACGGCACCGCCTTCGCCTACGTAGACACCGACTTCCACCCCGGCGGCATGGTGGAACTGATCGAGGTCAGCCCGGCGCTGGAGAAGGGCTTTGCCATGATCAAGGCCGCCTCGGTGGACTGGGACGGTCGTAACCCGGTGCGCGTGCTGGGTTAACCGGCCACTGCAACCGGCCGGGCGGCGAAACGCGTCAGGTGCCAGTCGGCACTGCCGAGCCGCGCGTCCAGAGCGGTCAGCCGCTTGAAGTAATGGCCCACTGAGAGCTCGTCCGAGATCCCGATACCGCCGTGCAGCTGCACGGCCTGCTGACCGACGAAGCGGCCAGAGCGACCGGCCTGGAACTTGGCCGCCGACACCGCCCGCTCGCGCGTTGCGGTATCTTCGGAGCGTGCATACAGGGCCGCGAGGATCGCCAGACTGCGAGCCCGCTCGGTCTCCATCGACATGTCGGCCATGCGGTGCTGCAGCACCTGGAACGCAGCCAGCGGCTGGCCAAACTGCTTTCGCTGGCGCAGGTAATCGGCAGTGATGCGGGTCAGCGCCGACATGGCGCCAACCGCCTCGGCACACAGGGCCGCGGCCGCCTCGTCGAGTACGGTCTCGACCTGCCAGAGGCCGTCATCCTGCTCACCCACCAGCGCCTCGCCCGGCAGCTTCACCGCCTCGAGCGTGAGCTCGCAGGCCTGCAGGCCGTCGATGGTCTGCCACGGCGTGCGGGACACCCCTGGCGTGTCGGCAGGAATGGCAAACAGCGAGATCCCCTTCGGTTCCTCCGGGCTGCCCGCCGTGCGCGCCGACACCAGCAGCAGGTCCGCGCATGCCCCGTGCAGCACCGCGGACTTGGACCCGTCCAGCCGCCAGCTGTCGCCGACCCGGGCGGCCCGCGTCTCCACCCAATCCGGTGCGTGGCGGCCCCGGCGCTCGTACACGGCCAGCGCGGCCAGCAGCCGGCCTTCCATCAGCGCGGCCAGCCACTCGGCCTTCTGCGTGTCGTCGCCCGCCTGCGCCAGTGCGCGGCCCGCCAGCAGCACGGTCGCCACCAGCGGCTCGACCACCAGGCCCTCGCCCAGCGCCTCGAGCATCACCAGCGTGTCGACCGGCCCGCCGCCGAGCCCGCCATCGGCCTCGTCGAACGGCAGGGCGAGCCAGCCCATCTCGGCGAACTGCGACCAGACCTCGCGGCTGAAACCTTCAGGATTGGCCATGATCGCGCGGCGCTGCTCGAAGCTGTAGCTGTCCTGCACGAACCGCTGGACGCTTTCCTGCAGCAGGCGCTGCTCTTCGGTGAGGCTGAAATCCATGCCCTGGCCCTCCCCTGTCGTTCAGGCGCCGAGTGTCAGGCGCGCGATGATGTTGCGCTGGATCTCGTTGGTCCCGGCGAAGATGCTGGCCGCGCGCGTGTTCAGATAATCCGGCGGAATCCGCGCCAGACGCTCGTCGCCCAGCGTGTGCCCGGCCAGCGCATACAGCGGCCGACCCGGCTCGAAGAACTGCGCATACGGCCCCGCGATATCCATGGCCAGTTCGGTCAGCGCCTGCTGCAGCTCGGACCACTCGACCTTCAGCATCGAGGACTCGGCCCCCGGAGGATCGCCGGCGCGGAGCTTCGAGAGCACCCGCATTTCGGTGATCTCGAGCGACAGCACGCGCACCTCGAGCGCGGCCAGCCGCTCGCGCAGCCGCGCGTCCTCGAGCAGGGTCGCTTCGCCGTCCGGAGTGTCGATCATCAGGCGCCGCAGCTCCTGCACCATCGCCATCAGCCGATGCGAGAACACGCCGCCCCGCTCGTGCTCGAGCAGGAACTTCGCACAGGTCCATCCCTGGCCTTCGTCACCGATGCGGTTGGCCTGCGGCACTCGGACATTGTCGAAGAACACCTGGTTGACCTCGTGGTCCCCCGACAGCGAACGGATCGGCGTGACGCTGATGCCCGGCGAGTTCATGTCGATCAGCAGAAAGCTGATGCCCGCCTGCGGCCGCCCTTCGCTGCTGGTGCGCACCAGGCAGAAGATCCAGTTCGCGTAGTGCGCGTGGGTGGTCCACAGCTTGGTGCCATTGACCAGGTAGTCCTCGCCCTCCGGCTCTGCACGGGTCTTGAGCGATGCAAGGTCGGAGCCAGAACCCGGCTCCGAATAGCCCTGGCACCAGGTGTCCTCGCCGGACAGGATGCGCGGCAGGTAACACGCCTTCTGGGCCTCACTGCCGAAGCGGATGATCACCGGCCCCACCATGCGCACCCCCATCGGGATGGTGGTGGGCGCACCCGCGCGGGCCGCTTCGGATTCGTAGATGAACTGCTGGACCGGGGTCCATTCGGCGCCGCCGTACTGCTTCGGCCACAGTGGCGCCAGCCAGCCGCGCCTGTTCAGGCGGGCGTGCCATTCATCGGCGATATCCTTCTCGACGAACACCGTCGGCGTGAGGCTGACTGCACGCTTGAGCTCGGGCGTGAGTTCGCTTTCCAGAAACTCACGGACATCCCGCTGGAACGCGCGTTCCTCTGCGCTGAACTGAAGATCCATCCCATCCCCCCGGAGGCTGTTCGGTGGCGCGCCCCGGCGCACCGGCCTGCATGCATAACCCTGACGCAGCCGCATTGCAAGCGCCCGGGCGCCCGGGTGTCGAGCGGCCGGGGTCATGGCCAGGGAGAGAGCGAGGGCGATGGCGAGGGCTTGAGCCGCTGTCGTGGAGGCGCTAGCGTAGCCGCTGGGAAGCCGCCCGGAAGAGGCGGCGGGCGGCGCGCGCAGGCTGGCCACCCGGTGGCGACACTGACGGGGAGCACGACACTGGACACACCCGAAGATACACCCGACGACCGTCCGGCAGGCAGCGATGCGGCCCCTCCGGGCGGGACACGGCGTCGGCGCAGCGGTGGCTGGCAGGCCGCCAAGAGCGCCTCGCGTCGCCAGGCGATCCTGGACGCCGCACTCGACTGCTTCGTGACACTTGGGTACGCGCGCACCACCTCGGAGCGTATCGCCGAGCGCGCCGGCGTCTCCCGTGGCGCGATGGTCCATCACTTCCCGACCAAGCAGGGCCTGATCCAGGCGGCCATCGAGTATCTCTGCGCCCGGCGCATCGAGAGTTTCCGTGCCGGCATCTCGACCATCGGCGATGCCCGGGACCGCGCCGAGCGCGGGCTGGACGCCTACTGGGCGCACCTCAACAGTCCGCAGTTCGCCGCCTTCCAGGAACTGGTCGTGGCCGCCCGCACCAACCCGGAACTCGACGAGGTTCTGCGCCCGGCCACCGCGCGCTTCGAGCAGGAGTGGTATCGCACCGCCTGCGAGATCTTCCCCGAGTGGCAGAAGGACCGCCGGCTGTTCGATCTGGCCATGGACCTCACGCAGTTCCTGCTCGAGGGGATGGCGCTCAACCCGCTCACCGACCAGGCCGAGGCGCGTGTCCAGCGTGTGCTCCGGTATCACAAGGACCGGCTGCGCGAGATCCTGCTGTCCGCAGACGACGGGCGCGACGCCCTCAGCGCCGTGGAGCGCTTCCGTCGCCGCAGCGAAAGCGGCTGAGCCCCGTTCCGGCACGCCTGATGTGTTGCGCCGCAATAAAAAACAGGTTGATTTGTTTTTTCTTGACCCTGTGATAGCTTCCGACGAATGACCCGAGTGGCGAACAAGATCTGCCTGGTCACCGGTGCTGCAGGGGGCATCGGCCGGGCCAGCGCGCTGGCGCTCGCCGCCGAGGGGGCGACGGTATATGCGGCGGATATCGATGCCCTGCGGGTACGCAGCGCGGCCTCCGAAATCGGGGGGCATGCGGTCGCCCTGGACGTGACCCGCGAGGCCGACTGGCAGGCGGCGATCGACGAGCTGCTCGAGCGCGAGGGCCGGCTCGATGTGCTGGTCAACAACGCCGGGCGCTTCCTGCTCGAGCCGCTGGCCTCGACACGGCTGCAGGATTTCCGCGCGCTCAGCGCCGTCAACGTCGACGGGGTGTTTCTGGGCTGCCGCCACGGCGTGGCGGCCATGCGCCGAAGCGCCCCCGAAGGCCAGCCGGCCCGCGGCTCGATCGTCAATATCGCCTCCTATCTCGGCAATATCGGCATGGCAGGCGCGACTGCGTACTGCGCCACCAAGGGCGCCGTCCGGGTACTGACCAAATCGGTGGCCGTCGAGTGCGGCAGCCGGGGCGAGTTCATCCGGGTCAACTCCATCCACCCCGGCATCACCCGTACGGCCATGACGGAGCGGCTGTTCCCGCCGGAGGCCTGGGAGGCGCCGACCGAGACCTTCGCACGTGTGCCCATGCGCAGTTGGTGCACCCCTGAGGATGTGGCCGCTGCCGTGGTGTTCCTCGCCTCGGAGGAATCCTCCTTCATGACCGGTGCCGAGGTGCCGGTCGATGCCGGGATGACCGCGGCATGAGCAGCGGTCGGCTGGCGGGCAAGGTCTGCGTGGTCACCGGCGCAACCTCGGGTCTCGGCCGGGCCGCCGCGCTTCGCATGGCCGCCGAGGGCGCGACGATCATCGGCACGGGCCGCAAGGCCGAGCAGGGAGCGCTGACCGTGGCACGGATCCGCGAGGCCGGCGGGCAGGCCGAATTCGTCAGCCAGGATGTGACACTCGAAGCGGACTGGACAGGCCTGATCGAGCACTGCCGGGCACGGTACGGGCGCATCGACGTGCTGCTGAACAACGCTGGCGGGTTTTTCGTCCGCCCGCTGGAGGAGACATCGCTTGAGGAATTCCAGTGGCTGTGGCGCGTCAACGTCGAGAGCGTCTTTCTCGGCACGCGTGCGGCACTCGGGGTGATGGCCGCGCAGCCCGAGGGCGGCTCGATCATCAACATGTCCTCCCTCGCCGGCCAGGTCGGCCTGGACCAGGCCTCGGCCTACTGCGCGAGCAAGGCCGCGGTGACCCAGTTCTCACGCGCGGCGGCCGTCGAGGCCGCGGCACTGAATCCGCGGGTACGCGTCAACTCGCTCAATCCTGGAGTGATCCTCACCGAGATGATCACCGGCAGCTACGGCGACAGCGAAGAACTGCAACAGTACTTCGCCAAGGACAACGCACTGAAGATGATGGGCCGACCGGAGCACATCGCCGATGCGGTGGTGTACCTGGCGGCGGATGAATCACGCCACGTGACCGGCATCGCCCTGTCGGTCGACGGGGGCCGGGGGGCGGATTTCCGCGACAAGTAACGCCTGCGGCGGCGGTCAGGGACCGCTGCCGGGGCACGGACGGGGGACTGGGGGAGTCATGGGGAGAGTCGAGGGCAAGATCGCCTTCATCACCGGGGGGGCGTCGGGGATCGGCGAGCACACCGCCAGGCGGTTCCTGCAGGAAGGGGCCGCGGGCGTGGTGCTCGCCGACGTCGATGCCGGACGCGGCGAGCCGCTTGCCACGGCACTTGGCGAGCGCGCGATGTGGCTGCGCCATGACATCACCGCAGAGGCCGACTGGCAGGATGCGATGCCCGCAGTACGCGAGCGCTTCGGCCGGCTGGACGTGCTGGTCAATTCTGCCGGGATCAGTCTGCCCTCGAGCATCGAGGACGCGACCTACGAGCACTGGCGTCACCTGCACCGGGTCAACGCCGATGGTGTGTTCCTGGGCTGCAAGTATGGCCTGGCGCTCATTCGCGAGACCTCAGGCGCGGGCGCGATCGTCAACGTCTCCTCGACCATGGGGCTGCGTCCGACCGCCTACCTCGCCGCGTATTCCTCGAGCAAGGCCTCGGTGGCCAACCTCACCCGCTCGATCGCGCTGCACTGCGCCGAGCAGGGCTACCCCGTGCGCTGCAACGCGGTACACCCCGGCGCGATCCGCACCCCGATGATGGAGGCCTATCTCGAGGCGGCCGAGGACCCGGACGCACAACTCCAGGCTTTCGCCTCGGTCCATCCGATGCAGCGTGTCGGCAAACCCGAAGAGGTGGCTGCTGCCATCGTGTTCCTGGCCAGCGACGAAGCCGCCTTCATCACCGGCGTATCCCTGCCGGTGGACGGCGGCTACTGCGCGGCCTGAGGTCATTCGTTTACCGGAGGGGTTGTGGTTAGATAGCTGCAGGATCGACACCGGCGCCTGGGGGAAACACGCGGCGGTGCGGTCGGAAAGCAACAACGTTCAAGTCCGTCTCTAAAGTCATCTCTGGGGGAGATCAACATGAGTGGGAACCGTTCCATCGCCGTGCTGCGGCGAAGCCTTGTGGGCACCGCGGTCGCGGCCGCCCTGGCCGCACCTCTCGCCGCAGGCGCCCAGGATGCCCCTGGGCAACGCCTGGTGCTCGAGGAAATCACCGTCACCGCGCAGCGCCGCGAGCAGACCCTGCAGAACGTGCCGATTGCGGTCAGTGCCATCGGCGCAGAGGAAATCTCCCGCTCACTGGCGCAGAACATCCAGAACCTCGAGGGCATCTCGCCCAACATCGTCATCGACCGCGTCCAGGCCACCCCCGGCGGTGCCGCCCTGTCCATCCGCGGCATCAGCTTCCAGGATGTCGAGAAGAGCTTCGACCCGGCTGTGGGCGTGGTGGTCGACGGAGTGTTCCTCGGCACCAACACGGGTCAGTTCCTGCAGATCTTCGACGTCGAGCGCATCGAGGTGCTGCGCGGCCCGCAGGGCACGCTGTTCGGCAAGAACACCATCGGTGGCGTGGTCAACGTGATCCGCGCCGACCCCACCGGCGAGTTCGACGGCAAGTTCCGTGCAGGCGTCGGCAATTACGGCGCGCGCAATTTCGACGCGCTGGTGAACTTCCCGATCATCGACGACGTGCTCGCCGGCAAGCTGACCTACACCAAACGTGATGACGATGGCTGGTACAGGAACGCCTTCGAGGACTTCCGCCGTCGCGGCGGCCTGGACTACCAGCATATCGGCCTGATGCTGCTGTATACGCCCAATGAAGACATTCGCGTGCGCTACAGCTTCAGTCGAGAGGACGACAAGAGTGACGCCGCACCGCTGATCAACGTCTCCGGGCCTGGAGACCTGTTCTGTATCGTCTTTGGCCAGTGCGCGCAGAACGGGAACATTCCGGCCACGGGTGACCGGCGAGTGGTGAACCAGGACGGCAGCTTCGATTCGTTCATCGAACTCGACGCGCACGTGCTGGACATCGGCTGGCAGGTCGATGAGCGCTGGCGGCTGGACTACATCCTGGGTCACCGGCGCAGCAAAGAGAGCATGCCGCAGGATTTCGACGCCTCGCCACTACCGCTGTTCGAGGTCCGTCGTGACCAGAACTACAAGCAGACCAGCCACGAGCTGCGGGTAACCTACGGCGACGAGCGCCTGAACGTGGTGGCCGGCGCCTACTACTGGGATGCGGAGTTCCAGCTCGGCCAGCGCACCTTCCACTTCTTCGATGTGCTCCAGCAGCTCGGCGTTTTTCCCGAGATCGTCCCGGGCCAGAACCCCGTGGTTCAGCTGCAGGCCACCGACCACAAGACCGAGTCCTGGGCGGTGTTCTTCCAGGCCGACTGGGAATTCGTGCCGGACTGGACCCTGACCCTCGGCGGCCGCTACACCGATGAGAAAAAGCGGATGGCCCGCGCACAGGCCTTCGACCTGCGCGGCATCCCGAATATCGCGGTCTCCCAGGGGCTGGTCCCCTCTCCGCCCTTCTCGGACACCTTCATACAGGGCAGCGGAGTCTACCCGGTGCCGCTGGGGATCGTGCTGCCGGACTTCTCGACCTTCGACGACCGGCCAAGCAGAAGCTGGTCGGAATTCAGTCCCAAGATCGGGCTCAGCTGGCAGGCCACACCTGATGCCATGGTGTATGCCTCCTACACCAGCGGCTTCCGCAGCGGCGGCTATAACGGCCGCGCCGGCACGCTCGGCACGGCGCTGGTGGCCTTCGATCCCGAGACCGTGGACAACTACGAGCTCGGCGCGAAGACCCGCTGGCTGGACAACATGCTGCAGATCAATGCCGCCGTCTTCCGCATGGACTACAAGGACAAGCAGGAAGAGGTCGTCCGGCGCACACCCACCGGCGACCAGGAGACCGTCGTGGCCAACGCCTCCACGGCACGCTACGACGGCGTGGAGCTCGAGCTGCTGGCGATGCCGCTGGACGGTTTGACGCTGCGCGCGACTTTCGGCTATCTCGACTCGGGCTTCCGGTCCTTCATCGCCGATCTTGACGGCGACGGCGTGGAAACCGACAACTCCGACCTCGAACTGCGACGCGCACCGAAATACACCTATTCGCTCGGCGCCAATTACGCCTGGCAAATGGGCCCAGGCACCGCATCGGTCAATGCCAGCTGGAGATACAAGGACAAGTACTGGACGACCTTCCAGAACCAGCCACCGCGTGGACTGGCCGAGGCGCACGGCATTCTCGATGCCTCGCTGAGCTATGAGCTCGACCAGTGGCGCTTCTCGGTGTTCGGTCGTAACCTGAACAACGCAACGGCCGAGAACTCTACGCTGCTGGTCGCCGGGCTGTTCGCCTTCGCCACCACCATCCCGGACCGCACCTATGGGGCAGAGGTGCTGTGGCGGTTTGGCAGCAACTGAGCCGCGCGGCGGTGACGCCATCGACCCCCGCTGCAGCGGGGGTCTGTTTTCCCGCCGGGTCGCTCATGGCGCGATCCGGCACACAGGACGCATGAACCGCAGGGAGACCATGTCATGGCCGAGACCAACCGCCAGATCCTGTTGAAGGCACGCCCCCGAGGGCTGCCTGCAGCCGGTGATTTCGAACTGCGCGAGGGTCCCGTGCCTGAACCCGGCGAGGGCGAGTTCGTCATCCGCAACCGCTATCTCAGCCTGGACCCGGCCATCCGCGGATGGATGGACGATACGCCGAGCTACATGCCACCCATCGGCCTGGGTGAGGTGATGCGTGGCACCACCGTCGGCGAGGTGGTCGCCAGCCGTCACCCCGACTACCAGCCCGGCGACCAGGTCGTTGGCCTGCACGGCTGGGAGGACTACAGCCTCGGCCACGGTGCCGGCTTCGATGCGAAGATCCCGGCGGAGCTCGGCCTGCCGCCGACCTGGTTCCTGAGCGTACTCGGCGCACCGGGCATGACGGCCTATTTCGGCTTCCTTGACGTCGGACGTCCGCAGGCGGGCGAGACGGTACTGGTCAGCGCCGCGGCCGGCGCGGTCGGCTCGCTGGTGGGGCAGATCGCGAAGATCAAGGGCTGCACCACCATCGGCATTGCCGGCGGGCCTGAGAAATGCCGCATGCTGAAGGACGAATTCGGCTACGACCACGCCATCGACTACAAGGCCGGAGGCGACCTGGCATCGGCCATCCGCGCGGCTGCGCCCGAAGGGGTGGACATCGTCTTCGAGAACGTGGGTGGCGAGATGCTCGATGCTGCGCTGATGAATCTCAAGCTGCGGGCACGGGTGCTGATCTGTGGCCTGATTGCCGGCTACAACGCCGAATCGCCCACCCCCGGGCCACGCAACCTCTGGCAGCTGCTGGTCAAGCGTGCCCGCATGGAGGGCCTGCTGGTGGCCGACTATGTCGACCGCTTCCCCGAGGGCATCACGCAGATGGGCGAGTGGCTGCAGCAGGGCCGGATCCGACATCGCGAGCACGTGGAGCCGGGCCTGGTGGCCGCACCACAGACGTTCCTGAAACTCTTCGACGGCAGCAACATGGGCAAGCTGATCGTCGACCTCGCCGCCGATCGCGGCTGAGCGCGCATGAGCGACGCGCCGACACGCGTGCTGCTGATCACGAAGGGCCACCCCTTCGACTACAACGCGTTTTTCGCGGTGTTCGATGCCAACCCGGCCATCGAGTGGACCCATGTCGAGCACCCGGCGGCGCAGCGCTTCTTCGCCCCTGAGCTTGCCTGCGACTACGACGTATTCGTGCTCTATGACATGCCGGGACTCGCCTTCCGGGAGGGTGAGCCGCCGCAGGTGCTGTCACCCCCTGCCCGGCTGCGCGAGGACCTGAGCGCACTGCTCGACGAGGGCAAGGGCCTGGTGTTCCTGCATCACGCGCTGGCGGGCTGGCCCGACTGGCCGGACTATGGCGAACTCATCGGCGGACGGTTTCTCTACAGCCCCACCCGTGTGCGCGGACGCGACTGTCTGGACTCCGGCTACCGCCACGAGGTGACCCACCGCGTGCGGGTGCTCGATCCGGAACATCCGGTAACCCGCGGGCTGCCAGCGAGCTTCGCCCTCACCGACGAGCTCTATCTCGCCGAGATCTTCGAGGACAGCGTCGAGCCGCTGCTTGCCAGCGATCATGATTTCACCGCCGCCAATTTCTACTCCGCCGACCACGCCGTACGCGGACGGATGTTCTGCAACGACGACTGGCCACACCCGCCCGGCAGCTCGCTGATCGGCTGGGTCCGCCGTGCACGGCGCAGCCCGATCGTCTATCTGCAGTGCGGCGATGGCCCCGGTGCCTATGCCAACGAGCACTACCGGCGACTCGTGGCCAACGCGATCGCCTGGGCAGCCAGCCCCGAGGCCCACGCATGGGCGCGGGCCGCCTGAACCGACCAGAGGATGGAGACATGAAGCGACTGCAGGGAAGAAAAGCGATCGTCACGGGCGCGGCCGACGGTATCGGCCTGGCCACGGTCAAACTGTTCTGTGCCGAGGGTGCACAGGTGATCGGCGTCGACCTGCCCGGTTCCGCCCTGGAGGCGGCGCTGAGCGACATCGAGGGCGCCCATGCACTGCCCTGTGACGTCGCCACAGATGGGGCGCCCACCACCATCCTCGCGGCTGCGCGCGAGCGACTCGGCGGTCTGGACATCCTGTTCAACAACGCCGGTGTCTGTCCCATGGCGCCGGCCACGGAGACCTCCGACGAAATCTGGCGGCGGACTTTCGAAGTCAACGTCACCGCGGTCTTCCGCCTCAGCCGCGAAGCGATTCCGCTGCTCCAGCACAGCGACCAGGCGCGGATCATCAACACCGGCTCGGTGATGTCCGACTTCGGCGGGGAGACGCTGACGGCCTATGCCGCCTCCAAACATGCTGTCGCCGGATTGACCAAGAGCATGGCCACGGAACTTGGCCCGCTGGGTATCAACGTGACTTACGTACAGCCGGGTTCCATCGTCACCGGCATCACCCGCGAGCTCTTCCAGCAGGAACAGGAGTTCCGCGACTACTGGGCGCAGAAGGCGGCCGTGCGCCGGCTGGGCCAGCCTGAGGACATCGCCCGGGTAGTGCTGTTTCTCGCCTCGGCCGATTCCGCCTTCGTGACCGGCCATGGCATCTATGCCGACGGCGGCGCCATGCAGCATGTCTGACGTCATGCGCTGATCAACCGGTCGCCGGCTGCACCTGTGTGCAGCCGTCACCGTCCCGACGTTCTGGAAACAGGAGACCGCCCGTGACCAAGCCGCTTGCCGAATACAATTTCTTCGACCCGGCCGTGATCGAGGATCCCTTCGAGTTCTACCAGGTCGCGCGCGAACAGGCGCCAGTGTACCTGCTGCCGGGCACCAATCCGCCAATCTATCTGGTGACCAGTTTCGACCTGATCAGCGAGGCCCTGAAGGATCCGTACACATATTCCAACAACTTCAGCGCGGC
>SKYU01000200.1 GCA_007127715.1 Gammaproteobacteria bacterium | reverse complement strand
GGCGGTGTGGTTGCGCGAGTTCACGATGTGGCCGGCCGTCCAGGCGGCCGGTTCGCGGACATCGACCACCACCGCCCCACGATTGATCAGGCGCACGGCATCGGCAGCGGTGAAACTTGTGGCCCCCTGGCCACGGCGCCGGAATTCGTGGAACACGACAAGAAAGATCATCAGCACCAGCGCGCTGACGAGGAAGGGATGGTTTCCCGAAAATTCGATGATGCGGTCCATGGGCCATCCGGAAGGCGCGGAAATCCGCCTAGTATACCAACCCGCTCCTGCCGGCGAGGGATGGTCTGCACCTGGCTTGCGATCACCGGTCTGATGCTGGGCGGGCTATCCGCATCGCTGGTCCCCACCGTGGCCCATGCGCAGTCCGCGGAGCAGAGTGAGCGCGAACTCGGCGCCCTGCGCCAGCGCATCGAGGCGCTGCAGCGGCGCCTCGCCGGGCAGACCCGGGAACGCGATGCGCTGGTGGCCGAGCTGCAGCAGGCCGAAACGGCCGCCGGCCGCCTGAACCGCCAGCTTGCCGATACCGCCGCATCCCTCGCCGAGGCGGCCGCGGAGGCCGAAACCACGGCCACGGCACTCGCCGAGGCCGCCGAGCGCGCGACGCGTGCCCGAGCCGCGCTGGCCATTCAGCTGCGCCAGGGCTGGCAGACCGGTCGCCAGGAACGCCTGCGCCTGCTGCTGAACCAGCAGGATCCGGCCACCCTGGGGCGGATGCTCGTTTACCAGGACTATCTAGGGCGGGCCCGCCGGGCGCGGCTGGATGCGCTGCTAGGCGAACTGCGGGACCTGCAGCGGCTGGCCGAGGCGGCAGACGCGGCCCGCGGGGCGCTCGAGCGGCTGCGATCGCGACAGTCCGAGGAACTGGCCGCGCTCGAACGTCGACGCTCGGAGCGTGCGGCACTGCTGGCGCGGATGGACGGCGAGCGCCAGAGCATGACCGAGCAGCTCGCGGGCCTGCAGCGCGAAGAGGCCGCCCTGGCGGCCCTGATCGATCAGCTCCGCCGAGAACTGGCCGGCTTTCCGAGCGATCCGCAGACCCCGTTCTCCTCGCTCCGCGGGCAGCTGGCGTGGCCCGTACAGGCGCCAGCGCGGCACCGCTGGGGCGACGCTCGCGGCGACGGCAGCCTGCGCTGGAACGGGGTGCTGCTCGGTGCCGAACGCGGCAGCCCGGTGCGCGCTGTCCACCACGGCCGAGTGGTCTATTCCGACTGGCTGCCGGGCATGGGGTTGCTGGTGGTGATCGACCACGGCGGCGGCTACCTGAGCCTGTACGGGCACAACGAGGCGCTGCTGCGTGAGCCCGGCGACTGGGTGGCGCCCGGCGAGCCTGTGGCCAGCGTCGGGGATTCCGGCGGCCAGCGCCAGGCCGGGCTTTATTTCGAGCTGCGCAAGGACGGTCAGCCGATCAATCCCGCCCCGTGGATGCGCGGTGTCCCTGGCCCCTGAGTCCGCGCGGCGAGTCCGCCCGGATTGGACGACCCCGGCGCCTGTGCTATGTTCGACGGTCGGGAGGTGCGCATGTCACTGAAAGTTCGCGGAACACTGGTCCTGGTGGTCGGCACGGCGCTCGGGCTGACGCTGTCCATCGGCGGCGGCGTTCTGGCCGAGCGCCAGGGCGGCGCGCTGGCCTTGCCGGGGAGCGCTCATGGCCCGTCGCTGGGGCCGGAAGAGTCTCGCCTGCTGGCCGAGGTGATGGAACGCGTGCGTCGTGACTATGTCGAGGACATCGACGATCGTCGCCTGATCGAGAGCGCCATCCGCGGCATGATCGCGGAACTCGATCCTCACTCCCAGTTTCTCGACGCCAGCGAGTTCGAGGAAATCCGCATCAGCACCACCGGCAACTACAGCGGGGTGGGCCTGGAAGTCGCCGTGGACGAAGGCCGGATCCGCGTGGTGACGCCGATGGACGGGACACCGGCGCAGCGCGCCGGCATCCTGCCCGGCGATGTGCTGGTGAGCATCGACGAGGTGGCCCTGGAAACCGCCAACCTCGGAGAAGCGGTGAGCCGCATGCGCGGCCGGCCGGGCACGCGCGTATCCCTCGGCATTCTGCGCGCTGATGACGAACAGGGCGATGAGTTGCTGACGTTCGACCTGCAGCGTATGCCGATCGCGGTCCGCAGCGTGCGCTCGGAATATCTTGGCGACGGGTACGGGTACCTGCGCATCACCCATTTCAGCGATACCACCGGCAAGGACCTGCGCCACTCGGTGGCCGCCCTCAACCGGCTCGCCGATGGGCGCCTGCGTGGTGTGGTGCTTGATCTGCGCAACAACCCCGGCGGAGTGCTCGATGCCGCGGTAGAGGTGGCCGACGCGTTCCTCG
The DNA here is from genome assembly GCA_007127715.1 of Gammaproteobacteria bacterium. GTDB lineage: Bacteria > Pseudomonadota > Gammaproteobacteria > Steroidobacterales > PWYM01 > PWYM01. Next base: position 12,437 of record SKYU01000200.1, on the reverse strand, counting down.
ACGGGGGCGTCATCGTCAGCGGCGACGGTCGGCTGCGAGATGCCCGCTTTCAGCGACGGGCCCGTGCCGGCGACATTCTCGACGGCGCCAGCCTGGTGGTCCTGGTCAATTCCGGCTCTGCTTCGGCGTCGGAAATCGTCGCGGGGGCGCTGAAGGATCACAACCGCGCCATCCTTCTCGGCACCCATACCTTCGGCAAGGGCTCGGTCCAGACCGTGATGCCACTGTCGAACGGCCGCGCCATCAAACTCACCACCTCGCGCTATTTCACGCCCTCGGGCGCCTCGATTCACGACGGCGGCATTCAGCCCGATGTCCTGGTGAGGCAGCCTGCGGACCGGCCGACGCCGCTGGGCCCTGCCCATCTCGACGACGACCACCAGCTGAGCGAGGCGCTGCACTGGTTGCGCGGCGCCGGGGTCATGCACAGCCGCGCACGGTGAACCACCCGCGTCGACGATGGCTGCAGGCGCTGGCCTGCGCGGCCCTGCCGTGGCCGCTGACCGCGCCCGCTACGCCGCACGGGGCGCCGCATGGGCCGCGGCCGCGTATCGCACTGATCATCGATGACCTCGGCCACGGCCTGGAGGCCGGGTTGCGTACGGTGCGCCTCCCTGGCCGAATCACCGTGTCTGTCCTGCCACACACCCCGCACGCGGTGCGCCTGGCGGAGGCGGCCCGTCAGGTCGACCAGGAGGTGATGCTGCATCTGCCCATGCAGCCTTCCGTGCCTGGCGTCCCGGTCGGGCCCGGCGGCATCTATCTCGATACCCAGCGTGCGGAGCTCCGCGAGACGCTGGACCGCGCGCTCGCCTCCGTCCCGCACGTGCTGGGGGTGAACAACCACATGGGCAGTGGCGTGACCCGGCATCCGGGCCTGATGTTGTGGTTGATGGAGGAACTGGCCGATCGTCAGCCCCTCTACTGGGTGGACAGCCGGACCACCGCGGAGACCGTGGCCGAGCAGAAGGCCCTTGCGCTGCAGGTTCCCGCTTTGCGACGCGACGTGTTCCTGGACCACGAGGCCACGCCGGTCGCCGTCGCTCGGCAGTTCGCCAGGCTGCAGGTGATCGCCCAGGCCCGCGGCAGTGCCGTGGGCATCGGCCACCCCTATCCGGTCACGCTCGAGTTCCTGGAGCGGGCACTGCCCCAGCTGGCGGCGGCCGGGTTCGAGCTGGTGACGCCGGGCGTCCTGCTCGGGGTCGGCGCGACCGTCTAGGGGGCGTGACCCTGCTGGAGTTCGCGGATCTCCTCGAGGTCTTCCGGTGGCGCCATCCAGAGCGGTGCTTCCTGCTCGAGGGCGTCACGCATGCTGTCGGGCAGCGACGCATAGTCGTCGACCCGCCAAGAGACCAGGTGGATGATGCCCTGTCCCGGGCCGGCGAACGGCGGCAGATCCCCATAGCGGACCCAGCTCAACTGGTTGGGAATCGACAGCCCTGCCGTGTCCGGATGAATGAAGAAATCGTAGTTCTCGAAGGCCTGGTAGCGGCTGCCATCCCCCATCGGGATATCGAGAAACAAGGGCGCGGAAAACACCCGGGTCTCGCCAATGCGCCGCTGCGTGATGTTCTCCACGGGCCCGATCCGCTGAAGCCGCTCGCCTGCTCCCTGCTCGACGTACGTGACGATGCTCCCGGCCTCCAGTGCGTAGGTGATGTACTGATACGGGTAGGCGATGGGTTCGACCGTTCGCCCCTGGTAGCTGTGCAGCAGCGCGTTCGTCTCGATATCGCGGTAGAAGAAGACCTTCCGCGAGGCCTGGTGGACCACGCCATCGTCGCCGTCCGGCAGACGCCGCGCCGTATCCACGCCCTCCATCCTGAACAGCGCCTCGCCGTCCGGGTAGCTGAACACCGTTCCGATGGTGTACCAGTACACCGGCGCCCCGGTGCCTGTCCGCATCCGGGTGAATTCCGCGAAGCTGTCCTGGTCGAAGCCGTCGCCGGCCAGCGCCGGCACTGCCGGGGCGCAGAGCAGCCACAGCCCCAGGTACAGGCGATTCATCAGGGCACGCGGGAGAGTCAGGGTCATCTGGAGAGTCCTCGGTTGCGGGGCAGGATGGTTCCGGGAGTGCTGATGCTACCAGTCGGCGCCACGCTGCGGGGAACACCGGCCGACACCTGGGAGTCCTAGACGCATGCCTCTACGTGCGCTACCGCTGCTGATCTTTTTCGTGCCTGCCATCGGCGCGAACCTGTCGCTGTGGCTGTCGCAGAATCTGGGGCTGGTCCCCGAGTGCAATGTCTATCTCCAGGGCTGCACCAGCATCAGTGCCGCTGGTCGATATGAACCGGTGATCTTCCTGTTCAGGGCGCTGATCATCCCGACGGCGGTGCTCATGATGCTGTTCTGGCGCTTGAGCTGCTGCTGGCTGGCGGAACTCGGTGAGCGCTCCCGGACCCGTCTGGCTGTGATGGAGACCATCGGCTACATCGCCGGTGTGTTCCTGATCCTGTACGCCACCTTCCTGGGCAGCGAGGGCGACGGCTACCGGCTGATGCGCCGCTACGGCGTCACGGTGTTCTTCGCCTTCACCTACCTGGCACAGCTGCTGGCTACTGGGGTGCTCTATGCGCGCCTGCGCGCCGGGTACACGGACGTCGCGCCCTGGCTGGTGCGCACCATGGTCGCCCTGTGCGCGGTCATGCTGCTCGGCGGGCTGGCGAGCATCCCGGCTGCCGAGTGGGCCCTGGATCGCTCCGCGGCCAACAACATCATCGAGTGGAATCTCTCGGGTGTGCTGATGGGGTGGTTCCTGCTCGCCTGGCTGGCCTGGCGCCAGACCGACTTCCGCGTCCGCTTCTCTGCCGCGGCCGGGCCCCCGGGTGCGCCCGTCAGCTGAACCCGCCCGCCCGCTGGCGCACGCCAGACGCTAGAATGCATTCAAATTCCTGTCGCCCCGCGTGGCCCCGCCCCCGTCCCTGGATGTTCATGAGCCTGTCGAGCGTGCCGCAGCCCCTGTTCCCGAATGCCGGAGATCGACGATGAGTGCCGAGGCTGAACATGACCAGCTCGGCCTGTTCGCCGCGGCCGAGGCGCCGCTGGTCGAGCCCGCCGACGTCGCCCCCGGGCTGGCAGCCGTCGCCGGAGCCTTGCCCCGGGGATTCCGGCTGGGCACCTCGAGCTGGGCGTTTCCGGGCTGGGCCGGGTTGGTCTGGGCCAGGGACTATCCGGAACGTGTGCTGTCCCGCCACGGTCTCTCGGCCTATGCCGCGCATCCACTGCTCGGCACGGTCAGCATCGACCGGAGCTACTATGCGCCGCTGTCGCGTGGCCAGTATGCCGATTACGCCGCCCAGGTCCCGGAGAACTTCCGCTTCGTGGTCAAGGCGCCCGCCGAGCTGACTGCACTTTCCCGGCCCGCCGCAGCCGGCGGGGGTGCCAACCCGGGCTTTCTCGACGCCGAGCGCGCCCTTCGCCTGCTGGTCGAGCCGGTCCAGGCGGGCCTGGGCAGCCGCCTCGGCCTCGTGCTGTTGCAGTTCCCGCCCCTTCCAGCCGCCGCGCTGCAGGACGTCCCCGGATTCGCGGTGGCGCTGGAACGCTTTCTGGCCAGCCTGCCGCCGGCCTTGCCGCGGGCCGTGGAGCTGCGTAATCCGGAGCTGCTGCATCCCGCCGTATTCGGGGCGCTGGGCAATACCGGCAGCCTGTACTGCTATACCGTGCATCCGCGCGCCCTGTCGGTTGACGATCAGCATGCACGACTGCCGGCCGAGCTCACGGCGCGCGGTCCCCTGGTGCTGCGCTGGAACCTGCGCCCGGGGGAGCACTACGAGGGTGCCAAGGCCCGCTTCGCACCCTTTTCCCACCTGCAGGCCGAGGACCGCCAGAACCGCCCGGCCATCGTCTCGCTGTGTCGGCGTGCGGTCGCTGCCGCCCGGCCCGCCTACATCATCGCGAACAACAAGGCCGAGGGCTGTGCGCCGGCGAGCCTGTTCCGATTGGCCGAGGAGATCGTGGCCGCGCGCTGACCCTGCCCGGCGGGCGGCGGCTAGAGAGCAGACTCCACCGCCTCACGGATGCGCGCGCCCCACCACGGGGCGCGGATCTTGGCGCGTTCAGCTGAATCGAGCGCCTCGTAGCCCGGCGGGTTCGGCATGGGATTGTCGTAGAGGTTGAAACGGATGTGCCCGGTTCCGTCCACCACGAAGATGCCGGGAAGCACCCACGCGCCGTAGTCCTCGGCGATGCTCTCCCCATCGAGCAGCAGCTTGAAGTCGTAGCCGGTCCTGGCGAGATAGGCTGCGGGATCATTTTCCGTTTCCCGGAAATTGATCGCAAATACCCGCACTTTGCCAGGATGATCGCGTTTTATGGCGTCGAGTTCCGGTTTGATCTCGATGCAGAACGGGCACCAGGTGGCCCAGAAGTAGTAGATGTCCACGCCGTCATGGCGCTCCGGCAGCGAGACTGCCCGGCCCGCGTCGTCGGCGAGCGTGAAGGCCGGTGCGGGGCGGGTCTCCGCTGCCGCCGGCACGCCGGGGGCCGTCAGCACGAACAGCAGCGCAGCGGTGATCAGGATACGGTGTCGAGTCATGGTGCGGTGCCCTCTCCCTGGGGGTCTGTCATTCCCTGCGCCCGTGCTGGCGGGCGGACCGAGGCTGATCATCGCGTCTGCTACCGGCCTTGTCGAGCCTGGCCGTCCGTTCGCGCAATGCTCAACGGGTCTGCGGCCCCGTGTCCGTCCCGGCGGAGGATGCCCGTTCCGGGCCGAAGAGGCGCGCCATGATCAATCCCGCCTCGTAGAGGATGTAGACCGGCACGGCCAGCAGGGTCTGGGAGATGATGTCCGGCGGTGTCAGCAGCATGCCCAGCACGAAGCAGCCGAGGAACACGTACGCGCGGTAACTGGCCAGTCGCTCCACGGTGGTGAAGCCCGTCCAGACCATCAGCACGGTGGCGATGGGGACTTCGAATGCCAGACCGAAAGCGAAGAACAGGGTCAGTACGAAATCGAGGTACATGCCGATGTCGGTGGATACGGTCACCCCGGCCGGGGCCACGGCGGTGAAGAAGGCGAACATCAGCGGGAAGACGACGTAGTAGGCGAAGGCGATTCCGAGGTAGAACAGCAGAATGCTCGAAACCAGCAGCGGCACGGCCAGGCGCTTCTCCCGCCGGTAAAGGCCCGGGGCGACGAAAGCCCAGATCTGGTAAATCACCACCGGCATGGCGACGAATACGGCGCAGAAAAACGCCAGCTTGAAGGGCGTGAGAAAGGGCGAGGCGACCCCGATCGCCACCATGCTCGCCCCTTCCGGCAGCTGTCGCATCAGCGGTGTGGCCACCAGGGTGAACAGCCGCTCGGCAAATGGCACCAGCGCCACGAACACCAGCAGCACCGCCAGGACCGCCCGCAGCAGCCGGCCGCGCAGCTCGACCAGATGCGACACCAGAGTGCCCTCGGCCAGCTGCTCCTCCTCGTCGGGTGTCCCCGGGGGCGGCGGCGTCTTCGCGCTGTCGCGGCGCTTGAACATCACTCCTCCCGCCGCCTGGCCTCAGGCGTGTCGGGCGATGCCGTATCGTCGCCCTCGGCGTGCGAGGCAGAAGGGGGTGGCGTGCGGGTGCCGTCGGCGTCCACGGGCGCTTCGCGGGCCCGGCGCTTCTGCTCGGCCTCGCGGCGCTCAGTCAGGTCGAGCTCGTGCTCGATCTGCCAGCGCAGTTGCGAGGCCGTGCGGCGGGCCTGACGCAGCCAGCGACCCACCTGGCCGACCACGCGGGGCAGACGCTCCGGACCGAGAATCAGCAGCCCGAGTCCCGCAAGGACCAGCAGCTCCCAGAAACCGATATCGAACATGGCTCAGCCGGAGCGCGAGTCCTGGGTCTCCTCGCGCTTTTCCGCCGGGTCGAAGTCGGCGTCCGCCTGGCGGCTGTCGAGTTGTCTGGGCGGGGTGCCGTTGGCCTCCTCGTCCCTGTCCTCCTTGTCGTCCATGGCCTTGCGGAAACTCTTCACCGCACTGCCGAGGTCACCGCCCATGCCCTTGAGCTTTTTCGTGCCGAAGATCAGCACGACGATGAGCAGCACGATGAGAAGCTGCCACAGGCTGATGCCGCTGATACCCATAATTCAGTCACTCCGGGGTCGTCCAGGACCCATCATGATACGTCACGGCGCCCCGGGCCGTGCCCGTCTATCTGCCGCGCACTTCCAGCCGGAACGTGACCGGCCCGTCATTACAAAGCCACACCTTCATGTCCGCCCCGAAGATGCCGCAGGCGACCCGGGGATACAGTGCCCGCAAGTCCCCGACCAGCGCGTTGAACAGTGTCTCACCCCGGGCAGGCTCGGCTGCCGGCGTGAAACTCGGTCGGTTGCCGCGGTGCGTATCGGCGGCCAGGGTGAACTGCGGCACCAGAAGGACCGCGCCGGCGACCTGCCGGACATCGAGGTTCATCCGCCCGGCCTCGTCGGCAAACACCCGGTAGGCGGCGAGGCGCTCGGCGAGCCGCCGGCCGGTGGCTTCTTCATCATCGCGCTCGACCCCGACCAGCACCAGCAGACCCCGGTCGATCGCCGCGACCGTCTCCCCGGCCACCTCAACCCGAGCCTCGCTGACCCGTTGCAGCAGCCCGATCACGATCCTGCCCACTTCTCTGACATTCGTGCCTCCCCGGAAGTGCCGGGCTGCGGCAAGCTGGGCGCGAAGCATGTCAGCAGACCCCGGTCCGGGGCAAGCCGGCAGGGAGGCCGGCCGACAGGCTTCGCGTCCAGGGAAGGGCGCTGGCCCCGGCGACCGGCCGGGGCCGCTTTCACACTGCATGTCGGCTACCGCTGTCCCGACCGCTCGACCCGCCGCAGGAACACCGCCATCTCGCGCGCGGCCTGCTTGTCGCCCCGACGTTCCGCGACCTCGATGCCCTGGCGCCAGGCCTGCGCGGCGCCCGCGACGTCCCCGGCCTCGACCCGCGCCTTGCCGAGAAGTTTCCAGGCGGCGGAATAGTCCGGGTCGCGGACCGTGGCCTCGGCCAGATGCTCGACGGCCAGCGCCGGCTCGTCGGCCTGCAGACACAGGTTGCCCAGCGAAAACCGCAGCAGCGCATTGTCCTGTCCGCGCGCCAGCATGGCCTCGAGATTCCGACGGACCTGGCTCATGGGTCGTTCCCTCCTGTGCTCAACGGCGCCAGAACGCCGGTGTGAACAGTACCAGCACGGTGAACACCTCCAGTCGACCGACCAGCATGCCGAAAATTCCGGTCCAGCGGGCGACCAGGTTCACGTCGCCAAAGCCGTGTGCCACGTCGCCGAGGCCCGGGCCGAGCACGTTGAGCGTCGCCGCGGTTGCCGAGAAGGCCGTCACCTGGTCCAGGCCACTGCCCAGCATGATCAGCATCATGAGGGCGAACACGATCATGTAGACCGAGAAAAACCCCCAGACCGCCTCGATGACCCGGTCAGGCACTGCGCGGGTACCGACCTTGACCGGCATCACCGCTGCGGGATGCACCAGGCGCCGGAGCTCGCGGTCACCCTGACGCAGCACCAGCAGCCAGCGTATCACCTTCATGCCGGCGGCCGTGGAGCCCGCGCAGCCGCCGACGAAACTCAGCAATATGAGCATCACCGGCAGCGCACCCGGCCAGTTGGCGAAATCCGCACTGCCGTAACCCGTACTGGTCCCCAGGGAAACCACCTGGAACAGGCCCTTGACGAAGGCTCGGTCGAGCCGGTCATACACCCCCGCGAACATCAGGTAGGCGACGACGATGACGGTGACCAGACTGTAGAAGATCAGATAGGCCCGGAACTCCGGGTCCTGCAGGTAGTGCTTCAGCGAGGGGGCCCGCCAGGCGAGGAAGTGCAGTGAGAAGTTGATGCCGCCAATGAACATGAAAACCACTGCGATCAGCTCGATCAGCGGGCTGTCGAAATACCCCATGCTCGCGTCGCGGGTCGAGAACCCACCGGTCGCCACCGTCGAGAAGCTGTGGCAGATCGCGTCGAACAGGCTCATGCCGGCCGCCCAGTAGGCGAGCGCGCAGGTCACGGTCAGGGTCACATAGACGTACCACAGGGCACGCGCAGTACCGGTGATCCGCGGCGTGAGCTTGTTGTCCTTCACCGGCCCCGGCGTCTCGGCGCGATACAGCTGCATGCCACCCACCCCGAGCAGCGGCAGGATCGCCACGGCGAGCAGGATGATCCCCATGCCGCCCATCCACTGCAGCTGCTGGCGATACCACAGGAGCGCCGGGGCCATGTCGTCCAGGCCGCTCAGCACCGTCGCCCCGGTGGTGGTCAGTCCGGACATGGACTCGAACAGTGCGTCGGTGAAGCCGATCTCCGGTTCGGCGACCAGCATGAACGGCAGGGCACCGAACAGCGGCACCACGGTCCACAGGGTGGTGGTGACCAGGAACCCGTCCTTGACCTTGAGGTCCGCCGTGACGTTGCGGAACGGGTGCCACATCAGTGCGCCGCCGAACAGCGCAAGCAGCAGGGCCACGACGAAAGCGGGCCAGGTGCCATCGGCGAAGATCAGCGACACCACGATCGGCGGCACCAGCGCCGCGCTGAACAGCATCACCAGCAGGCCGGTGACCTTGGCGATGATCTGCCAGTGCATGATGGGCCGCGTCCCCGTTGTTCAGACGAAGGTCACGCCAACCTGGAACAGCCGTTCCACCGCATCGATGTAGCGGCGGTCGGAGAGAAACAGGATGACGTGGTCTTCGGCCTCGATGACGGTGTCATGGTGGGCGGACATGATCTTCTCTCCGCGGACGATCGCGCTGATGGTCGCACCCGGTGGCAGCGGAATGGCCTCGACCGCGCGCCCGACCACCTGAGAGCTGTCGCGGTCACCGTGGGCGATCGCCTCGATGGCTTCTGCCGCGCCACGCCGGAGACTGTGGACCTTGACCACGTCGCCACGGCGAACGTGCGCGAGCAGCGAGCCGAGGGTGACCTGCTGGGGCGAGATGGCGATGTCGATCGTGCCGGCCTGGATCAGTTCGGCATAGGAGGGGCGGTTGACCAGGGCGATGACCCGCCGGGCACCCAGGCGCTTGGCGAGCATTGCCGAGAGGATGTTGGCTTCGTCGGCGTTGGTCACGGCGCAGAACACGTCGGTGGTGTCGACGCTCTCTTCGAGCAGCAGCTCTTCGTCGGCCGCGTCGCCGTTGAGCACGATGGTGCGTTCCAGGTGCTCGGAGATCCGACGCGCACGCTCCGGCTCCCGCTCGATCAGCTTGACCTGATGGCTTCGTTCCAGCGCCAGGGCGAGCCGGAAACCGATATTGCCCCCACCGGCGATGACCACCCTCCGGACGGGGTCGTCGAGCTTGCGCATCTCGCTCATCACGGCGCGTACGTCGCGCCGGCCGGCGATGAAGAACACCTCATCGTCTTCCCGGATCACGGTGTCGCCGTCGGGAATGAGACTTTCGCCGTCGCGATAGATCGCGACCACGCGCGCTTCGGTATCGGGCATGTGCTCAGGCAGCTCGCGCAGCGGGCGGTCGATCAGCAGACCGCCCTGGTGGGCGCGCGCACCGACCAGGCGCACCCGGCCGTTGGCGAAGTCCAGAACCTGCAGCGCTCCCGGGTAACGCACCAGCTGCTCGATGTGATCGGTGACCAGCTGCTCCGGGCTGATGCGCACGTCCAGCGCCACCGCATCGGGCGCGAACAACTCGTCACGCCGCAGATACTCCGACGCCCTGATCCGGGCGATCCGGGTCGGCGTATGAAACAGCGTGTAGGCGATCTGGCAGGCCACCATGTTCACCTCGTCGCTGTCGGTCAGGGCGACCAGGATATCGGCGTCGGCACAGCCTGCGCGTTCCAGCACTTCGGGGTGCGACGCGAAGCCGACCACCGTGCGCACATCCAGACGGTCCTGCAGGTCGCGCAGCACCCGTGGGTCGCGGTCGACGATGGTCACTTCGTTGGCTTCCTCGCGCGACAGGCTGACCGCTGCGGTCGAGCCCACCTGCCCCGCTCCAAGGATCAGGATCCTCATGGTCGTCTCCCGCGGCCGGTGCCCCCGGCCTCCGTCCGCTCAGAGCATTTCCAGGTTCGCATAGGCCACCACCAGCCACTTGCTGCCAGTGTCCTCGAAATTCACCTGTACCCGGGCGTGGCTGCCGGCGCCCTCGAGGTTCAGCACCACGCCCTCGCCGAACTTGCCGTGACGCACACGCTGGCCGAGCCGGATCCCCGTGCCTTCCTGGGGAATGGGTCCTGCGCCGCGCCGAGGGCGCACGCCACCCCCGGCTGCCAGCGGCCGACTGACATGCAGCTGCGGGCGGATCTCCTCGACCAGTTCAGCCGGAATCTCCCGCAGAAACCGGGAGGGCACGCAGAGGTTCTCCGAGCCGTGCAGCCGACGGCTCTCGGCATGGGTCAGGTAGAGCTGGCGCATGGCCCGCGTTGCCCCGACATAGCACAGCCGCCGCTCCTCCTCGAGTCCGTCCCGGTCATTGAGCGAGCGCTGATGTGGAAACAGGCCGTCCTCCATGCCCGCCAGGAACACCAGTGGGAATTCCAGGCCCTTGGCCGAATGCAGGGTCATGAGCTGGACGCAATCCTCCCACTCGTCCGCCTGGCCTTCCCCGGCCTCCAGCGCCGCATGGGCCAGGAACGCAGACAGCCGTGGCAGTGCCTCGTCGCCCGTATCAGGCTCGAAGGAGCGCGCAGCGGTGACCAGTTCCTCCAGGTTCTCCACCCGCGCCTCGCCCCGGTCGCCACGTTCCGCGCGGTAGTGCTCGAGCAGGCCGGACACCCGGATGACATGATCCACCTGTTCATGCAGATCGAGTGCGCGACTGTCCCTGTCCAGGCCCTCGATCAGCGTGAGGAAACCATGCAGCGCGCGCGCCGCTCGTGCGTTGAGGCCGTCACTGACCAGGGCGGCTGCCGCGCGCCACAGTGAACAGCCCGCGCCGCGCGCATGCGCCCGGACCTGCTCGACGGTGCGCGCGCCGATGCCCCGCGTGGGCTGATTGACCACCCGCTCGAAGGAGGGGTCGTCATCGCGGTTGTCGATCAGGCGCAGGTAGGCCAGTGCGTCCTTGATTTCCGCGCGTTCGAAGAAGCGCAAACCGCCGTAGACTCGGTAGGGCATGCGCGCCGAGAGCAGCGCCTCCTCGAATACGCGCGACTGCGCATTGGATCGGTAGAGGATCGCCGCCTCGCGCCGCAGTCCGCCCTGGGCGACCCAGTCGCGGATCCGGTTGACGATGAACTCCGCCTCGTCGTGCTCGTTGAAGGCGGCGTAGATGCGGATCGGATCGCCGCGGGTACCGTCGGTCCAGAGGTTCTTCCCCAGGCGCCCGGCATTGTTGGCGATGATGGCGTTGGCGGCCTGCAGGATGGTCTCGGTCGAGCGGTAGTTCTGCTCGAGCTTGATCACCCGCGTTCCGGGGAAGTCGCGCTGCAGGCGCTGCAGGTTTTCCACGCGCGCGCCACGCCAGCGGTAGATGGACTGGTCGTCGTCCCCGACGATGAACGGCACGGCCGTATCCCCGGCCAGCACGCGCAACCACGCATACTGGATGGCATTGGTGTCCTGGAACTCGTCGACCAGCACGTGCCGGAAGCGCCTCCGGTAAAAGGCCAGCAGGTCCGGGTGGTCGCGCCAGAGCTCATGGGCCCGCAGCAGCAGTTCGGCGAAATCCACCACCCCCGCGCGTTCGCAGGCCTCTTCGTATGCTCGATAGAAGCGCACCAGTTCTTCGCGTGACGGGTCCTGGCGGGTGTCGATATGCTGCGGCCGCACGCCTTCGTCCTTTTGCGCATTGATGAACCACTGCACCTCGCGCGGCGACCAGCGGCTCTCGTCGGCCTCCAGGCTGCGCAGTACGCGCTTGATCAGACGCTGCTGATCCTCGGCGTCGAGGATCTGGAAGCCCTGCGGCAGACGCGCCTCGCGCCAGTGCAGGCGAAGCAGCCGGTGGGCCAGCCCGTGGAAGGTGCCGACCCACAGGGGGCCGGATGGCGTGTCCAGCAGCTGCTCGATGCGCCCACGCATCTCAGCAGCCGCCTTGTTGGTAAACGTCACCGCGAGGATGGACTGCGGTGACAGCCCCTCCACCGCCACCAGCCAGGCGATGCGGTGCACCAGCACCCGGGTCTTGCCGCTGCCGGCGCCGGCCAGTACCAGCAGCGGCTCGGCAGGGCTGCTGACCGCGTCACGCTGGGCGGGGTTCAGCGGATCCAGGATGGGCGTGACGTCCATCCCGCCATTGTAGCGCTCCCGCCGCGGTCCGGGGCTGGCGGGCGGAACGTTGTCCGCCATGCGCCGGTCCAAGGAAACATGTACGGTGATGACCGGGCGCCACGCGGGCGCCCCAGGCATCCTCAGCGCGGAGCGCCCCATGACCAGAATTCTCGTTCTCGCAGCCACCGCCCTGGCGCTGGTGGCCTGCGCCACCCAGCCCCAGGTGCGCGTACACACCGACGCCGCCGCGGATCTCGCCGGCTACCAGCGCTACGC
>SKYU01000023.1 GCA_007127715.1 Gammaproteobacteria bacterium | reverse complement strand
TCCAGTATGGCCTGGACTTCTTCCTTGACGGCCAGATCGGCTTTCAATGCTTCATCGCGGCTCAGGTTTTCCAGTTCATTCTTGAGCTGCTCGAGAGCGGCTTTGGTTTCGTAATATTTTTTGAGTTTTTCAGCCATTAATACATCCTCCTTGGAGATGTAAATATATTTTATCGGGCTGGCTGTGTAAAGTGGGGGAATTAAAACTTCCCCATTTATTTGCAAATGGCGGCATAGAATTATTTATTTGGTATTCGGCGCCAGTTATTCCGTGGGATGAATATTATTTCGTCTCTGGCAGGGAGAGGTTGTTATGGAGTGGGACCTGTGGTTGCTATTCCGATCAATAGACGCTCTCCGCTGTGTATTCAGGTTGTGATGTCGGTGGTCACTCAGCGGTGGCGGCTGTATTAGACTTCGCCCTGCTGTCGATTCGTCAGTTTCAATAACAAACTTTTCTAAAGGGGTTCTGGATGCTCATCCCGGTCATTCTCTGCGGTGGCAGTGGCTCTCGACTCTGGCCGCTGTCGCGGGCGAAATACCCGAAGCAGATCCTCTCCCTCGACGGCAACGCGAGTTTCCTGCAGTCCACCGTCCAGCGGGCGCAGGCGGTGTCCGAGGTCGCCCCGGTGGTGGTGTCGAATGAGGAACATCGGTTCCTGGTGGCCGAGCAGGTGCGCGAACTTGGCGTGACGCCGCGGGTGATTCTCGAGCCGGCCGGTCGCAACACGGCACCGGCAGTGATGCTTGCGGCGCTGCTGGCCGACGCGCCGGAAGAGGCGGTGCTGCTGGTGCTGCCAGCCGATCATGCCATTGCCGATCTGGACGCCTTCACCGCAGCGGTGCGCGCCGGCGAGGCGGCCGCGCGCGCTGGGCAGCTGGTGACCTTCGGCATCGTGCCGGATCGCCCGCACACCGGTTACGGCTACATCCGTGCCGCCGCGGGGGAGGGCGATGGCGCCCGTGCGGTGGAGCGGTTCGTGGAGAAGCCGGACGCGGCCCGTGCAGCGGCGTTCCTGGAAGAAGGCGGCTACTTCTGGAACAGTGGCATGTTCATGTTCCAGGTGGGCAGCTTGCGTTCGGAGATGGCCGCGCATGCGGCGGACATCGCCTCTGCCTGCGAGCAGGCGGCGGCAGGCGCTGCGGGTGATCTCGACTTCATACGGCCGGACGCTGAGGCGTTCCTGGCGTGTCGCTCGGAGTCCATCGACTACGCGCTCATGGAGCACACCACGCGCGCCGTCATGGTACCGCTCGCCTCGGGGTGGAGCGATGTCGGCTCCTGGGCGGCGCTGCACGAGCTGCTGCCGAAGGATGAGCGTGGCAATGCGCTGGTGGGCGATGCGCTGGCGGTCGACTGCGACAACTGCCTGCTGTACTCCAGCGATCGGCTGGTCAGTGCTGTCGGGCTGTCAGGCCAGGCGGTGATCGAGACCAAGGACGCGGTGATGGTCGTGCCGCTCGATCGCAGCGAAGAGGTGAAGTCGCTGGTCGGCGAGCTGGAGCAAAGTGGTCGCGATGAACGCGAACTGCATCGGGAGGTGTTCCGGCCCTGGGGCAGCTACGACAGCATCGACGCCGGCGAGCGCTTCCAGGTGAAGCGGCTGGTGGTGCGCCCGGGCGCCCAGCTTTCGCTGCAGCTGCACAACCACCGTGCGGAGCATTGGGTGGTGGTGCAGGGCGTGGCGCGGATCACGCGGGGTACGGAGCTGTTCGACCTGTATCCGAATCAGTCGACGTATATTCCGGTCGGCGTACGCCACCGCATCGAGAACCCCGGCAAGGTGCCGCTGCATCTGATCGAGGTGCAGTCCGGGGATTATCTCGGCGAGGATGACATCGTGCGGTTCGAGGATGTCTACGGGCGCGAGGGGACGCGGGGGTAGCAGGGGGCGGCAGGGGGCTTCAGCGAGCGTCTCTGTCGGCCCGAATGATGTCCACAGCGTACGGAACCTGCGCATCTGTGATATGGCTGTGGGCGCGCCGCTCGGCGACGATGTCCTCAATATTTCTCGTGCCTGAGGTGCGACATGCCGCCCGCCGGTTCAGTTTTTCCATCAGCGTGTCGGGGACGTTCCTGATCAACAGCTCGGGCATGATGGTCTCCAGAGTTCCGAAATCCAGCTACACCCACTATGAATGCGTTTGATTGACGTGACCAGCCTTACTCGCCGTCAGACGGCAGGCCTGCTCCAACGTCGCTGACTCTCGACCAGAAGCCGGTCTTCCTGCCGTGCGTTTTCTTGAGTCTCGCGCAATAGGTTTCGTGGGATTCGTATTCGTTCCAGTCGTCGATTCTTTCGGCCAGTTGTTCGCATTCTCCGAGATCGCGTGCGGCGTGACCGTAACGGCTGTACCGGGCCTCGGTCAGTGCAAAGTCGATCATGGCACGGCGCAACAGAGTGCTGGCAAGAGGGTGAGCGTCAGCGAGAGTTTCGGCGGCCGGGGCCAGGATTTCGTAATGGTCGCCATCCAGCGCCGAGGCTCTGCGCACCACCAATTCGGCGGCGTGTCGCTTCGCCGGCCAGTGGATCAGGAAGTGCAGTGCCGAGACCGCGCCGGGATACGCCATGACATGCTCGAGTGCGGCTTCTTCGGCATCAATGTCCTCGTGGTTGGGGAGTCGTCTCAGGTACGCGCGCAGCATTTCCGGCCAGAGGTGATTGCGGAACAGGTCAAGCCGCATGGTCTGCGCTTCCTGGTGTCGGTCAAGTGCCTCCAGCGCGGCGATGTGGGCGTCGTGGTAATCCAGGTTGAACACGCTGCGCCCGCCGGTGTCGGCATGTCTGATGCACGCCAGGGCTTCTTCCGGGCGTCCGGCCCGAAGCAATCGCTGTGCAATGCCGGCGGCAATGGCCGGCACGCGACGGGTGTCTGGCGGGACCTGCGCGATGAAGGCGTCAACGTCACCTCGTGCGTCGGCGATATCCTGCAGCGCCATCTCTACCATCCGGCGGCGATGTCGTGCTTCGAAGTCATGGGCGTACGTCGGGCCGTTTGCGCCCCAGGCCACGACTTCCCACTCGCCGGGCGGGGGCGGCGCCACGGGTGTCGCGGCCAGCTTTTCGACTTCTGCCTGGAGGTGTGCCAGGCCTTCTTCGTGCAGAGCCGGCGCCAGTATCGTGATCAGCTCGTCGTACTGGCCATAGTTATTGCTCTGCAGCGCCGAGAAGACCTTTTCGGCCAGTGCAATCGCATTCGCGTCCGCGGCAACGGCCAGTTCGCCGAGTCGGTCGCGCGCTTGCCGGAAAATGTCACTGAACAGGCCGCTGCTGTCATCGCAGCGCTCGAACAGCGGGTTCGCGATCGACAGAAAACGCCAGAGCAGTTCTAGCGCATCTTTGGGCTGTTTTGGCGCGATGCGCTCGAGGATGGCGTCGAGGTGGGTGTCGAGCTCGCTGAGCAGCGGCTTGCGGTTTTTCCAGGTGATGAACGTGCGGGCTCTGGCGATACTCGTCAGGCGCTTGCGAATCTCGCGCGCGATCTCGTCCGCGCCCTGCTGGCCCGCCAGCGCCAGTCGTAGCTGTTGCTTGGCTGCGGCGTTCCCCCGGCTCAATTCCATCAACAGCTCTGCGAGTCGTGCCGCCCCGAGAGTTTCAAGATTCCTGGCATTGAGCGTGGTTTTGCGGGTCATCTGTGGTCTCACCGGCTGACGCGATGTTGCCCTGTGAGGCGCGTTTCCGCCACCAAGGCGCCTTAAAATGCAAGAATTCGCGGGTATGCTGTGCCCTAACGCAATATTGGCAGTCGTTTCGGAGCCAAATCAATTATGAATCAAATACCTACCGGGGTCCGACCCGCGTGTTTCAAGGCGTATGATGTCAGGGGGAGGGTGCCGGATGAGCTGAATGCGGAGTTGGCGTGGGCGATTGGCAATGCGTTTGTCGCTCTGGAGGGGGCCAGGCGCGTGGTGGTGTGCCGGGACATTCGCCAGACCAGCGTGGAGATCGCTTCGGCCCTGACCGAGGGCCTGCGGGCCGCCGGCGCAGACGTGCTCGACATCGGCATCGGCGGCACCGAGAACGTCTACTTCGCCGTACCTCAGCTCGATGCCGATGGCGGCATCATGGTCACCGCCAGCCACAACCCCGCCGATTACAACGGCATGAAGTTCGTGCGCGCCGGCTCCGTGCCGATCAGCGGTGACTCGGGCCTGAACGAGATCGGCGATCGCGCCGCCAGCGGCGAGGTTCTGCGGGCCGACACTCCCGGTACCCTGCAGACGGTTGATGTCGGCGAGGCCTATATCCAGCATCTGCTCGGCTACCTGGGCGACGAGCAGCCCAAGCGCCTGAAGATCGTGGTCAACGCAGGCAACGGCGGCGCCGGCCTGGTCATCGACCAGCTCGAACCCCATCTGCCCTTCGAGTTCGTGAAGGTTCATCACGAGCCGGACGGCAGCTTCCCCAACGGCGTGCCCAACCCGCTGCTCCCCGAAAACCGCAAGCCCACCATCGACGCCATCCTCGCCGGCGGCGCCGACTTCGGTGTCGCCTGGGACGGCGACTTCGACCGCTGCTTCTTCTTCGATCACGAAGGCAGTTTCATCGAGGGTTACTACATCGTGGGCCTCCTCGCCCAGTACTTCCTCGAGCACGCGGCCACGCCCGGTGAAAAGGTTGTCCACGACCCACGCATGACCTGGAACACCACCGAGATCGTCCAGCATTACGGCGGCGTCCCGGTCGTATCCAAGACCGGCCACGCCTTCATGAAGGAGCGCATGCGCAAGGAAAACGCCATCTACGGCGGTGAGATGAGCGCGCACCATTATTTTCGGGAATTCGCCTACTGCGACTCCGGCATGATCCCCTGGCTGCTGGTGGCCGCCATGATCTCGGCCACCGGTAAACCGTTGAAGACCCTGGTCGCGGAGCGCCAGGCGCGCTACCCCGCGAGCGGCGAGATCAACCGCCGCATCGCCGATCCCGCGGCCGTGCTGGCCGATGTCGAGTCCCGCTACGCCGCCGACGCCACCCACGTCGACCACATCGACGGCCTCTCGATGGAGTTCGCCGACTGGCGTTTCAACCTGCGTTCCTCGAACACCGAACCGCTGGTGCGCCTGAACGTCGAGTCGCGCGGTGATGCGGAACTGATGAAGGCCAAGACCACCGAGCTGCTTGCCCTGCTCGATGGGGATTCGGCTGCGTAGTCCCCATGCGTATCCTCATGGTCACCGCGGAGTTCGCGCCGCTGGCGAAGGTGGGCGGGCTGGCCGACATGGTCGCCGGCCTGTCCGGCTGGCTCGCCGAGCAGGGCCACGAGGTGCGTGTGGTCATGCCGGCTTATGGCGTCACCGAACCCCCCGCATCGACCGCCCTCGACACGGCGAGCGGACCGGTCCACCTCCACCCCGTGAACCTCGATGAGGCCCCCCCGGGTCTGGAGGTGTTGCAATGGATCGCCCCCGAGCAGTTCGGGATGCCGCAGGTGTACCTCGGCGACAGCCGCGACGCGGAGCGTTTCGCCCTGCTCGGGCAGATTGCGCTGGCCCATACCTACGCTGATGGCTTTCACCCCGAGATCATCCACGCCCACGACTGGCACGCGGCCGCGGTGGTGGCCATGCCGAGCCCCTGGGAGCGCTCGCCGCCGACGCTGCTGACCCTGCATAACATCGGTTACCAGGGGGTGTTCGCGCTCGACGCAGTGCCTGACGGCCGGCTGCGCGATGCGCTGCGCGACCCTACCGTCGACAAGCCCCGGCTCAATTTCCTCGCTGCCGGCATTGCCCGTGCGAGGGCATTGACCACCGTCAGTCCGACCCACGCGGCGGAGATCCTCACCCCCGAGTACGGCGCAGGCCTCGACGGGCTGCTGCGTGAGCGCGCCCACCGGCTGCACGGCATCCTGAACGGCGCCGACTACGGCCTGTGGAGTCCGGCTCACGACCCGCTGATCGAGCATGCCTACACTGCGGACTCTCCACACGGGAAAGCCCACAACCGTGCCGCGCTGCTGGAGACACTCGGGCTGGTGGTCGATGACAGCGTACCCATCGTCGGCATGATCACCCGCCTGACATCGCAGAAAGGTATCGACCTGCTGGTCGAGGCCCTGCCCGGCCTGGTGACGGCACACGAGTTCGCGCTGGTGATCCTCGGCATGGGTGAACCGCAATATGTCGAGGCGCTGCAAGAGCTGGCGGACGTGTACCCCGGCAGCGTCACCCTGCTCGAAGCGCACGACGAGCGCCTGGCCCACCGGCTGCTCGCCGGCAGCGACATGCTGCTCATCCCCTCCCGCTACGAGCCCTGCGGACTTACCCAGCTCTACGCGATGCGCTACGGCACCATCCCCATCGTCCGTGCGACCGGCGGGCTGGCTGACAGCGTCCAGCACTTCGACCCGGCGAGCGGCGAGGGCACCGGCGTCGTGTTCCGCGACTACGATATCGGGGGCATCAGCTGGGGGCTTGCCCAGGCACTCGCATGGTTCGGGGAGCCGGGCCTGTGGCAGCGCCTGGTCATGAACGCGATGCGCAGCGACTTTTCCTGGGACAGGCAGGCCCCGCACTACGAGGCGCTTTACCGCCAGCTCGCAGGTCTTCCTTAGCGTAAGCGGGCGATCCAGCCCGCACGAAATTGGCTCCGACGATGCCAGAGCGAAACTTCCTGAACTGTTGCGCGAGGTAGAGGCGGCCATTTCCCAGGATCAGGATAGCTCATGATTCCGACGTGCAGCAGTGGATCCCCGAGGGCCGCCGATGAGCCTTGTACTCAATGTGTCTGCATTACCGCAGAGACGCTACTCCGGCCGTCTGAACCTCAGTGTCATGCGATCGGATTCCCCGATGGCATCGAAGGGCGCGTCGGCTGCAGCGCTGAGTTAGATTTTCGTACGATCACGTTTCCTCAATCGACCGGGCTTAAGCAACTGCTCCGATCTCATGACATGAAGTATCAAGGCGCTCTCGCCATCGTACCGATAGAAAATGCGGCATGGCGGCTCAACGATTTGCCGATATCGCGACCCCTTTAGCTCCGGCGGCCGGCTACCACTTTTGGGGTGGGCCTCGAGCTGCTCCACGTGCCGAAAGACCCGCTGAACCAATCGGGCAGCGGCCGCAGGATTTTCGATCGCAATGTAATCGGCAATGGCATCCAGATCGCTGAGCGCCGGCTCAGTCCAGATTATTTCAGCCATCGCTCCATTCGGGTCTTGGCATCGGCGTGGCTAGTGATTCTTCCCTCGGCCACTGCCATTTCGCCTCGGGCAATCCCTTCGAGCACCGCCATCCGTCGTTGCAGAAGCTCAAAGCTTTCAACATCAAGGAGATAGGCGCTGGGTACACCATGCTGCGTGATCAGGATAGGCTCCTTGTCCCGCTCCAGTTCAGCAAGAATCTCGGTCGCCTGGCGTTTAAGAGTGGTAACCAGTTCAGTGCGCATGAAGTGATACTAAAGTGACACTGGATGGAGCGCAAGCCCGTCTGAAAATCTAACTCCGGGTTGGCGTTCACCTCCGACCTTCCAACCAGTTCCAGGCCGACAGCCTCAGCGGCGGCGATCACGAAGGCTTCGCTCACATAGCCGCTGTCGATGCACTGCTGCACGTCGTCCCAGTCGTCCGGCCCGCGCGCTGAGAATGAAATCGAAGCTTGACTCGGGCAGCGGCGCGGAGGTCGCGCCGAAGTCCAGCACCGTCACTTCGCCATACACTTTGGTATCGCCGAACCGTTCCTCGAACCGCGCCCGCGCGGCACGCAGCCTGTCCGGCAGTTCGGGATTGTCCAGGTCCGGACCCGTGGTGTAGTAACGTCCGCCGGTGCGTGCGGCATAGGGAGCCAGGATCTCTGTCCACCAACCACCGCCTGGCTTCAGTCCCAGGATGTGCATGCCGGGCGCGCCAGCCGTCAGCAGCGTCCGAACTCGTCCGCCAGCCTGCGCCAGCGCGCCCTGAACTCGCTGTTCACCTGCGGCCACTCGAACGTCCAGCGCCAGTTGCCCTCCGCGACGCCCGGCACGTTCATGCGTGCCTCGGCACCGAGCCCCAGCAGATCCTGCATCGGAATCACGGCCAGCCGCGCCGGCGAGGCATAGGCGCAGCGGATCAGCGTTTCCGGCATCGCAAAGCGGTCCTCTCCGCCTGGGGATCGATAGGGTTCCAGTGCCGCCTGTACCAGTCCGCGGGTGTGGTCATCGAGCGAGTCATACCAGCCCAATGTCGTGTCGTTGTCGTGCGTGCCGGTGTAGACCACCGCGTTGGCGGCATGGTGGGCGGGCAGATAGGGATTGTCCGGCGAGCCGTCGAAGGCGAACTGCAGCACCAGCATGCCGGGCAGCTCGAAGGCGTCGCGCAGCGCCAGTACCTCGGGGGTGATGGTGCCGAGATCCTCGGCCACCAGCGGCAGGGTACCGAGCGTGGCTTGCAGATGGCCGAGCAGGGCATGGCCCGGTGTCGGGCGCCAGTGGCCCTCGCGCGCGGTGTCTGCTCCAGCAGGGACGGCCCAGTGGGCTTCCAGCGCCCGGAAGTGATCGAGCCGCAGCAGGTCGAAGCGCGCGAGCTGCACGGCCAGCCGCCGCCTCCACCAGTCGAAGACCTGCTCGCGCTGGCCTTCCCAGTCAAACAATGGGTTGCCCCAGAGCTGGCCTTCGGCGCTGAAGTAATCCGGAGGGACACCGGCCACGGCTTCCGGCTGGCCCGCGGCATCGAGTGCGAACACGTTCCGTTCCGCCCAAGTGTCGGCGCTGTCATGGTCGGTGTAGAAGGGCAGGTCGCCGAACAGCGCGACGCCCCGCGCCTGCGCATGACGCCGCAGCCGCTGCCACTGCAGATCGAACAGGAACTGGGTGGCGATGAGCTCGCCGAGCGCAGGTTCGGCCTCCGCACGCGCGAGCAGGGTGTCAGGCCCGACAGACGATGGGTCAGGGCCCGGCATGCCCACACCGGCTGGCATGCCCACACCGGCTGGCATGCCCACATCGGCTGGCATGCCCACACCGGCTGGCACACCCACGACGCCCGGCTCGGCTGGCCATTCCCACCACGGTGTTCGTCCATGGCGTTCACGGCGCAATGCGTACTCCGCCCAGGGCAGCAACCACGCCGCGCTCGCCTCCAGGAAAGGCTCGAAGGCCTCGTGTCGCCGCACGGCAGCCAGTCCCAGTTCTCCGGGTTCGACTGCGTGCTCGCGCCCGGCCTCGGCCAGGTCGATCAGCCCCGGGTTGCCGGCGAACGACGACTTGCTGCTATAGGGGGAGCGTGACGCATCCACCGGACCCACCGGCAGCATCTGCCAGACGCTGAAGCCGGCATCCGCAATCAGGTCGACGAAGCGCAGCGCGCCGTCGCCCAGCACGCCGCCTGCAGGCCCCGGCGGCAGGGAGGTGGGATGCAGCAGCACGCCGGCGCGCCTGCGATCCAGTGGAGAGCTCACGGCTGCGATGCCTCGCAGCGCTCAGGCAGGGCCTGCAGTGTCGTCTGCATTGTTCGGACTAACGGTTCAGTCATATGACCTGCCGTCATCGCTGGTTTGACCTCTCCGTGATGCTGCCACGATACTCCTATCCTGTAGTTTCCCTTGCGACACCCATGCTGACCTATCGACGCCTGTTCGAAGCCCTGAATGCCAGCGGTTGCGACTATGTCGTGGTCGGCGGGCTGGCCGTCATCCTGCATGGTCATGCACGCTTGACCACGGACACGGATCTGGTGGTCGACCTTGCGGGAGGTCGGGTCGAAGCCTTGCTGGATACGCTCTCCGCACTCGGGTTCCGGCCTCGCGCTCCGGTGGATCTGCATGCCTTCGCGGATCCTGTCCAGCGCCAACGGTGGATTCGGGAAAAAGGCATGCAGGTGTTTTCCGTTTATCATGCCAGCGAGCCCCGCTGGGTGATCGACCTGTTCGCGGAGCCGCCGATTGACTTTGCCGAGCTCAGCGCCCGAGCTCAATTCAAGGAGCTCGAAGGGGTTCGTATTCGGATCGCCGCGATAGAGGACCTCATCGCCATGAAGAAGCTGGCGGATCGCGAGATCGACCGTTCCGATATCGAACACCTGAACCAGATCAAGGACGCTCTCGGTGACTGGCGAGCCGACTGATCCGTTCGAGGCGATGACCTTCGAGGGTGCTGCCCGCGCCCGTGTACAGGATATCCTGCACCGCTCCACGCCCACCGAGCGGGTCCGCTGGCTGACGGAGATGCTCGATCTCGCGGAGCAGAGTGGCGCGCTGGCCCGGATCCGGGAAGCCGAGGCGCGTGAGTGGGCCCGGATGTGGAACGCGGACGATCCGGGCGGGACCGACCGGTAACGCAGCCCCGCACTCAGATCTGCAGGCCGCGCCGAAGCCCCCGGTAGGTACCGGTGTCGGCAGGCAGCTCGTCTGCCTCCGTCGCCGACGCCGCCTCCCGGGCCAGCAGGTCCGGCGTCACCAGCACCACGCCACGCTCGCTGACATGGAAGCGCCTGCGGTCGGTCTCCAGGTCATAGCCGATGACCATGCCGTCCGGGACATCGCATTCGCTGTCGATCACGGCGTTACGAATACGGCAATTGCGCCCGATGTTCACCTGCGGCAGCACCACCGTGCGGAACAGCTCCGTCCCTTCGTCGATGCGCACGAACGAGGAGAGCAGCGACTCGCGCACACTCGCCCCGGAGATGATGCAGCCGCCGCTGACCAGCGAGTTGATCGCCGTACCCTGGCGGCCCTCTTCATCCAGCACGAACTTCGCCGCGGGCGTCTGGTCCTGGTAGGTCCAGACCGGCCAGCTGTCGTCATAGAGGTTCAGCTCGGGGGTGACGTGGGTGAGCTCCATGTTGGCGTCGTAGAACGCGTCCACCGTGCCGACGTCGCGCCAGTAGGCCTGGGCGCTGGTGGCGACGTCCTGGAAGGCGTAGGCGAAGACCTTGTCCTCGTGGATAGCGGCGGGAATGATGTTGCGCCCGAAGTCGTGCTGGGAGTCGCCGTCCTCGGCATCGCGGCCGAGACGGTCGAAGAGGTAGTCGCGGTTGAACACATAGATGCCCATGGAGGCGAGCGCGATATCTTCGCTGCCGGGCATCGGCCGGGGTTGGGCCGGTTTCTCGTCGAAGGCGATGACGCGCTGGTCCTCATCCACCGTCATCACGCCGTACTGCGAGGCCTGGGCGACCGGTACCTGCACCACGCCGACGGTGATGTCCGCCTGGTTCTGGGCGTGGAAGGCGATCATCGGGCCGTAGTCCATCTTGTAGACATGGTCGCCCGCAAGCACCAGCACCATGTCCGGGTGATAGGCCTCGATGATGTCGAGGTTCTGGTAGACGGCGTCAGCCGTACCGAGATACCAATGCCCGCCCAGCTGCTGCTGCGCGGGCACCAGCTGCACGAACTCACCGAGCTCGCCGCGCAGAAAACCCCAGCCTCGTTGCAGGTGCTGGATAAGGGTGTGGGCCTTGTACTGGGTCAGCACCAGGATCTGGCGGATGCCCGAGTTCACGCAGTTCGACAGCGTGAAGTCGATGATCCGGTACTTGCCGCCAAAGGTCACGGCGGGCTTGGCGCGGTGGCGGGTGAGGTGTTTCAGCCGCTCGCCGCGTCCGCCGGCCATGACGACCGCCATGGTACTCTTGGTGAGCTGGCTGACGTAGCGGCCGGACTTGACGGGTCTCATGTGCTGGCGTCCTTGGCGTAGCCCTGTCATCAAGCATACGCGAAATTCGCATACCGTCGAGCGCACGCCTTGCGGGGGGTTGGGTGGAGTATGACCGGCCATGGATGACATGCATGTGACGGACTCGCCCGATCACCCGGACATCGCGCGGCTGCTCGCCGGCCGGCACCATGACCCTTTCAGTGTGCTGGGCCGCCATCCGATCGGGGCGGGTCGTGTTGTCGTGCGGGCGTGGCTGCCGGGTGCGCTGCGCGTGCGTCTGGACGACCGGGAGCTCACCCGGCTGGGCGGCACCGAGCTGTTCACGCTTCTCGCCCCGGCCGAGGCCGTACCAGCGCGCTACCGCCTGAGCTGGCAGACCGGCGAAGGCGATTGGCTGACCCACTGGGATCCGTACGCCTTCCCGCCCGTGCTCGAGGAGGCCGAACTTGCGCGCTTCAACGCGGGGGCGCATGTCCAGGCCTGGCGGATGCTCGGTGCCCGGGAAGTCTGTCACGAGGGCGTGGATGGGCTGGTGTTCGCCACCTGGGCCCCCGAGGCCGAGCGGGTCAGCGTGGTCGGCGACTTCAATGCCTGGGATGGACGCCGGCATCCCATGCGGGTGCGGGGCGCCACGGGCGTGTGGGAGCTGTTCATCCCGGAGCTGGGCGAGGGCACGCTCTACAAGTTCGAATTGAGCAATCGCCAGACGCACACGCTGCTGCTGAAGGCCGACCCCTATGCGCGCGCCGCGGAACTGCGGCCAGCGACGGCCTCGGTGGTGGCGCCTGCACCGGCGCATGTCTGGCAGGACGAGGCCTGGATGGCATCGCGCGCGCAGTGGAACTGGCTGCACGCGCCAATGTCCGTCTATGAGCTGCACGCGGGGGCCTGGCGCCGCGACGCCGAGGGCCGGCCGCTGGATTACCGGCAGCTGGCCGAAGCGCTGGTGCCCTACGTCAGCGAACTCGGTTTCACCCATATCGAACTGCTGCCGATCACCGAGTACCCCTTCGACGACTCCTGGGGCTACCAGCCGACCGGCCTGTTCGCGCCGACCCGGCGCTACGGCAGCCCCGATGACCTGCGCTGGTTCGTCGACCGCTGTCATGCGGCCGGCATTGGCGTGCTGCTCGACTGGGTTCCGGGACACTTTCCGCGCGATGCCCACGGCCTGGCCCGCTTCGACGGCAGCGCGCTCTACGAATATGCCGATCCCCGCAAGGGCGAGCACCCCGACTGGGGCACCCTGGTGTTCAACTACGACCGCCGGGAGGTGGTGAGCTTCCTGCTCTCCAGCGCACTGTACTGGCTGCAGGAATTCCACTTCGATGGCCTGCGGGTCGATGCCGTCGCCTCCATGCTCTATCTCGACTATTCGCGCGGTCCGGGCGAATGGGCGCCCAACGTGCATGGGGGCAACGAGAACCTCGAGGCCGTCCGTTTCCTGCGACAGCTGAACGAGCTCACCCACCGCGAAGTGCCGGGCAGCCTCACCATCGCCGAGGAATCGACGGCGTGGCCGAAAGTCTCGCGGCCGGTATGGGACGGTGGCCTCGGTTTTTCGATGAAGTGGAACATGGGCTGGATGCACGACACGCTGAAGTATCTGGCCATGGACCCGGTGCACCGCCGTCATCACCACGGGCTGATCAATTTCGCGGCACTGTATGCCTTCTCCGAGAACTTCGTGCTGCCGCTCTCCCACGACGAAGTGGTGCACGGCAAGGGCTCGCTGCTCGGCAAGATGGCCGGGGACCGCTGGCAGCGCTTCGCCAACCTGCGCCTGCTCTACACCCTGCAGTGGACCTTTCCCGGCAAGAAACTGCTGTTCATGGGTGGCGAGCTGGGCCAACCCGGGGAATGGGACCACCGGCGCGGGCTGCCATGGTCGCTGCTGGACGACCCGGCGCATGCCGGCATCCAGCGGCTGGTGCGGGATCTCAACCGGCTCTACCGTGGCCTCGAGCCCCTGCACCGGAACGATTTCGACCCCCACGGTTTCGCCTGGCTGAGCTGGGACGATGCGTTGCAGTCCACGCTGGCCTTCCAGCGGATCAGCGGTGCATCGCGCGTGGTGGTGGTGCTGAACTTCACGCCCGTGCCGCGTCACGACTGGCGGCTGGGGGTGCCCAGCCCGGGCGCATGGCGGGAATGTCTGAATTCCGATTCCCGGTTCTATGGTGGCAGCGATCTCGGGAACCCCGAGCCCCTGATGAGCGAGCCGGTGGCCGCGCATGGCTGCGCGCAGTCGATCCGGCTCACCCTTCCGCCCCTGGGCGCACTGGTGTTGCAGCAGGCCTGAGCGGTGTCGGCGTTCGGGGCTAGCCCCACTGCTGGTGGCAGGCGTTACGCTGGTCTCGCGCGACCTGGCTGCAGGACATGCGCCCTCCCGCCGCGGTAGTCGCGCAGGCGAGTTGTCGCACAGCGTTGGGCCCCGCCAGCCGTGCGCAGAGCAGGTAGGCGGCGTTGAACTCCTCCGCGCAGAGTTCATGCCGAGTGCTGACTGCCTCAAGGCATTGCCGGTACGCCTCCCGCGCATCTCGAGGATCACCGCGCTCTGCGCTGGAGTCTCGTCGTGTTGGCGTGCCTGCAGTGTGTTCCTGCCCCGAGCCCCACTGACCAAATGCAAAAGGTCCGTCGAGGTGATGTTCTGCATCGAGTCTGGGGGCCCAGACTTCGAGTTCCTGCAGGTGGCGGTCACCCGTCCAGCCGAGTACCGGCATCAGCACAAGCCCTGCCATGACGCCCGTGATCCTGCCCAGCCGTCTGCGATGGTTCATCGTATGCTCCTCCCTGAGCTGTGTTGCGGCACGCCGCCGCACGTGTCCGGCTGCCGTCCTGGCGGCCGGGATGAATCCGGATCAGGGTCGTGCCGGGCTGCTGAGGGGCGTTGCCCGCAGCCTCTCGAACATCTCGACCAGTTGCTGGCGCTGCGCGGGGGTGCTGTCCGCCCAGACGGTCAGTTCCTGTGGTGAACTGATGTGTCCCGACTGCACCATGTAGGCGGCCATGGGCATGAGCAGCCCGCTGTTTTGCGGCGTCATGCGATCCAGCATGAACGATACGAGAT
The DNA here is from genome assembly GCA_007127715.1 of Gammaproteobacteria bacterium. Classification (GTDB taxonomy): domain Bacteria; phylum Pseudomonadota; class Gammaproteobacteria; order Steroidobacterales; family PWYM01; genus PWYM01. The sequence continues at coordinate 168 of SKYU01000023.1, read as the reverse complement.
CGACCTCACCGCCGGCCTGACGCGTGTCTATCCCAAGCTCTATCAGTGTTGCCAGCTGCTCTACGGCCTGGGCAGGCTCCGCGGGTGCGCGGGATTGGCCCCCGAGCCCGATGACGAACGAGCCTATGGCGTTGTGCCCGCTGATCGGTTCGCGCTCGCCAATGTAGG
>SKYU01000169.1 GCA_007127715.1 Gammaproteobacteria bacterium | reverse complement strand
GCAGCGCGGTTTGTTCGATTCACTCGATGCACCGGGATGATCCCGCAACAACGCTTCCCAGGCTGCGCCGACGAGGGTGCGGCCACGATACCGGCTGGGCGGGTGGCATGGGTGGGCGTGAAAAGTGCGTCGACGGGCGAGTTGCTGCGGCGAATTCGGGTGCCCTGGCACCGCTCAGCGACGATCAGTGCGCGGCAGTGACCGCTGCACGCAGGTGTCGGCGTCGGTGAGGCGCGGGCAGCAGCCAGCGAAAAGGCGCATTATATTGCTTATACTCCAGCCCCGAGCCGACCGAGCGATACTTGAGCACCCGCGTACGGAAGCCGTGCACGTGGCGCAGCCGTCGACGCAGCACGTGCAATTCGGAGCCGTTCATGTACAGGCCATGCAGCAGGATGATGGTTTCCATGGAGCGGTATTCTAACCGGGCGCTGCGCGCCGTAGACTTGCGTGGATCACGATGGACGGATGGGAGATCCCGATTGGGATCGTTGCCATCGGTTCACTTGACAGGCATAGACTGGTCTATAGACTAGTCTTCATATGAACGAAGAAATCGGTGCATACGAGGCCAAGACCCGCCTGCCAGAGCTGCTGCGTGCGGTGAAGGCCGGGCGGCGTTTCACCATCACCAACCGCGGTGAGGCAGTGGCCGAGCTGGTCCCCACGGCGGCGGCCACGCTGCAGGAGCGACGGGCGACGATCGAGCGTTTCCAGGCCTTCCGGGGGGCGAACCCGGTGCCGGAGGGCGCCGCAATCAACATTCGCGCGCTGATCGACGAAGGGCGTCAGTGAGCCTGGTGCTCGATGCCTCGGTCACCCTGTCGTGGCTGCTGACACAAGGAAAGCGCGCCGACCTCGCCTACGCCAACGCAGTGCTGGAGGCACTTAAGGACCCTGCCGTCCGTGTGGTCGTCCCGACCATCTGGGCCCTGGAAGTCGGCAACGTCATCGCGCGTGCCGAGCACCGCAAGATGCTCAGCGAGGCGCAGAGCGAGGCATTCCTGGCGATGCTGGCCGGGCTGGGAGCGGAGGAAGACCCGGCGGACAGCGATGTTGCGCTGGGCGACACGCTGCAGCTGGCCCGACGCTACGGACTTTCCGTGTACGACGCCAGCTACCTGGAACTCGCGCTGCGGAGGGGGCTGCCTCTGGCGACCCTCGACAGCGATCTGCGCAAGGCCGCGAGCAGGGCCGGCGTTGCAAGATTCGCGGCGGGTTGAGCGCCGGGCTTTCGATGGGCGGTGCGTTACCGGCTCCCTTCTCGGCTGATACCAGTGACATCGTGCAGCGCATCCAGGTCACCAGCACTGTCCGGCAGGTCCGTCGGAGGAATGCCAGCACTCAGCAATACGAGGTGTACTACGAGTAAAGCCACCGGGATCACCTGGGGTCGGTGGATGTGATCACCAACAGCGCCGGCGCGGTGAAGAGCAGGACCAGTCTTGATCCTGGCGCTGCGCATCGGGCGGTCGCTGGAACGCCAGGGGCTGCTGGAACGGGACCCGGAGAACAGCTATCTGGCAGGCGTCGAGCTCGAGGCCGGCCCGATGGCCGGGTTCTCGCTCCACGCCGGGGTGGCCGCACGGGCGGACCAGCGCCACAAGCTCGAGCGGCTGTGTCGCTACATCAGCCGCCCGGCCCTCTCGGAAAGGCGCCTGTCGCTCACGCCGAACGGCAATGTCCGCTACCAGCTGAAGACACCCTACCGGGACGGCACGACGCACGTCATGTTGCTCCGGGCATCCTGCCCTCCGCCCTTCGGGCCAGCCTGCGGTTGTCAAAAATCGCTCCCGGCGATTTTGTCCAGCCCCTGGATTTTATCGCCCGGCTGGCGGCCCTGGTGCCGAAGCCGCGGGTCCATCTGACCCGTTTCCACGGGGTGTTTGCGCCCAACAGCGGCTACCGTGCACGGGTCACCCCGGCGAGGCGTGGCAGGGGCGCTCAGCACACGGCGAGGACGGATCGAGAAGATCCTCGCCCACCCGGACCAGAAGACCACCGATCAACGACTCTCTGGGGCTGCGCCGACGACGGTGCGGTCTTGATGCGGCTGGGCGCTCGCAGGAGTGGATGCGAAAAATGTGCCGGCGAGCCTGTCGCAGCGGCGAATCGGGTGCCCTGACACCGCTCAGCGACGATCAGTGCGCGGCAGCGAGCGCTGCAGGCAGGTATCGGCGTCGGTGAGGCGCGGGCAGCAGCCAGCGAAGACGTCACGCCGCTCTGCTGCAGGAGAGCAAGCCCTGTTTCCTTTGCCATAGTTCTGCGGCCTCTGAGTGATGCGGGTTATCCCGTCATATTCAGGCCGTCCAGGCGGCTGCGCACTACGGCGCTGACCGAGTCAGGCAGTTCCTGCGGAAAACCTGCCGGAAGGCTTGCCGCTGCCTTTTCAAGCGCCACTGCGGCATGATCAGCCACTTCCTCGATAATGTCCGTCGCGCGCGTCTGCGATAGGCCAGCGCGCATGGCCGTCTGCAAGAAGTGGCGCCCATGAATCTGATCGAAGCGATCATGACGGTTGTTCCCGACCGACATCGCCATTTTCATCTGCTTGCGCTCGATCTGGCGGGCGTTCAGCGCCGGCTGTGCCGTAAGAATGTCGTAGAGCGGCGTCATGCGGTAGCTGCCGCCAGGACCCAGGAACACGCTGAAGTTCTTGGCATGGCCGTCCGTTGCGCCGATGAGCCAGAAGATCAGTTGTGCTTTCAGGAATATGGCCTGATCCTCCATCGGGGTATCGCTGCCCATTAGCAGACCAAGCACATCAGTCATGCCCGGCCCGCCTTCGTTCTGGTACTTGAGTGTCGGGGGTACCGACAGCGCCTGGCAGCAATCTTCCTGCGGCAGGCGGAGCAGCCTTCCATCCTTTGTCCAGCGCCGGTCAAACCGTTCGATGACAAGCGCTTTGGTTTCGCCGAAGGTCTCAATGGTTGCAGCATTGACAGGCAGGCCGAAGCCTTCAGTAAGCTTCAGGCAGTAATATTCGTTCTCGACACTGTCAGACAGATCAATGCCACCGGGCAATTCCCCGATCTGTGTCTTGATGATGTGGGTGGTCGGCGTTGTGCCGTGAGGCTTGATCCAACGCCCCTCATGCCAGAGCAGCGCGGTCTTTTCCTGTGCACCGGCGACAGATATCCGGAAGGCGTCATCGCGGGCAAGGCCGAGCGGCGCCTGGCTCAGGCCTTTGAGGACTTTCTCGATAGCTTCGGCACCGACGGCTTCGCCATCGAGCCTGCCCGTGGCGTCAATCGCGTAGTGGTCTCCTGCGATGAACTGAAGGGCGCCAACGCAGTCATGGCCGATCTTGGCCAGCATACTGTAGGCATCAATGCCACGCGCGCCGACCTTCTCGGCGACGAGGCGGCGCAGCCTGTCGGAGTCAGGTAGCAGATTTTCGAAGACAGCGGCGACGGGCTCACCGCGATAAGGGGTTTCGCGCAGGGGGAGCGATAGTGACACGGGCAGGGCGTGCTCCCAGCCCAGCCAGGCCTCGTGGTAGGAGAAGCTGATCGCGCCGCTGGCCTCACGGCTGAGCGTGCCGACGCGGCGGTTGTTCAGATACACGCGCAGCGGTGCATAGGCCGGGCGCCGTCCCATCAGAACAGCTCCTCGATGTGTCGGCCTGCGCCCTTGGAGCGCTCACCGACCCTGAACTCAAGGTCGAGAGCTGCCAGAACAGCGAGGATGGAATCGAGCTTAGCGGGTTTTTCACCGCTCTCGATCAGTGAGATCGTCGCCTGACGCAGCCCCGCCCGCTCGGCGAGCTGCGTCTGTGTCCAGCCGCGCTTTTTGCGCGCGCGCTGGATGATGGTGCCGATTTGTCTTGGTGTGCGTGCCAGATCGTTCATTCGGCCAATATACGCTTTGGCGCATAATTTGTAAATATGCGTTATGACGCATAAAATTTACTTATTCGTCTTAGCGTATAAAATGGATTTATCTTCTGGAGCGTATACTGATCTGGTTTAGCTTGCTAGGCCGTTATGTGGTGCGCGCGGCACATGCGGAGACCAGAACACTTTTAAAGTGTTCTGAGCCCTACCAGCAAAGCCGGACACAGAAGCTGCCCCCTGGAGCAGGCGCTCTGGGCAAGAGCCAGTGCCCGGGGAGTGATCCGTCACAGCGACCACTTGAGTCTAGGCAATTTACCGGCAAGGACTTCATTGGCGTGCTTGAGGATGCCGGCATCAAGATCAGCATGGACGGCAAGGGGCGCTGGCTGGACAATGTCTTCAGCGAGCGTCTGTGGCGGTCGGTGAAATACGAGGAGGTCTATCTGCGAGCCT
>SKYU01000060.1 GCA_007127715.1 Gammaproteobacteria bacterium | reverse complement strand
GTCAGCACGCGGTGAACGCCCGAGATACTGATGAGGTTGGCGGCAAGCTTGGCCGTTATTGGCACCCGGCTGGCGCGCGGGCGTCGATCCTGTCGGGCATAGCCCATGTAGGGGATCACGGCCGTGATGCGCGCGGCAGACGCGCGGTGCACGGCATCGGCCATGACCAGCAGCTCCATCAGGTTGTCATTCACCGGCGGACTGGTCGACTGGACCAGGAACACGTCCTTGCCACGGATGTTCTCCATGATCTCGACGTTGATCTCCCCGTCACTGAACCGGCCGACATGCATCTTGCCGAGCGGGACCTGGAGGTGGCGGGCAATGGCTCGGGCCAGACGCGGATTCGCGTTGCCCGAGAACAGGGTCAGGCTGGCCGGATCCAACGCGTCGTCCCCTCGCTAATCATTTGTAGTTATCCATGGCCGACGTCCGCAAGGCGGCTGCCGGCCGGCGTCCCTGCAACGGAGTTGGCTGGGGTGGCAGGATTCGAACCTGCGAATGACGGGATCAAAACCCGCTGCCTTACCGCTTGGCTACACCCCAGCTGTACCGTTCTCCGACTCCCCGATGTCCCGGCGCGCCGCGAGGCGGGCCAGCAGCGGCGACACCGTCAGGCCCCGAACCGCCCAACCCCGCCAGCGCCCCGGCAATTCCGCCAGAAGCGCGCGTGCGCGGTGGAGGGAACATGGCAGGAACACGCAGGCCCCGGTGCCGCTCAACCGTGGCTGACCATGCCTGCCGAGCCAGGCCAGTACCTCGCCCACTTCAGGGTGTCGCCGCACGACCGGCGCGGTGCAGTCGTTGTGTCCCGCGCCGGCCAGGAAGTCATTTATTGTCAGTGGCGGTGTGGAACGTGTCAAATCATCGGCACGGAAGATTTCCGCGGTGGACACGGCGCAGTCGGGCTGCACCACCAGATAGTCTTCGGAAGGCAGATCGAGCGCCACCAGCCGGTCGCCGACCCCCTCGGCCCAGGCATTGCGACCAGCGACGAACACCGGCACGTCAGCGCCCAGCTGCACGCCAAGCTCACCCAGCGTCGCCGGCCCCAGCTCCAGCCGCCACAGATGGTCCAGCGCACACAGCACCGTCGCGGCATCCGAACTGCCCCCGCCCAGTCCTCCCTGCATGGGGATGCGCTTGTGCAGGGTGATGTCCACGCCTTCGCGCACCCCGGTGTGCGCGCGCAGCAGTTCGGCCGCGCGGACGCACAGATCCTCTGCCTCGGGAACTCCGGGAATGTCGTTGACCCGGCGTACGCGCCCATCCGGCCGCGGCACGAACACCAGCTCGTCGCAGAGGTCGATCAGCCGGAACACGGTCTGCAGCTCGTGATAGCCATCGGCCCGCCGGCCGAGCACATGCAGCATGAGATTGAGCTTCGCCGGAGCGGGCCAGGGCACGCCCCAGCCCGGTGCAGCCGCGGTTCTCATGGCGCGTCGAGCCCGGGAGACCATCGATCCAGCACCACCCGGATCGACAGGCCTTCGCCAGCCAGGTCCACGCGCCGCGGCAGCAGTGCCCCGCCGAGTTCGCGCCAGCCCGTGTAGTGCAGCTGCCAACCCCGCTGCGCCAGGCGGTCAGGCCGACCGAACTCGTCGAACACGAAATCGTGTCGATAACGTCCGTCGGCCATGCCGAGCAGCCAGTACGACAGGCTGCTCACAGGCAGGCCAAAACCGAACACACGCGCAAGATCGACTTCAGGATCGCCCAGCTCGGTGCGCTCGCCATCGCGGCCGATCGCGGTCAAGCGCTCGGGCGGCCCGTAAATGAACAGGCCACCGACGCCGACCGGACCGCGGAAGCGGATCTCCACCCAGTCCGGGCGCTGACGCCATTCGAAACTGCCCTGGAGGCTGTCGTCGGGACTGGTGAGCGACAGGCGACCGCGCGCTTCCCACTCATCCACGGCGGCGAGCGCCTCGCTGCGCACCTGCCAGGGCTCATCCGGCACCACCGGTGGCCGGGCCGCACAGCCTGCCAGCACCATCGCCACCACCACCAGCGCCGCCGCACGCAGGCCTGTCACGGCATCAGACGCTCACGCCAGGGTTCAAGGTGCCGGTCGCCGGGCCAGCGCTCCAGGGCCTCACGCAGCATCTGCCGGGCCTCGTCTTCCTCGCCGCGCGCCAGCCGGACCTCGACGATGTGTGCCGCAACTTCGGGGTCGCGGATCAGCGACCAGGCATGCAGAAGATACTCCAGCGCCCCATCGAGATCGCCCAGGCGGAACAGCACCCAACCCATGCTGTCGATGATCGCGGCATTGTCCGGAGCCCGCTCCAGCGCCTGTTCGATCAGTGTCCGGGCCCGCGCATATTCACGCGTGCGATCGGCGAGCGTGTACCCCAGCGCATTGAGGAATACCGGTGACTCCGGGTCCATGCGCACCAGCCGCTCGAACTCGCGGATGGCCTGGCGCACGCGGTCCATTCGCTCGAACAGCAACGCCCGCTGATAGAGCAGCAAGCGGTCATCCGGGTGCGCCGCCAGCCCCCGGCGATAGGTGGCCAGGGCGTCACGGAAGGCCCCCTGGTCGATCTGGCGCTGGGCGACCAGGCCGAATACCCCGGCCCGCGCCTCGAGCAACCGTTCGTCCGTCGGCCGCTCGTCCAGGGGCGCATCGAACAGTGCCAGCGCCTCGTCATCACGGCCGGCATCGACCAGCAGGCGGGCTGCGGCGATCCGCATGGCATCGGCATGTCGCGGACTGGCGGTCGCGAAATTGGCGAGGTGCTGCAGCGCGGACTCCAGATCACCCGAATCCTCGTAGATGAGTGCCACCAGCACCTGGGCCTCCACCGCCTGAGGCCCGCTGGTGACCCGGGAGAGCTGCCGGATCGCCTGGAAATCCCGCCCCTGCTCCCGGGCGATCCGCCCGAGGTAGTACGAGGCCTCGACCCGGTGACGCAGGCCCTGGCGCAGCGCGTTCCAGAGCTGCTCGGCCGCCTCGAGCTCGCCCGCGCGCAGGCGCACCAGGGCCAGCGCGCGCAGCACGTCCTCATTGGCGGGCTCGGCGGCACGCAGCGCCTCGAGCTGGTCCAGGGCCTCGGCCTCCTGGCCGGCGGCGGTGAGCAACCCGGCCAGTTCCAGGCGAAGGTCCATCCCGGTCTCGGCATCCGCACTGATCTCGCGGGCCAGCACCAGAGCCGTGTCAGCCTCGCCGTTCGCCAGCAGCGCCTGGGCCAGCGTCAGGCGGCCGCGCGGCCAACCCTCATCCAGCGCTGCAAGCCGCTCGGCGGCCTCCAGGGCCAGCCGCGGCCGCGCGGCCATCAGCGCCAGCCGGGCCAGGGCGAACTGGGCCATCGGCTCGTCGGGGTGCTCGGCCGCCAGCACCTCCATCACCTCGGCGGCGCTACGGCGCCGGTCTTCGGCCCCGAGAATGGTCAACAGTTCATCGAAGCCCACGGTGGCGTCGTCGGTCAGCAACAGCACTGAGCGGAAGGCCTCGATCGCACCCTCGACGTCGCCGCGCCGCAGCCGCAGCACGCCCAGATACCGGTTCGCGGCCAGGCTCTGGGGCGCGAGCCCCCGCCAGCGCTCTGCAGCCTCCAGCGCGATGTCCTCTCGACCGGCCTGGAAGGCGACGGCCGTCGCGCGCTGGGCAATCTCGCTGCTCTCGCTGCGCTCGGCCGCGGCTGCATAATGCCCCGCCGCCTCCCCCAGGCGGTTCCGCTGCAGGGCAATCTCGCCCAGCAGCAGCGACAGTTCCAGGGTGTTGTCCGGCCCCGCCGCCTCGTCCCCGGGTGGCGGCTCGGCCGGCGGGGTGCCGGCGCAGGCCGCCAGGCCAAGGCACAACAGCAGGGGCATCAGGCGTCGCGGCACGCACATACTCCGGGCAGGGATGACTCTGGCGGGACTATACCGCAGGTCGGTGACTTGTTATGACCGACGCCATGCCGGAGAATTCAGCGCCCATGAAACGACGCCCAAGGCCATGCCGGTACACCTGCTCGGCATCAACCACCGCACGGCACCCGTAGAGATCCGCGAATCCGTCGTGTTCGAGCCCGATGCGCTGCAGCGGGCCCTGCCCGATGTATTGCGTATCCCGGGGGTGACCGAGGCGGTGATCGTCTCGACCTGCAATCGAACCGAGATCTATGCGGAACTCGAGGGGGATGCAGGCAGGCGGCTGGCCGACTGGCTGAGCGCCTGGCACCGCCTCGGGGACGATGTCCGGCGCTGTTTCTACTCGCTCGACAATGCGCGCGCGGCGCGCCACCTGTTCGCCGTCGCCTGCGGGCTGGACTCCGTGGTGCTCGGCGAACCCCAGATCCTGGGGCAGCTCAAGGACGCCTACCGCGCCGCCGAGGAACGCGGCAGCGTCGGGTCTTCGCTGAACCGACTGTTCCAGCAGGCGTTCGGTGTCGCCAAGCAGGTCCGCAGCGAAACCGGCATCGGTGCGAGTCCGGTCTCCGTGGCCTATGCCGCCGTCGTGCTGGCCCGCAAGCTGTTCGGCGGCTTCGGCCGGCACGCCGCCCTGCTGGTCGGGGCGGGCGACACCATCGAGCTGGCCGCCCGTCACCTCCACCGCCAGGGCATCCGCAAGCTGGTGATCGCCAACCGCAGCCTCGGCCGGGCGGCGGAGCTGGCCGCGCGGTTCAATGCACAGGCCATTTCGCTCGCCGAACTCGACGAGCACCTGGCCGAGGCCGATATCGTGATCACCGCGACACGGGCGACCACGCCGATCCTGGGCAAGGCCCAGCTTGGCGACGCCCTGCGGCGCAGACGGCGTCAGCCGATGTGCGTGATCGACATCGGTGTGCCCCGCGATGTCCACCCGGCGGTCGCCGAGCTGGAGGATGCCTACCTCTACACGGTCGACGACCTCGAGACCGTCATCGAGGAAGGCTGGCGCTCGCGTCGGCAGGCGGCGGCACAGGCCGAGCAGATCATCGATTTCGCGGTTGAGCAGTACGAGCGGCTGCTGCGCACGCTGGACGCCGTCCCGACCATCCGCGCCCTGCGCGGAGACACCGAGCGGCTTCGCGACGAGGCGCTGGAGCACGCGCGCCGCCTGCTGCAGGCCGGCCGGCCCGCGGAGGATGTCGTCGAACAGCTGGCCCACACCCTGACCCAGAAATTCCTGCATGCCCCCAGCACCCGGCTGCGGACGGCCGGGGAGAACACCGACACCGACCTGATCGCGGCGGCGGCCGAACTGTTCGGCCTCGACGAACACCCGCCGGAAGCCGGGGACTGAGCGATGGCGCTGTCCCGCACTCTGGAAACCCGCCTCGAGCGCCTGCTCGAGCGCTGCGAGGAAGTCGAGCAGCTGCTCGCCGACCCGGAAGTGATCGGTGACCAGGCCCGCTTTCGCGAACTCTCGCGGGAGTATGCCCGCCTGGAGGCGGTGGCCGGGGATGTCCGCGAATACCGCCGGCTGGGCGCGGAACTGGCGACGACCCGCGCCATGGCCGGAGAGGATGACCGCGAACTCGCGCGCATGGCCAGGGAGGAGGCCGAGCTGCTCGAGACCCGGCTGGGGGCGATGGTGCCGGTGCTGACCCGGCACCTGGTGCCCGTTGACCCTCGGGACGACGGCAACGTCTTCCTCGAAATCCGTGCCGGGACCGGTGGCGACGAGGCGGCCATCTTCGCCGGCGACCTGTTCCGGATGTACGCCCGTTATGCCGAACTGCGCGGCTGGCAGGTGGAGATCCTGAGCGCAAGCCATGGCGAGCACGGGGGCTACCGCGAAGTCATCGCCCGGGTCGCCGGCCAGGGCGTCTACTCCCGACTCAAGTTCGAATCGGGTGCGCACCGCGTGCAGCGGGTCCCGGCAACGGAATCCCAGGGCCGGATACACACTTCGGCCTGTACCGTCGCCGTCCTCGCCGAGCTCGACGACGTGGAGGACGTGGTGATCGGCGACAAGGACCTGCGTGTCGACACCTACCGCGCCGCCGGTGCCGGAGGGCAGCATGTCAACAAGACCGACTCGGCCGTGCGCATCACCCACCTCCCGAGCGGTCTGGTGGTCGAATGCCAGGACGAGCGTAGCCAGCACAAGAACCGGGCACGTGCGATGGCCCTGCTCAAGGCGAAGCTGCGCGACGCCGAGGAGGAACGCCAGCGCAGCGAGCGGGCCCTGGAACGCAAGCTGCTGGTCGGTTCAGGCGACCGCTCGGAGCGCATCCGCACGTACAACTTCCCGCAGGGCAGGGTCACCGACCATCGCATCAACCTCACGCTCTATCGCCTCGAGGAGGTGCTCGAGGGCGGCCTCGACGCGGTGATCGAGCCGCTCATCGCCGAGGACCAGGCCGAGCAGCTCGCCCGGCTGGCGGCACAGTGAACACTGGCCCCGGGTCGCCCGACCCGGCGGGCGGCGCACGGGTCGACCATCTGCTGGCCGCGGCCGCCGCCGCCCTGGCCCACCTCGACGACGCACCGCGCCTCGCAGCGGAGAGCCTGCTCTGCCAGGTGCTCGGCTGGCGCCGCTCGAAACTCTACGCCCACCCCGAGCACTGCCCGAGCGCGCCCCAGCGCGAGGCCTATGCCACGCTGGTCGCGCGTCGCGTGGCGGGCGAACCGCTGGCCTATCTGCTCGGCACCCAGCCCTTCTGCGACCTGACCCTGGCTGTCACGCCTGCGGTACTGATTCCGCGTGCCGACACCGAGACGCTGGTGGAGGCCGCGCTGGCCTGCGCACTGCCCGCCGGGCACCCGGTGCAGGTCCTCGATCTGGGCACGGGCAGCGGTGCCGTGGCGCTTGCCCTGGCGCGCGCCCGGCCCGCCTGGCGGCTGACCGCGACCGACATCGACCCGGCAGCCCTGGCGATCGCGCAGGGCAATGCCGAGCGCCTGGGCCTGGCTGCGCGCATCCGGTTCCGGCAGGCCGACTGGTTCGAGGGGCTGCCCGGGGACCCGCCCTATGACCTTGTGGTCAGCAACCCCCCGTACATCGCCGAAGGCGATCCCCACCTCACCGACCCGGGCCTGGCCGCAGAACCCAGGCATGCGCTGGTGGCCGGGGCGGAGGGACTGGACGCACTGCGCCGCATCGCCACCGACGCCCGCCACAGGCTCGTCCCCGGCGGCTGGCTGTGGCTGGAACATGGCCATGCCCAGGGCGCCGTCATGCGCGACCTGCTCCGCCGCCTGGGCTACCATGACATCGTGACCCATCGTGATGCCGGCGCGCGCGAGCGCGTCACCGGTGGACGCCATCCCCCCAATTCCCGGACCGACGACAAGGACTCGACATGACCATCCGTTTTTCGACCCCCCTCGGCGATATCGACATCCGCCTGCACGAGGACACCGCCCCCCTGACGGCGGAGAATTTCCGCCAGTATGTCGAGGAGGGCTTCTTCGACGGGACGATCTTCCATCGGGTGATTCCCGGCTTCGTCATCCAGGGCGGAGGCTTCACGGCGGACATGCAGCAGAAGCCCACGCGGGCGCCGATCCGCAACGAAGCCGACAACGGCGTGAAGAACCTGCGCGGCACCTTGTCGATGGCCCGCACGTCCGACATCAACAGCGCCACCTCCCAGTTCTTCATCAACCTGACCGACAACGCGTTCCTCGACCACGGTTCGCGTGATTTCGGCTACGCCGTGTTCGGCGAGGTGGTGTCCGGCATGGACGTCATCGACCGCATCGCCCAGGTCCCGACCGGCCGCCATGGCCCCCATGCCGATGTGCCCACCGAGCCGGTAGTGGTGACCACGGCGAGCCTGCTGGACAGCTGACCCCGGCGCCGGCGCGGCACATGCTCCCGGCCCGCCATGCCCGCCACCTGGCGCTCCCCGCCCTCGGCGCCGAGGGCGTGGCTCGCCTGACGCGCGCCAGGGTGCTGGTGGTCGGCCTTGGCGGGCTGGGCTGCCCGGCAGCACAGTATCTCGCCACGGCTGGCGTCGGGACGCTGCTGTTGAACGATTTCGATCGCGTCGACGCCTCGAATCTCGCCCGTCAGGTGCTCTACACTCCGGCGGACGAGGGCCGTCTCAAGGTGGATGTCGCGGCCGCGAGGCTGGCGGCACTCAATCCGGACATCGGGCTCGAGCGCATCGACCGGAGGCTGCCCCCCGGGGAACTGCGCGCGCTGGCCGACAGCTGTGAGCTGGTGCTCGACGCCAGCGACAACCTTGCCACACGCCTGGCGGTCAACGCCGCCTGCGTGGCGGCGCGTACGCCGCTGGTCACCGCCTCGGTGATTCGCCTCGAGGGCCAGCTGCTGGTGTGCCCCAACGACGGCGGCGAGGCCCCCTGCTACCAGTGCCTGTATGGCGAGGCGGATGAACAGCTCGGCGACTGCCGCGGCGCCGGCGTGCTCGGCCCGGTGGCCGGCGTTCTGGGGTCTTTGATGGCGGTTGAGGCCCTGAAGCTGCTGGCCGGCCTCGCGCCGGCGCGCGGTATGTTGCTGGTCGATGCGGCCGGCGGTCAGTTCCGTCGCCTGCACGCGCGCCGCGACCCCGACTGTCCGGCCTGCGGCTGCACGACACCGCGCCGGGCAGCAACCGAATCCCTGCACGACCACGGAGGCTGAATCATGCTGGCCAGATCCACGACATGGGCCACCCTGGCCCTGCTGTTTTCGTTCGCGGCCCGGGCGGCACTCGCCGCCGACACACCCGCCGACACACCGGAGCTGCCGGCGGCAGCGCCCGAGCGCGAACGCATCGCCATTATCGGCACCGGCAACGTCGGCAGCGCACTCGGACGCCGCTGGGCGGCCGCGGGGCACGACATCATCTACGGCAGCCGCTCGCCGGAGGCGGGACGCATCCAGGCCCTGCTCGCGCTCACCGGTCCGACGGCGCAGGCGGCCCTCCCGGAAGAGGCGGTGCGCGAGGCGGACATCGTCGTGCTGGCCATTCCCTGGCGGGTGGCCGAGGACACCGTCCAGGCACTCGGCGACCTCAGCGGTCGGGTGGTCATCGACCCGATCAATCCCTCACTGTTCACCGAGGGGCGGGTCGAGCGCGGCCACCCCGCGCTCGGGGAGGCGCTCGCGGCGCTGGCCCCGGGTGCGGACTTCGTCAAGACGCTCAACACCACCAGCTATCGCAACATGCTCGACCCGCCGGCGGACCGCTCGATCACCGTGCCGCTGGCGGGAGACGATGCATCGGCAGTGGCGCGGGTCGCGCGCCTGGTGACGCAACTGGGTCTGACGCCGCGCATGATCGGGCCGCTCTACAACGCCCGCTACCTCGAGGCGATGGGCAACCTCTACATCTACGTCAATGTCATCCAGAGACCCGAAGTGCCACTGGAATACCACTTCTGAGACATCGACCAGCGGCACTCGGGTACCATCAGGCTGGACACTGTTCGGGAGTACTGTCCTATGCACGACCATTCGATCCACCGCCGCCGCTTCATCAGGGCGGCCCTGGCCGGCACCACCGCCCTGGCCGCAGGGCCCGTCCTGCCGGCCCTGGCAGAGGCAGCCGCCCCGTCGACCCTGATCACCCGCGCGATCCCCTCCACCGGAGAGGCACTGCCGGTGATCGGCCTGGGCACCAACGCCTATGGCGTGCAGACGACCGAGGAGATGGCCCCGCTGCGCGAGGTCCTGCGGGACATGTCACGGCTGGGGGGCACGGTAATCGACACCGCCCATGCCTACGGTCGTTCCGAGGAGGTCATCGGTGAGCTGCTCGAAGGACTCGGCAACCGCGACGACTACTTCATCGCCACCAAGACGCCGATCCGTGGCGAGATCCCCGACGTCGACGCGGCGATCCGGACCTGCCTCGAGCGGCTGCGCGTCTCGCAGCTCGACCTGCTGCAGGTCCATAATCTCCACGAGATTGACCGCCAGGTGCCCTACTTCATGGCCGCCAGGGAACAGGGCCTCACGCGCCACATTGGCGCGAGCGTGTCTTCGCCGGCGCAGTACGAGGGCTTCATCGGCGCGATGGAACGCCATCCCTTCGATTTCATCCAGGTCAACTACTCGATCGATGACCGCGGTGCCGCCGAGCGCATCCTGCCGATGGCAGAGGATCTTGGCTTCGCCGTCCTGATCAACATGCCCTTCGGCGGACGGCGCGGCGCGGCCAGCACCTTCGCCCGGGTGGCCGACCGGCCACTGCCCGACTGGGCTGCCGAGATCGACGCCGAGAGCTGGGCGCAGGTATTTCTGAAATATGTGGTCTCGCACCCGGCGGTCACCGCCGCGATTCCGGGCACGACCCGGCTGCGACACCTGCTCGACAACCAGGCCGCCGGCCGGGGTCGGCTGCCGGATGCCGCGCTGCGTCGGGACATCGAGCGTTACTGGGACGCCTTGCCCTCGTGAGTGGCTGGACGCGGCGGCGACTGCTCGTCACGCTGGGCTCGGCGGCCACGGCAGGGCTGGTGGCCCCGGCGCTCGCCGCGCCGCGGGACGCGTGGTTCGGTGTAGGGCGCGGCGAACTCACCGGCCAGGTAGCCCTGGTCACCGGCTCCACCGACGGACTGGGGCGTCAGGTGGCGCTCGAACTCGCGGCCCTCGGGGCACGGGTGCTCGTACACGGCAGGAACCGCGAGCGCGGCGAGGCCGTGGTGCGCGAAATCCGCGACCTCGGCAGCGAGGCGAGCTTCTACGCCGCGGATTTCGCCGCCATCGCCGAAGTCCGCGCACTGGCAGAGGCCATACGCGGCGACCAGGACCGGCTCGACCTGCTGATCAACAACGCCGGCATCTGGCGCAGGGAAGGCGACGAGACGCGTCACCTCAGCGCGGACGGCCACGAGCTGATGTTTGCGGTGAACTACCTCGCCGGCTTCCTGCTCACCCATGAACTGCGAGGTCTGCTCGCGGCATCGGCACCCTCGCGGGTCATCAACGTGGCCTCGCGCGCACAGGCTCCGCTGGACTTCGACGACCCCATGCTTGAGCGCGAGTTCTCGCCTGGCCGCGCCTATGCCCAGAGCAAACTCGCCCAGATCCTGTTCACGCTGGACATCGCAGAGGCCTTCGCGGCCGATGGCATCACCGTCAACAGCCTGCATCCGGCGACCCTGATGGACACCACCATGGTGCGCCTGGCAGGCATGGCGCCCCGCGCGACGGTGGAAGAAGGCGTGGAGGCGGTCATGCAGCTGGCCGTATCACCGGACTATGGCGCAGGCGGCGGGCTGTACCTCGAAGGCCTCGAGGAGGCCCGCGCCCATCCTCAGGCCTACGATGAACACGCGCGGGCAGCGCTGCGCAGACTCAGCGAGACGCTGGTGGCCGGCGACTGAGAGCTATCGAACGGCGGCGGGATGCCCACGCGGTCATCCCGCCGCCAGACACCCCCGACTCAGTTGAAATTCAGCGCAAACCGCAGGCCGTACAGCCGGGGTGCCGGGAGGTAGGCATTGAACGCCCTGCTCGGGGCAAAGCCGTCCGGCCGACCGAAATCGACATTGCGCTGGGCCGTGATGATCCGGTCGTTGTCGAAGACGTTGTCGACATAGGCCGTCAGCGTCCAGCGATCGCTTTCGACCCCGGCCTGCAGATCGACCAGCATGTAACCGGGCAGCCAGGTCAGGTTGGACTCGTCCACATAGCGCCGCGAACGGTAGGCCGTCGAGGCCTGCATGAAGACGTGGTTGCCGCTCGCACCCAGTGGGCGGCGATGGAACACGTTGGCGTTCAGGGCATGACGCGGGCTCTTGGCGACCCGGTTGCCGGAAAAGTCACCACAGGCGTTGCCGGCCTCGACGCGCACGATCGGTGAGGAAGTCTGACCCGGCGGCACACCGCAGGCCGCAAAGACCGCCAGCGCCTCCTCCAGCGGAAGATCGGCGGGCGGGGCGCCCGGCCCCTGGATGAACTCCTTGAACTCCGCGTCCGTCCAGGCATAGGCCAGCCCGACCGTGGTGTTGTCCGTCGCCCGCCAGTTGGCCACCAGTTCCAGGCCCAGCACCTCGACCTTGCCCGCGTTGGTGATACGCGAGGTTGCGAAGCCGGTATTGAGATCGATCTGCTGCACGCCGATCTGCTGGTCGGTGTAATCGTTGAAGTACACATCTGCATTGACGACCAGCCGGTTGTCCAGCCAGCTCGACTTAATGCCGGCCTCGTAGGCCTTGAGCTTTTCGGGGCGGAACTGCCGTCCCTCGAAATTCGTGATCTCCAGCGTCTCGTAGCCACCGGGCTTGAAGCCGCGTGCGTGGCTCACATAGACCAGCACCTGATCACTGACCCGGTACTCCACGGTCGCCCGTGGCGTGACCTGGCGGCTGGAGTGCGTGGCTGTCTGCGGACAGGCGTTGATCACGCCGGGTTCCAGCGGCGCCTGCTGGGGCAGCGTGGGATCACACCCGGGGGCCACGCGCATCAGCGTGATGTCCTCCAGGCCCCAGCCGGAGGTGAAGTAGTCCACCTCGTCACGGTTCCAGCGTGCCTGCAGCGAGACACGGAAGCGCTCGCCGAGGTCGCGGTTCACCCCGGCGAAGACACCGAGATAATCGGTCCTGCGCTGGGTGAATACCGGGAACTCCACGTCCTGCAGCGGCTGGGTGGCCAGGAAGAATGGCGGCCCGCCCAGGAAGGAGTCGGGATTACGCAACCAGTACTGGCTGTCGTTCACGAGCTCTGCGGTCTCGTCGAACTTCTGGACGCCTGCGATCCAGTTGAACGGCCCGGTGACATGCGTCCAGCGCAACTCGTGGTTGAGGTGACGCGTGGTGTAGTCGAGGCTCTGGTAGGCGGAGATGGCGAATGCAAACGGGTCGGTCACCGGGAAGTCGGTAAAGTCGCCATCCTGGTTGATCACGGTGTCGTTCTGCAGCCAGGCGCCCATATAGACGAAGGTGCCCAGCTCGGTGGCCCAGTCCATTTCCCAGCTGCCGATATGCTGACGCATGGCCATGCCGGCCGGGGGCTCACCGGTGATGGGGTCCAGCCCCATCTGCACATCCTCGACGCCGGCTCGGATCGGCCCGGTGAAGGTGGCGCGGGTCAGCTCCGTACCCGGCACGGGCAGGCGGGTATTCGACGGGATGAAGGCCGTCGGGTTGTCCGACTCGTCGCGGTCGATGTACTGGTAACGCGTGGTCAGCGAGAAGGTGGCCGTCGGCTCGAAGCGCAGACCCAGCGCCACGCCGGTGGCCTCCTCGGCGCCCAGCGGACCGCCGTTGACCGGGTTGGTGTAATGGCCGTCGCTCTCCAGGTGGGCGACATTGAGCCGGAACGCCAGGGTATCGCCGACCAGCGGCCCGGTAAGCGAACCGGTGACCTCGCGACGCCCGTCATTGCCGATGTCGATCCCGGCGCGCCCCCCGAACTCGAATTCAGGCGCGCGGGTGATGTAGTTGATGGCACCCCCGAAGGCATTGCGGCCGTACAGCGTCGACTGCGGTCCCTTGACGATCTCGATGCGCTCGAGGTCGTGCAGGGCCAGATTGAGCGTGCCGGAGCCACCGGGCAGCGCCAGGTTGGAGCCCGAGAGATCATGCCCGTCGACCAGCACCGCGACACTGGGGCGGCCACGCTCGTTCTGCATGCCGCGCATCGCCGGGCGGGTGTCGTTGGGGAAGGCGCCCCGATCAAAGGTCACGCCCGGTGTCAGTCGGGCCACGTCCTCGGTGCGCAGAAGCCGCTCGCGCTCGATGCGCACGCTGTCGTAGACGACGATCGACAGCGGCACGTCCTGGGCACGCTCATCGATCTTGCGTACCGTGACGATGATCTCGTCGATGACCCGCACGTCGTCGGCGCGGGTCCCGGTCTGCGCCAGCGCCAGCGAGCCCGCCCCCATGCTGGCGACCGCCAGGCACACGCCGAGGGCCACAGGTCCGCGGGTGCCTACCTCTTGATGATCTTTCATAACCGATGTCCCTCATGACGAATGTGCCCGCCCCCCGGGCAACAACCAGACAGATCTCCGGCGGGTGCTAGCCGGTCGATTGCACCCCGCCGGAGGCCACCACGCGTGACGCACCCGTGCGCCACGCCAATACAATCAATGCGGCGCCGAACAGCAGCGCCACGCCCAACGCGGACAGGGGCCACTCCAGCGGTCGCTGCCAGAACGCAGGGAGCAGGCCGAACTGGGCCGGAAGCTCGATAAGGATCCAGGCGATCAGCCCGACGGGAATGCCGTAGCGCAGTGCGTATGCCGGCCGGCTGATCCGCAGCTGCCGGCTGACGAGGTACAGGGCCCACAGCGCATAGGCGCCAAAGATGACCCACAGCAGCGCGCCGAAGCCGACAACCCAGTACACCAGCAACCAGAGCACGTTCAGGGCCCAGATGATCACCAGCGTCTCCATGGCCACCACGCGCGCCACAGGGCGTCGCAGCCCTGTCGAAGGCTGTCCGGGCGAGAGCCGGGACTGGCGCATGACGAAGCGCATGAACGCGCAACGGGTCTCGCGGTTGAGCATCCCGTAGAGCAGCAGCAGTGCGAGCAGCGCCGGGGCACTGGCAACCAGCAGGCCGTTCGAACCTGGCAGCGCGACCCCGGGGGCAATCTCGAAGGGCGGGACAGCCAGCAGCTCGGCAAACCCCTGGAAGCCGAACTGGAACCAGCCGCCCCAGACCATCCAGCCCCCGAGAAAGCCCAGCAGGCCGGCACGCAGCTCATCGGCGCGCAGACCCAGCGCCACCAGGACCACGCCCAGAGCGCCCCAGACAGCCGCCAGCCAGTACTGCGCGCCACCGCCCACCTGATAGTGGTTCAGGGACCACAGCCCGGTCCCCACCGGTGTGCACAGGAACGCCGCGACGAGCGCCGCGACGACCAGGATCCGTCTGTCAACTGAACGTGACATACGGCGGGCTTATACTGTAAGCCGAGCTTGACTGTAAACCAGTGATTCCCACCCTCGGACAGACCGGGTGGTCAGTAACTTCAGATAGTTACGCAGTAACCGACAGTTCCGGCAGCCGACCGGCCCCGGGGGCGGCGCTCAGTCTTCAGCGGCTTTCAGCAGTCCGGCGCCAAGTTCGCGCTCGCGCGCGACCGAAACCGGGGTGTGCTGCGTGACCCCATGGACATCACGCCAGGCACGGCTGAAGGCGTCGTCCCAGGAAAGC
>SKYU01000019.1 GCA_007127715.1 Gammaproteobacteria bacterium | reverse complement strand
GGTCTGCTTGCGGCCCTGCCGGAGAACAGCCATGAGTTCCATGCAGCCGACGCCGTCCCGGCGCGCTTTGAACCCGGCGGCGTGGCCGGCGAGCTGGTCTACGCCTGCCGCAGCCTGCCCGACTATTTCCGGGCGCTCGGTGACGGGGTGCTGACGCGGGGCTTCGAGCGCCTGGTCGAGGAGGAGCAGCAGCTGACAGGACAGCTGCTCGAGGGCCTGGCGGCGCTGCCCGGGGTCCGCGTACTCGGCAGCCCGGCACCCGCTCGCTGGCGCCTGCCGATCGTCAGCTTCACCGTCGAGGGTCGACGCCCGGACGAGGTGGTGAGCATGCTGGGCCGCGCCCGCATCAACATCCGTCATGGTCATTTCTACGCCCCGCGCACTCTCGCAGCCTGTGGTGTCGACCCGCAGGCAGGCGCCCTGCGGATCAGCCTTACCCATCGCAATACGAGCCAGGAGGTCACGCGCCTGCTCGAGGTCCTCACCGATACTCTGGCGGTGGCCGCATGAGCCCGGTGAATGACGACGCCGTTCCGTCCAGCCCGGCTGAGCGGCCGAGCAAGAGCGCGGCCAAGCGTGAGGCCGAGGCCCTGCAGGCCCTGGGCGAGTCGCTGCTCGGGCTGCCCGCGGGCGAGCTTGCGGCCCTGCCGTTGCCGGAGGAACTGCGCGAGGCCATTGCGCTGGCGCGCCGGATCACCAGCCATGGCGGCCTGCGACGCCAGCGTCAGCTGATCGGCAAGCTCATGCGCCGCATCGATGCCGAACCCATCCGTGAGGCGCTTGCCGCACGAGAGCAGGCGCACCGGGCCATCGTGGCACTCGACCACCGCGCCGAGCACTGGCGCGCGCGGCTGCTTGAGGAAGGGGATGCCGCGCTGGGGGAATTCATCGGCGCTCACACTGCCGCCGACCCCCAGACCCTCCGTCAGCTGCTGAGAGCGGCAGCCCGCCCGGAGGCCACGCGGGCGAGCCAGGCACGGCGCCAGCTGTTCCGGGAGTTGCGGCGGATGCTGGCGGCCGACGGCGTCGCCCAGGCTCCTCCGGACTGGTAGACTGGGGAGATGAATCCACAGGTCGGCATCATCATGGGCTCGGTCTCCGACTGGGAGACCATGCGCCCCGCCAGCGAGACGCTCGAGCGACTCGGCGTCGCCCATGAGACGCGTGTGGTCTCGGCACACCGCACGCCCGACCTGCTGTTCGAGTACTGCGAGCAGGCGCGGACCCGAGGCCTCAAGGTGATCATCGCCGGGGCTGGCGGGGCCGCCCACCTGCCTGGCATGGCGGCGGCCAAGACCTCCCTGCCCGTGCTGGGCGTACCGGTGAAATCCCGCGCACTCAACGGCATCGACTCGCTGCTGTCGATCGCGCAGATGCCCGCAGGCGTACCGGTGGGCACCCTGGCCATCGGCGCGGCCGGTGCCACCAACGCGGCCCTGCTTGCGGCAGCCATTCTCGCGCTCTCCGACGCGCGGCTGCAGGACGCGCTGGACACCTATCGACAGGCCCAGACCGAGGCGGTGCTCGCCCGGCCGGATCCCGCCCAGGCATGACCGTCGGCATCGTCGGCGCGGGCCAGCTGGGCCGCATGATGGCCCTGGCCGGACTCCCTCTCGGCGAGCGCTTCCTGTTCCTGGACCGCGAAGAGGACAGCCCGGGCGCACAGGTCGCGCCCTCGCTGCTGGGTGCCATCGACGATGCTGCACTGCTGGAGACCCTTGCCCGCCGCTGCGAGGTGGTCACCTTCGATGTCGAGAACCTGCCGAGGGAGGCTGCCGAGCGGGTGGCGGCGCACACCCGGCTGCTGCCGCCGGTCGATGCTCTGGCCACGGCGCAGGACCGGCTGCTCGAGAAAACCCTGTTCAATGCCCTTGGCATCGAGACGGTCGCCTGGCGGGCGGTGGACTCGCTGGAGGAACTGCGGGATGCGGCAGCAGCGCTCGGTCTGCCGGCCGTCCTGAAGACACGGCGGCTCGGGTACGACGGACGGGGCCAGCGGTTCATCCGCCAGCAGGATGAGCTGGTCGGCGCCTGGGAGGCCCTTGGCGGCGTACCGATGATCCTCGAGGCCTTCGCGCCCTTCGACGAGGAAGTGTCTCTCATCGGCGTACGCAACCCGCGCGGCGAGCGGCGGCACTACCCGTTGACCCGCAATGTCCACTGGCAGGGCATCCTCGACTACAGTCTGGCACCGGTCACCCGTCCAGGGCTGCAACAGCAGGCCGAACGCTGCCTCGACCGCCTGCTCGAGCATTTCGCCTATGCCGGCGTGCTGACCGTCGAGTTCTTCGTGGTCGACGGGCAACTGCTGGCCAACGAAATGGCCCCCCGGGTCCATAATTCCGGCCACTGGACGCTGGAAGGCGCGGTGACGTCGCAGTTCGAGAACCATCTCCGCGGCATTCTCGATCTGCCGCTGGGCGACACGACGGCGCGCGGCCACTCGGCGATGGTCAACTTCCTCGGACATCTGCCCGAGCGTGCAGAGGTGCTGGCCATCGAGGGCTGTCATTTCCATGACTACGGCAAGTCTCCCCGGCCCCGGCGCAAGATCGGCCATGCCACGGTGGTCTGCGCCGAGCGCTCGGCCCTGCCAGGGCGTCTCGAGCGGCTGCGCGCGCTGACCGGCCGGGAGCGCTGAGGCGACGGGACGCCATCGCTCGAAACCGTCGGGGGGATGGTTTACTCTCGGGAGACTGTCGCCCAACGAGACTGCCATGTACGGTGAGCACTTCAGCCTGAAAGAACCGCCATTCCGGCTGAGCCCGGATCCGCAGTTCCTCTATGCCAGCCGCCAGCACGCCCGCGCACGCGCCTACATGGATTCCATCATGTGGCTTACCGACGGGTTCGTGGTGATCACGGGGGAAATCGGCTCCGGCAAGACCACCCTCATCCAGTCGTTCATCTCGGAGCTGCCCGAGGATGTCGCCCTGGCACATGTCGCCCAGACCCAGGTCTCGCCGGTGGAATTCCTCCAGGCCATCCTGGTCGAGTTCGGCTTCCGGCCCTTCGAGATGAAAAAAGCCGAGCTGCTGGATACGCTCAACACCCACCTGATCGAACTCTACGGCTCGGGCAGAAAGGTGCTGCTGATCATCGACGAGGCGCAGAACCTCAGCCCCAGGGTGCTCGAGGAACTGCGCCTGCTCTCCGGCGTGGAAACCCAGAAGGAGAAGGTGCTCAGGATCATCCTGGCTGGCCAGCCCGAACTCAAGGACAAGCTGGATTCACCGAATCTCGAGCAGCTGGCGCAGCGCGTGCGGCTGCGGTTCCACCTCGGGCCACTCAACCGCGACGAGACCCGCGAATACATCCGCCACCGCCTGGCGGTGGCCGGTGCCGGCGAGCGTGAGCTGTTCACCGAAGACACCTTCCCGCTCATTTTCCGGCATACCCGGGGAACGCCTCGCCTGGTGAACACACTATGCGATACGGCGATGCTCTGCGCCTTCGCCGACGATCGCGCTGAAATCGGCAGCGCCGAGATCGAAGCGGCGCTGGCGGAACTGCAGTGGCACGAACATCCCCCATTCACCCGGTCGCGGCAGCGCCCTGCCCTGAGCGCCGTGGACGACGGCAAAGACGATACGGGCAGTTTCGCCCTGGCCCGGCTGCGCATTCTTCACCAGGACCGCCAGGTCGCCACGCGCGACCTCCAGGACGGGCGAATCATCATCGGCCGCACACCGGACAACGAACTGCAGCTGCAGAGCCGTTTCGTCAGCCGGCATCATGCGCAGATCCTGACCCGTGACGGCGAGAGCGTGCTGGAGGATCTGAACAGTACCAATGGCGTCTACCTCGAGGGCAACCGCATCAAGCGCCGACGGCTGCGCCATGGCGACCGGATTCAGCTCGGAGAACACACGCTGGTCTACGAAGACCTGCGAGACGCCGCGACCTCCGCGGATGAAGACGAGGTACTGCTGCCCGAAGAAGCACTGGACAGCGACGGGGAACACGACCAAGAGGAAGACGTTCCCGACGATCTCGACGCCCTGCCGCGCACCGCCGAGCGCAGCGGCGACTGAAGCGCGACGACTCCCCTGGCGCACTAGCGCAGTTCGTCGTCCAGCGGCCCACCCGGCCCCCGGGCGTGACGGCGGCGATAGTCGCGTCGTTTCAGCCACACCACCAGGCCCGCCAGCAGCGCGGCCAGACCAAGGGTGATCGTCACGCCCTGCCAGAGGCCGTCATCGAGATAGACTGCCGCAGCGAGCAGTGCCACGCCTGCAAGCATGTAGTAGAACGGCAGAGCCTCATACAGCGGTTTGGACAGCCACATGGGCGCAATCTAGCACAGGGCGGCCGGGGCCACGGCCACCGTCCGGTCAGGCCGTGCCGCCGACCGTGAGCGCATCGATCCGCAGCGTCGGCTGCCCGACGCCGACCGGAACGGACTGGCCTTCCTTGCCGCAGACACCGATGCCCTGGTCCAGAGCGAGATCGTTGCCCACCATGCTCACCCGGGTAAGCACATCCGGGCCGTTGCCGATCAGTGTCGCGCCCTTGACCGGCGCACCGAGGCGTCCGTTCTCGATGAGGTAGGCCTCATTGGCCGAGAACACGAACTTCCCGGAGGTGATGTCCACCTGCCCCCCGCCGAAATTACAGGCGTACAGCCCGCGCTGGACAGAGGCGATGATTTCCTCGGGCGCATGCTGCCCGGGCAGCATGTAGGTATTGGTCATGCGCGGCATCGGCAGGTGTGCGAAGGACTCACGGCGACCGTTGCCGGTGCATGCCTGTCCCATCAGGCGGGCGTTGAGCTTGTCCTGCATGTACCCGGCCAGCCGGCCATCCTCGATCAGAACCGTGCAGCTGGAAGGGGTGCCCTCGTCGTCGATGGACAGCGACCCGCGCCGCTGCGGCAGCGTCCCGTCATCCACCACGGTGCAGCCTGCCGCCGCGACCCGCTCGCCGAGCCGGCCGCTGAAGGCCGAAGTGCCCTTGCGGTTGAAGTCGCCCTCCAGCCCGTGTCCGATGGCCTCGTGCAGCAGCACTCCGGGCCAGCCACTGCCCAGCACCACCGGCAGCGTACCGGCCGGTGCCGGCACGGCCTCGAGATTCAGAGTGGCCTGCCGGACGGCATCGCGCGCGAAGGCTGCCGGACGATCGCTGCGGATCAGTTCGGCCAGGTCGATCCGCCCGCCACCGCCGCTGGATGCCTGCTCACGTCGCCCCCCCTGCTCGACGATCACCGAGACATTGAGACGTACCAGCGGACGGACGTCCGCGGCGAGGGTGCCATCGCTGGCCACCACCAGGACTATTTCATGTACCGCCGCCAGGCTGGCCATCACCTGGCGGACGCGCGGATCCAGGGCGCGCGTAGCCCTGTCGATCTCGAGCAGGCAGGCGATTTTTTCGGCGTCGGGCAGGCTGGCGAGAGGATCGGCACCGTCGTAGAGGGCCTGGGACGTGGTGTTTCTCCAGGCCTGCACCCGTCCTTCGCCGCCACTGCGCGAGATGGCGCCCGCGGCATCGACTGCGGCGTGCAGGGCGTCGGCGGTGATCACATCCGAGTACGCGAAACCGGTACGCTCACCGGCCACCGCGCGGACCCCGACCCCCTGGTCCAGGCTGTGGCTGCCCTCCTTGACGATCCCGTCCTCGAGACTCCAGGCCTCGTGCCGGGCGCTCTGGAAATAGCACTCGCCGTAGTCGAGGCGGCGGCCCATGAGACGGCCGAGCACCTGCTGCAGCCGATCGAGATCGAGTCCGCCCGGCTCGAGCAGGCGCGTGGTGGCCAGGGTCAATGACTGTAAAGACAACGCTCGGATCCTTCCCTGTAGTCCCGTGATGCCAGCCTCTGGGCGGGCATCATTCCATAGGCGCCATTCTCCGTGACGACGTGCCGGGCGTCCAACCCCGCGTCAGTCGCCCCGCACCCGGGCCTGATCCCAGTCCGTCGGCAGGTCGATGCACACACGCCCCTCCTCGATCATGGCCTGGGTCAGCCGCTGGACCTGCGGCGCCTCCCAGGGACCGGAGACGCAGTACGCCGCCTGGCCCATGCCACGCATCGGCTGGCGGAACAGTTCCTGGAACACCAGGATGGCCGCTGCGACTCCGGGGCCGGCCAGCAGCCCTCCGACCGCCGGGAGGGCCATGCCGACATCGGCGGTCACCAGCGCCTGTTGGGCATAGTCGCGACGCGCGAGTCCGGTACGCCCCAGCAGGGCGATGTCGGCGGTCGGGCCACGCAGGCGCAGGTTGTCGGTGTAGGCGTCGCCGTCGATCAGCAGGAAATCACCGTCGATACGGTCGAAGCCCAGCCCCTTGCCGAAGACGTCACGGAAATCGAGCGCGAGCCGCCGGGGCAGCGCCGACAGACTCATCAGCCCGACCACACGGCCGGCCCCGGGTTCTACCTCGCTCAACCGCCCGTTCTGAAGCCCTACGGTAATTCTTCCGCCCAGGCTGCCACGCCAGGCCTCGGAAGTGGGGCCGCCCTGCCAGTGCAGCTCGGCTTCCACGCGACCGGCGCTCGCACTCATCACCGGTTCGAAGCGCATCGCCTGCAAGGTGCCGGCCACGTCGCTGCTCTCCAGCACCAGGGCCAGTTCGGTGCGACTGCCCGCGGTATCGTCCAGCCAGGCCCCGCTGCCGTCGATCGTGAAGCTCTCGGCGGTGCTGCGCAGCCGGCTGGCGCGCAGCCCCCCGGGGACGCGGTCGAGCTGCGCTTCCAGCGCGCCGAAAGCCATGCCAGCGAGTACGAACTCATCGGCATGGATACGCATGGCCGGCAGCGTGCGGGGATCGGGATCGCCCCTCTGCGGGCGCGCGGATTCGACCACGGGCTCGGCCAGCGGCCCTTCTCCGGCGATGTGCAGACGTTGCATGTCCATCACGAGAGGCAGGTCGCCCGCCGGGTCCAAGGGCACCCGGACGTCGCCTGCGACGGTATCGCTGTCCAGCCGCAGCCGCCATTCCTCAAGGCCGCGCTCGAGCAGCAGCGCCAGCCCATCCACCTGCTGACCCAGCCCGTAGGCGGTTGCGGCGGAGAGCTCGACCCGCTGGAGCATCGCGGTCCCCGCGTCCCGGGCAAGCGCGGTGCCCAGGCCCAGCCACTGGTCGACCTGGAGTTCGTCGATCGTGCCGTCGATCGCAAGCCCCTCGTGCAGCGGCAGCAGCGGCGCGCCGCCGCCGAGGCGCAAATTGCCCTGCGCCAGCTGCCAGCCTCCAGGCCGCTCGACGAAGTCCAGCAGCCACCGGGCGTCATCACCGAGACCGCCGGATATCGACAGGCCCGCATCCGGATCCAGCACCGCCACCAGTTCAAGCGCTCGCCGCGCCCCGGCCGGCTTGCCCGCCGGTACGGGCAGATCGATTTCAAGGCCCGTCAGCGGGGAGTGCAGGGCAAACCGCAGGGGTGACCGGGAGCCGTCCGGCTGACGCTCCGGAAACCAGCCCGCCAGCGACCACTCGGCCACGCCGCGGGTGCGCCCGGCCAACGGCTCACCGACCAGCATCGTCAACCCGCGCGTTCCCAGGCGCCCGCGCGCGCGCAGTTCGGTGTGATAGGGCCCGGCGGTCGCCGGGGCCAGTTCCGCCGTGAACACCTCACCAAAAAGCGAGCCCACGAGATCGTCGCTGCGGACCTCGCCGGTATCCAGCAGGACACGTCCACGCAGGCCGACGATCTCGCCCGGCAGATCGCCATAGGCGACACGGGCATTGTCGAGATCGACCTGGCCCTGCCAGCGGTTGCGCTGGATGTCGAACAGCGGCAGATACAGGTCCACCTGCGTGCGCGCGCCACCGCTGCCGCGTGCCGCGAACACCGGCTCGCCCAGTGCCCTGGCGGCCGGCGATGCACGCAGGAAGGCGAGCAACCGGTCGACGCTGCTGTCCACTTCGCCGCTGACCGTCAGCGTCGGTCGCCGTATGTTGTCGATCGCCATTTCGCCGCGGACCAGCGGACTTGCCGAAATGACGCCCGAGAAAACCTCGCCGGACAGCGTCTCGCGCTCGAAGCGGACCTCGCCGGAAATATCGGTCACGATCGGCCAGTCGTCGGCATAGTCGAGTGTCAGCCCGTTCACCTCGGCCACGGCCAGGAAGTGCCCGCTGCCGTCCTCGAACGGAAAATCGCGCGGTCGCCCTGACAGCTCGAAGCGCCCACGCGTAAGCTCGCCCTCGGGGAAACCCCGACGCAACCAGCGCACAGCTGGCGGTGGCATGTGACCGACCGGCAGAAACCGCGTCGCCGCCGGGCCGAGTTCGGCGCGGATGACCTCGGCACGCACGTCCACCACGGCACCCTCATCACCGAAAAGCAGTTCGAAGTCTCCGCGCGCCGTCAGGTCGACGCCGGAGAGCCGCAGGTCATCGCCGACCACACGCCAGCCCGCCGGACTGCGCCGCCAGACCACCAGACCTTCGACGCGCCCCAACGAGACAGGGCCGTCGAAACTCGGGCGGCGCTCGAAGGCAAACCCCTCGCCGGCGAGCTGAAACCGCCCGCCGGTCTCATCGGCACGGAACCCGCCGCCCAGGCCTTCGACACCCGGCCACTCCTCGATCGCCGTCACCTGCAGGCCCCGCGCGCGACCGTTGACCGCATAGCGCGGGGACTCGCCGGAGGTCAGCGCCACCGACCCCTCCAGCGCCTCGAGATCCCCGGCAGGCGCCAGGGCCAGGAGGCGCTCCCGCCATTCGCCCTCGGGCAGCCAGGCCACGACCGGAAGCAGGTCCTCCAGGCGCAGGAAGTTGCCCTCGAAAGAGAGACTGGTGTCTCCGTCGAGCGCGCCCTCGACTTCCAGGCGCAGGTCGGTCTCGGGCCAGCGTCGTCCGCCACGCGTGACGTTCAGGCGCCCGGCGGCCGCGGTCCAGCCGGCCGAATGGCGACGCCACTCCAACCGGCCGGCCAGCTGGTCCCAGGGCTGCGCGAACGCCTCGGGCAGGCTGTCAGGCGGTGGTGCCAGGGCATGCAGATCCAGCTCGGCACTGGCCTCCAGGGGCTGCAGACCGTGGGCCGACGCCCACAGGCGCAGGCCACCGCGTCCTGCACCGGGCACCGGCCAGTCTGCCGGCAGCAGGGTGCGCCAGGCAGCGAGGTCGACCTCGCGCAGATCCAGGAAAGCCCGCCAGGGCATGCCCTCTAGCCCGGCCAGCTCAAACGCGCCCTCGCCGGGGACCGCCTCGACAGACAGCTCGAGCCGAGTGCCCAGGCCCTCCGGCAGCGAGGCACGAAGGTCGAGGCTCACACGTCCCGCATCGCGCGAGAGGGCCAGCTGGAGATCGCTGACCACCTGCAGCGGAGCCTCCGGAGCCGGCCGTACCCGCAGTTCGCCGTCCAGGAAGTCGAGCCGGAAATCCGGCAGTTCCGGCAGCTCGACCGGTGCATCGCCTGCCTCGATCAGCACCGGCTGGCCCTGCACGAACCAGGTCCCCTCGACGCTCCGCGAGAGGTCCAGCACCACGCCAGCCAGGCGCACACGCGAGACGGCGAGCTGGCGCTCGGTGACCAGGCGCGGCAGGCTGACCACCACGCTGACCTCGCGGGCCACCAGCGGCAGCATCCCGCTGCCCTGGCCACCCACGGTCGCATCGAGCAGCGTGAGCTCGGGGCCGCGCAGCGTCAGCCGTGCATCCAGCCGCCCCACGCGCACCGGCACCCCCAGGGCCTCCGTAGCCCAGGCTTCCAGTTCGGCCTGGTACTCGGGGACCTGCGGGACCAGCAGCCGGAACAGCCCGACCAGCAGCGCCAGCACGATGACCATGCTGGCGCCCAGCACGGCGAGGCCGCGCAGCAGGCTGCGCAGCCAGCTGCTCACATCAACACCACGTCGAACTGTTCCTGGGCATACATGGCATCGGTCTGCAGGCGGATGGGTTTACCCGTGAATTCCTCGAGTTCGGCAAGGCTCGCCGACTCCTCGTCGAGCAGCCGTTCCACCACGTCCTGGTGCGCGATGACCATCAACTCCTGGAACTCGAACTGCCGGTGCTGGCGCACGATGTCACGGAAGATCTCATAGCAGACTGTCTCGGCGGTCTTGACGAATCCACGGCCCTCACAGCTTGGACAGGGTTCGCAGAGCAGGTGTTCCAGGCTTTCCCGGGTGCGCTTGCGGGTCATCTCCACCAGCCCCAGCGCCGAGACCTCCATGATCTGGGTTCTCGCCGGATCGCGTTCCAGCGCGCGCTCCAGCGCCTGCATGACCTGCTGGCGGTGCTCGACCTCCAGCATGTCGATGAAATCGATGATGATGATGCCGCCGAGATTGCGCAGCCTCAGCTGCCGTGCAATCGCGACCGCGGCCTCGAGGTTGGTCCGGAAGATCGTCTCCTCGAGATTGCGATGCCCGACATACCCACCGGTGTTGACGTCGATGGTGGTCATCGCCTCGGTCTGATCGATCACCAGGTGCCCGCCGGATTTCAGCGGCACCCGTCGGTGCAAGGCCCGCTGGATCTCGTCCTCCACAGTATGCAGGTCGAAGATCGGCCGGCCGCCCTCGTAGTGTTCGATCATCGGCACCAGCTGAGGCGCGAACATCCCGGCGAAGTCCTGCATGCGCCGGAAAGCCTCTGCAGAGTCCACCCTGACACGCTCCATGTCCGCGGACATGAGATCGCGCAGCACCCGCAGCGACAGCGGCAGATCCTCGTGGACCAGCTGACCGGGAGGGACCGTCCCGGCACGCGCCTGGATCGCGTCCCACAGCTTCTGCAGGAACAGCATGTCGGCCCGCAGGGCATCGAGCCCCGCGCCCTCGGCGGCCGTCCGGACGATGAAGCCCGCGCCGCAGTCGGGCTCGACGAGGTTTTCCATGATGGCGCGAAGGCGCTGGCGCTCGGCCTCGTCGTCGATACGCGAGGACACGCCGACGCCCTGCCCGCGCGGCATCAGCACCAGGAACCGCGAGGGCAGCGTGATGTAGGTGGTCAGCCGTGCACCCTTGGTCCCGAGAGGGTCCTTCAGCACCTGGACCAGGATGTCGCCCCCCTCGTGGAGCAGGTCGCGGATGCCGCCGGTCGCCGGCAGGGCCGGACCATTGTCGGAATCCGGACCCCGTGAGATGTCCGACTCGTGCAGAAAGGCCGTGCGTTCCAGCCCGATGTCGATGAAGGCGGCCTGCATGCCGGGCAGCACCCGGCGGACCTTGCCCTTGTAGATGTTGCTGACCAGTCCGCGGCGGCTGGCACGCTCGACCAGCACCTCCTGCAGTACGCCGTTCTCCACCAGCGCGGCACGCACCTCGCGCGGCGTGACATTGATCAGGATTTCCTCACGCATCGCTCAGTCCGCCCGGTCCGCAGGGGATTCCGGCACCGCGCAGCAGGCCAAGCGTCTCGGCCAGCGGAAGACCCACCACACCGGAGTAGCTGCCGCGGAGCTCCTGGACCATGCAGCCCCCGATACCCTGGATGGCATAGGCGCCGGCCTTGTCCAGAGGCTCGCCAGTCGCCCAGTAGCCCTCGGCCTCGCCGCTGGCGAGAGTCCGGAAGAGGACGTCGGTTTCCGTCAGCACCTCGCGCCGGACACCATCGACGGCCAGGCAGACCGCACTGAGCACGCGGTGCCAGCGCCCGGACAGGCGCGCGAGCATGGCCAGGCCTTCGGCACGGTCCCCCGGCTTGCCGAGCGGCTGCCCATCGCACACGACGATCGTGTCTGCCGCCAGCACGGCCACCGTCGTGATCCGGTCGGCCACGACCGCAGCCTTCTCTCGCGCCATGCGCGCCACGAAGCGGTCCGCGGGCTCGTCGCGCGCCGGGGTTTCGTCGATGTCCGCCGGTCGGACCGTGAACCGCACGCCAAGGCTGGCCAGCAGCTCGCGGCGCCGCGGTGAGGCGGAGGCCAGCACCAGTTCCCGACCCTGTGACATCGCTTCTCCCTGCATGGTCCAGAGGCATGTTCCGGGGCGCCGGTACAGACGGTCCCCGGGTCGATTCTAGCCCTCAGTCGCGGTGATAGGGGTGGCCCTGGAGCACACTCCAGGCCCGATACAGCGCCTCGGCCAGCATCACGCGCGCCAGCCCATGGGGCAGGGTCAGCGGCGACAGCGACCAGGTCTCGTCCGCCCGCGCCCGGCACTCGGGGGACAGGCCGTCCGGCCCGCCGATCAGGAAGCTGACGGGACGTCCGCCCGCCAGCCAGGCCTCTACACGGCGCGAGAGCGCGGCGGTATCGTGAGCGCGCCCGTCGACCTCCAGCGCCACCACGTGCTCCTGCGGCCCCAGACGGGCCAGCAGGCGCCGACCCTCGTCCTCACGGGCCGGACCGACGGGCTGGCCCTTGCGCCTGCGCGCCAGCGGCAATTCCACCACCTCCAGGCCCGGCAAACGCCGCCGATAGGTCTCGACGCCCTCGTCGACCCAGCCGGGCTGCCGCGGTCCGACGGCCAGGACCCGGAAACGCACTCACCGCTCCCGGCGCGCGCCCTCGGCCGCCGCATCCCCGACCTCCCAGAGCTTCTCGAGATTGTAGAA
Organism: Gammaproteobacteria bacterium; assembly: GCA_007127715.1. Classification (GTDB taxonomy): domain Bacteria; phylum Pseudomonadota; class Gammaproteobacteria; order Steroidobacterales; family PWYM01; genus PWYM01. Next base: position 27,101 of record SKYU01000019.1, on the reverse strand, counting down.
GTCGCGAACCCGCGGGAGCATCACGTGCACCAGCACATCGGCGAAATCCACCAGGACCCATTCGCCGTCGCGCTGACCCTCGACACCGATCGGCCGGACGCCGGCATCGCGAGCCCGTTCCAGCACGGCGTCGGCAAGGGCCTTCACGTGGCGGTCGGAACGCCCGCTGACGATCACCATCCAGTCGGTGATCGACGTCAGGTCGCGGACATCGAGTGTCCGCAGCTGCTCGCCCTTGGCGTCCTCCAGCGCGGCCACTACCAGGGCCTTGATCTCGTCGCCTTGCATGGGGTCAGTGATCCTCCGTCGGGGCATAACAGCCCGAATCGAGAATGATCCGGCGCACCGGATCGGGCATCAGGAAGCGCGGGTCACGCCCGGCGCGGATCAGGGCACGCACCTCGGTCGAGGAGATCTCGAGCTGGGTGACGGCGTGCACGAAAATCGCGCCGGCGCGGGTCTCATGCAGGTCGCGCACCCGCGCCGTGCCCCGTTCGGCCAGCAGCTCCCCCAGCGCCCCCATGTCCGGGGCCCGCCAGCCAGGCCGATGGGCGACCACCACGTGCGCAAGGCGCAGGATCTCCAGCCAGCGGTGCCAGCGTGGCAGGCCGAGAAAGGCATCCATGCCGATGACCAGGCACAGCGGCGCCTCGGGACAGGCCTCGCGCAGCGCCGCGAGCGTATCGACCGTATATGAGGGTCCTCCACGGCGCAGCTCGCGGTCATCGACCACAAAACCCGCCTGCCCCTCGCAGGCCGCCTGCACCATCGCCAGGCGCAGCTTCGCGTCAGCCAGCGGTCTGTGGCGATGAGGCGGATCGCCACAGGGAATGAAGCGCATCTCCGCCAGCCGCAGGGCCTGCAGCAATTCAAAGGCGGTGCGCAGGTGGCCGTAGTGGATCGGATCGAAGGTGCCGCCGAAAATACCGATCGGTCCCATTCAGAAGTCCGCCAGCAGGGGGTCGCGCGCCTGCGGCAACGGGGCTCCGGCCAGCGCCAGGCCGAGGACCAGTTCACCCAGCAGCGACCAGGGCTGTCCCGGCGCCTGGCCCTTGATGGCGAGGTCGGTGCGGGCAGCCAGCTGCTGCAGCTCGGCCAGTCTGTCGGGGGTCAACCTCAGCAATGCCTTCCTGAACAGGGGCCGACGCCGCGGCCAGACGCGTGCGGCCTCCAGCACACGGTCGACAGCGGACGTACCACCGAGCCGGGCGCGCAGCGACACCAGTGTGCGTAACTCCTTGACAAGACTCCATGATACCAGAACGGGCTCGACGCCCTCGCGGCGCAGTCCGGCCAGCACCCGCAGCGCCCGGCGCGCGTCTCCCGCCAGGGCGGCATCGGCCAGCCGGAAGACGTCGAAACGCGCGCTGTCAGCGGCCGAGGCCAGGACATCCTCGACGCCAACGCGCGCCCCGTCCGCCAGCAGCGCCAGTTTGTCGATCTCCTGACTCGCGGCCAACAGGTTGCCCTCGCAGCGGCTGGCCAGCAGCTCGATGGCATCGCGGTCGGCGGTGAGGCCGCGGCGGCGCAGCCGCGCCCCGATCCAGCCCGGCATGGCCGCAGCCTCGACCGGCCATGCCTGTGCAAACACTCCATGGCTCTCGAAGGCCCGCACCCAGCGGGTACGCGCGGTCGCCGCATCGAGCTTTGGCGCCGTGACCAGCACCAGGCGGTCGGGGTCCGGGTCGCCCGCGAGGCCGGCGAGCACGGCGCCCCCGCGCTCGCCGGGACGCGGCGTGGCGAGCCGCAGCTCCACGATCCGCCGCTCCGCGAACAGCGAGAGGTTCCGGGAAGCATTCAGCAGTGCATCCCAGTCGAAACCCCGTTCGACCACGTTCAGCTCGCGCTGGGTATAGCCCTGCGCACGCGCGGCCTCGCGGACCTGGTCTGCGGCCTCGGCGACGAGCAGGGGCTCGTCGCCGGTGATCAGCCAGGCCGCAGGCAGCGTCCCCTCAAGGACGGGACCGAGCCGATCGACCGTGGTCTTCACCAGGCGTCGCCGCGACTCAGCTGTTGGCGTCCAGCTGGCCGAGCGTGATGGCCTCGTTCTCCAGCAGGATGGGTACGCCGTCGCGTACCGGGTAGGCCAGCCGGCCGTCACGGGTGACCAGCGCATCGTCCCACGGGGCTTCCGGGGTCTCACCGCCACGGGTGCTCAGGCGGCCCTGCTCGATCTGCAGGTTGATCATGTGCAGCAGGCTGCGCGCCGCCGGCTCGAGCTCGGCATGGGTGACGGGGCAGCAGAGGATTTCGAGCAGTTTCCTGTCAACGGCCATCTAGCGATCTCCATGAGTCAGGTCGGCAGGGCGGCGTTCGGGCACCGGGTCGTACCCGTGGCCGCCCCAGGGATGACAGCGCATGATGCGCCTGCAGGCGAGCCAGCCCCCCCGCAGCACACCATGCGTGACAAGTGCCTCTCGGGCGTATTCCGAGCAGGTCGGCAGGTAGCGGCAGTTTCCGCCGAGCAGTGGTGAGATGAGCAGCTGGTATCCACGCAGCAGCACCAGCAACAGACGCACGCCGAGGGCAGGACGCGCCCCAACCGGCTCAGGCATGACCCGCAGGGACCGTCATCGCCGCGGCTTCGGCCCGGATGCGCTCCAGCATGGCCCGCAGGCCGTTGCTGCGTGTGGGGCTGAGGTGGCGGTCCAGCCCGAGTTCTGCAACGAAATCCGGCGGCGTATGCACCACCTCCTCCGGACGGCGATCGCTGTAGATGCGCATCAGCAGGGCGATCAGACCCGAGACGATGGCCGAGTCGCTGGTCGCCTGGAAGTGCAGGCGGCCGTCGCGCGCCTCCGAGTGCAGCCAGACCTGGCTCTGGCAGCCATGCACGCGGTGCGCCTCGGTCCGCCACTCGTCGGGAAACGCCGGCAGTTCGCGACCCATGTCGATGATGTACTGGTAGCGGTCCATCCAGTCCCCGAGGAACGCGAACTCCTCCACCAGTGCCTGCTGTGCCTGTTCGATCTCGTTGGCCATGTCGCTCATCCTGTGCGCCGCCAGCGCGTGCCCTCGGGCCCATCCTCGATGCTCACTCCGGCCGCGGCGAGTTCGTCGCGGATCCGGTCGGCGGCAGCGAAATCCCGTCGCTGCCGCGCTGCGGCGCGCTCCGCGAGCCGCGCCTCGATCTCTCCGGGGCTGGGCCCCTCACCCGCCTGCGCCCCGGCAAACCAGACTTCCGGGTCCTGCTGGCCGACCCCCAGCAGGGCGGCACCCGCGCGGAGCTCGGCCGCCAGACGTGCGCGCTCACGCGGAACTTCCGTGCTGTTGAGCTGGCGGGCCAGAGCGAACAGCGCGGCGAGCGCCTTGGGGGTGTTCAGATCATCACACAGGGCGGCCACAACCTCCGCCGGCGGACGTGGCGGCGTCTCGCCAGGGGCGATGCCACGCAGGGCGCCATACAGACGGTCGAGTTTGCGGCGACTGTCAGCCAGCAGCTCGTCGTTCCAGTCCAGCGGCTCGCGATAACGGGCCGAGAGCAGCGCCAGGCGGATGACCTCGCCCGGCGCCTCCGCCAGCAACTCGCGCACCAGAAGCACGTTACCCAGCGACTTGGACATTTTCTCGGCGTCGACGTTCAGGAAGCCGTTGTGCAGCCAGTAACGACAGTAGGTCCGCCCGCCGTGGGCACAGGTGCCCTGGGCGATCTCGTTCTCGTGGTGGGGAAAGATCAGGTCCTGGCCGCCACCGTGGATGTCGATGGTCTCGCCAAGATGGCGCTCGATCATGCTGGAGCACTCGATGTGCCAACCGGGGCGGCCGCGCCCCCAGGGACTGTCCCAGCCGACCGTGTCCGCATCGGAGGGTTTCCAGAGCACGAAGTCGCCAGGGTCGCGTTTGTAGGGGGCGACCTCGACCCGCGCGCCGGCCAGCAGCTCCTCCGGATCGCGCCCCGACAGGTGCCCGTATTCCGGGAAGGAGGCGACATGAAAAAGCACGTGATCTTCCGCCGCGTAGGCATGACCGGCGGCCAGCAGGCGCTCGATCATGGCGATGATATCGCCGATGTGGTCGGTGACCCGCGGCTCGATGTCCGGCGGCAGTACGCCCAGCGCCTGCATGTCCTCATGGTAGGCCGCGGTGTAGCGGCGGGTGATCTCCCCGATCGACTCGCCGCGTGCCCGGGCTGCAGCATTGATCTTGTCGTCAACGTCGGTGATGTTGCGGGCATAGACCAGCGGGTAGGCCAGCCTGAGCAGCCGGGCGAGCACGTCGAAGACCACCGCCGGGCGGGCGTTGCCGATGTGGGCGAAGTTGTAGACCGTGGGGCCACAGACATACATCGTCACGCGGGAGGGATCCTGCGGGACGAAGCGTTCCTTGCGCCGGGTGAGCGTGTTGTGGAGGACGATGTCCATGATGCTGGCGAGTATACCAACGCTGTCCAGCCCCGCGGCATGACCGCCGGCCCGGCCCGCCGTATAATGGCCGGCCCGTCTCAGGATGGAATGCCCATGTCCAGCACCCCTTTTGCCGCACGGCACTCGGTCGAGCAGGTCGAGGAAGGCACGGAACTCGCGCCGCGGTTCGACGAACACGGCCTGATCCCGGCCGTCACTACAGACTTCGCCTCCGGCGAGCTGCTGATGGTCGGCTACATGAACGCCGAGGCGCTCAGGCTGACCATCGAAACCGGCCAGGCGCATTATTTCAGCCGCTCGCGGCAGGCCCTCTGGCGCAAGGGCGAGACCAGCGGGCTGGTGCAGCATGTCCGGGAACTGCTGATCGACGATGACCAGGACTGCGTGTGGCTGCGGGTGGAGATCGATGGCGGCGTGAGCTGCCATGTCGGTTACCGCTCGTGTTTCTATCGCCGGGTCCCGGTAGGCAAGGCCCACGCGGGCGGCACGCCCCGGCTTGAATTCACCCTGACGGACAAGGCGTTCGAGTTCGAGGACATGTACCCCGGCCAGCCGAATCCAACGAAGCTCTAGCCTCGAGCCTCCAGCCCCGAAATTCCGCTCCCGGGGCTCATCGCAGTCGCCAGGTCGGCCGTCCGCCGACCTCCAGCAGGCCATGGCGGACGAGCCAGGCGCGGGCCTCCTCACCATCGCCGGCCAGCCAGGCGGCAGCGCTGCCCTCCCGGAAGCTGTAGCCCCATGTGTCCATGTCGGTCAGCAGCCGCGCGCGGCCAACGCCCGGCAGGTGATCGGCCAGCAACACCTGCAGGTAGCACACGGCGCACTCTTCCTCGTCGCTGCCGCCGGCATCGGTGTCCAGCCGCTGACGCCTCGCCTCGTCCATGCAGATCCGATGACAGAGCTCGTGCAGCGCGGAGTGCACCGGGGTGTCGGCGCGGACATACAGCGCATCCCCGACAAGTCCGGCCTCGGGCGCCCCCCAGAAACTGCCCGGCAGGCTCGCCCCGGCGGGCACGTCGATCCGCCGCGTCCGGTAGCGCCCGAGCAGCTCCGCCAGGGCCTCCCGCGGGAGTTCGCCGATCTGCAGCATCGCCCCGGGCAGGCCCGCTCAGCTCTCGTGGTCGGCAGTCGAACTCATTCGCCGCAGCATCCGGCTGGCAAGGTCGTCAGCCAGGGCACGGCGGATGCGCCTGCCCTCCTCGGCCTTGCCAAGCACCTCCGTCTCGCGCCAGGTGTAGGCACGGGTCTGGACGATGCGCTGGTCACTGAGCCGCGTCTCGCCGTTGACCGCGAGGTCGAACTCGACGATGTAGAAGACCTCGAACTCCCGTGGAATGTTTCGCGCGGACACCGAAAGCACCCGCTCGCCAGTCTCGTCATGGCGGATACGAATGACCGCATCGGCATCGCGCCGATGGTCGACCACGCGCACCCCGTTCGCCCGAAGCGTGCGCCGCAGGCTCTCATGCAACTCGCTGAAGCGGTCGGGGGTCTCGATATAGGTGGCGGCCATTTCCGGCGGCAAGGGAATCACGCCCCGCAGCTGGAAGCCACAACCCGCCGTCGCCAGGGCGAGACCGGCGCACAGCAGGGTCGTCAGCAGGCGCCGTCGCCCGCCTGCACGACCTGGCTCAGACCACGATGTTGAGCAGTTTGCCCGGGACATGAATCACCTTTCGGGGCGTGGCCCCGCCGACGAAGCGCTGGACGTTGTCCTCGACCAGCGCCTGTGCCAGCGCGGCGTTCTTGTCGGCATCAGCCGCGACCTGGATGCGTGCGCGCAGCCGACCGTTTACCTGCACGACCAGCTCCAGCGTCTCCTGCGCCAGCGCCGCTTCGTCGACCTGCGGCCACGGCCGCTCCACCACCGCGTCCTCGTGACCCAGCGCCTGCCACAGAGCGTGACAGATGTGGGGCACCATCGGCGAGAGCATGAGCACCATGGCCGACAGCGCCTCATGACGTACCGCGCGGCCCTGCGGACTGGCATCCTCGAAGCGGTTGACGGCGTTGGAGAGCTCCATCACCGCAGCGATCGCGGTATTGAAACTGTGTCGCCTGCCGATGTCATCGTCCACCTTGGCGATGGTCTGGTGCACCAGGCGGCGCAGGGCGCGCTGACCGTCATCCAATGCATCGACATCCAGCGCCGCCGTGTGACCGGCTTCGACATGCGCCGTCACCTGGCGCCACAGTCGGCGCAGGAACCGGAACGCGCCCTGCACCCCTTCGTCGGACCACTCCAGCGCCTGTTCAGGCGGGGCGGCGAACATCATGAACAGGCGCACCGTGTCGGCGCCGTATTCCTCGACCAGCGCCTGGGGATCGACCGTGTTGCCCTTGGACTTGGACATCTTCGCCCCGTCCTTCAGCACCATGCCCTGGGTGAGCAGCTGGGTGAACGGCTCGCTGTGGCGTGACAGACCGAGATCCCGCATCACCCGCTGGAAGAACCGCGAATACAACAGATGGAGGATGGCGTGCTCGATACCGCCGGTGTACTGGTCGACCGGCATCCAGTAATCGGCGCGCGCGTCCAGCATGGCGGTATCGCTGTCCGGGCAGGCGTAGCGTGCGAAATACCACGAACTCTCGACGAAGGTGTCGAAGGTGTCGGTCTCGCGCCGCGCCGGCCGCCCGCAGCTGGGACAGGTGCACTCGACGAATTCGGGGAGGTTCTTCAGGGGCGAACCGCTGCCCGTGACCTCGACATCTTCCGGCAGCACGACCGGCAGATCGGCCTCGGGCACGGGCACCGCGCCGCAGTGGTCGCAGTAGATGATGGGGATAGGCGTGCCCCAGTAGCGCTGGCGTGACACGCCCCAGTCGCGCAGCCGGTAGTTGACCCGGCGCCGGCCACGCCCCTCGGTCTCGAACCTGGTGGCGAGCGCATCGAAGGCCCCGGCGAAATCGAGGCCATCATGCTCGCCGGAATTCACCAGCAGGCCATGATCGGTGAACGCCCCGGTGGCCAGATCCGCCGCCGTCCCGTCGGCGGGGCGGATGACCTGGCGGATGGGCAGGCCATAACGGGTGGCGAATTCCCAGTCACGCTGGTCATGCCCGGGCACCGCCATCACGGCACCGGTGCCATAGCCCATGAGCACGAAGTTCGCCACCCAGACGGGGAGTCGCTCGCCCGTCAGCGGATGGATCACCTCGACCCCCAGCGGCATGCCCTTTTTCTCCATGGTCTCCAGGGCGGCCTCGGCCGCCTGCCCCTGCTGGCACTCGCACAGAAAGGCCTGGAGATCGGGGCGACCCTCGGCCGCGGCGACGGCCAGCGGGTGCTCGGCGGCCACCGCCATGTAGGTCACCCCATAGAGCGTGTCCGGACGGGTGGTGTAGATGCGCAGCTGCTGGTCGCTGTCGGCCACGTCGAAAGCCAGCTCGATGCCCTCGGAGCGCCCGATCCAGTTGCGCTGCATGGTCTTCACCGCCTCGGGCCAGCCGGGCATGTGATCGAGCTCCGCGAGCAGCTCCTCGGCGTAGTCGGTGATCTTCATGAACCACTGCGGGATCTCGCGGCGCTCCACCAGCGCCCCGGAGCGCCAGCCCCGGCCTTCGATGACCTGCTCGTTGGCCAGCACGGTCTGGTCCACCGGATCCCAGTTGACCACTGCGTTGCGCCGGTAGACCAGGCCGCGCTCGAACATCTTGATGAACAGCCACTGTTCCCAGCGGTAATACTCCGGGCGGCAGGTGGTCAGTTCACGGCGCCAGTCATAGCCATAGCCCAGGCGCTTCAGCTGCCCGCGCATGTAGTCGATGTTCTGGTAGGTCCAGCGGGCCGGAGGCACGCCGCGCTCGATGGCGGCGTTCTCGGCCGGCATGCCGAAGGCGTCCCAACCCATGGGCTGGAGCACGTTGTAGCCCTGCATCCGCCGGTGGCGTGCAATCACGTCCGAGATGGTGAACACCCGGACGTGGCCCATGTGCAGCCGCCCGCTCGGGTAGGGAAACATCGTGAGACAGTAGAACTTCGGACGATCGGACTGCTCGTCGACCTCGAAGCAGCGGCTCTGTGCCCAGTAGTCCTGGGCGGCCTGCTCTACGGTCGCGGGGCGGTAGGCGTCTTGCATGGGTCTGGGCCTGAAGCTGGTCGGGACAAGCCGGCAAGGATACCGCAGCGCAGCCGCCCTGTTCAGCCGCGCCGCGTGGCGAGCGCCCCGGCCAGCAGCATCAGGATCGTCAGGAGCACGATGGCGCGGTTACCCAGCATCGCGTAAGGGGTGCTGCCCTCGTGCCCCACCACCTGGCCGCTGAGCACGTAGGTCTCGAACTGCGGCGAGCGCTGCACCACCCGACCAGCCGGGTCGATCAGCGCCGAGATGCCGGTATTGGTGGCCCGCAGCATCCAGCGCCCGGTCTCCAGCGAGCGCAGGCGGGCGATCTGCAGGTGCTGGTGCGGCGCGATCGAATCTCCGAACCAGGCGTCGTTGCTGACGTTGACCAGCAGCGTGGCCTCGGGCTGGAACACCAGCTGGCTGGCGCCGAACAGCGCCTCGTAGCAGATCGAGGGTGCGAAGACCTGGCCCGCCAGCCGCAATGGCGCCTGGCCGTCGCCGCCGGCGGAGATGTCGGTATACGGCAGGCTCATCAGCCGCAGCCAGTCGCGCACCTGCGCCGGCACTGGAAAGTACTCGCCGAAAGGCACCAGATGGCGCTTGACGTAGAACTGCGGGGTATCGCCAAGCGCGAGCAGGGTGTTCTCGTAGCGTCGGTCACGGAAATCGTAGCGCAGGATGCCCAGCATCACGGCGCTGCCCGCCTCGTCGGCGAGCTCGCGCACGTGTTCCAGGTATCCAGCAACCTCGTGCACCAGCGCCGGAATGGCGGCTTCCGGCCACACCACCAGGTCATGGTCGAGCGCCGCGACCGTCAGCGCCTCGTAGAGCTCGAGCGTGGCGGCGAACTGCTCGGGGGCCCACTTGAGTTCCTGGGACACGTTGCCCTGCACCAGCGCCACGCGAAGCCCCTCGGCCTGCGGCGTGGTCCAGCCGACGCGCCCGAGCCCGGCCGAAACGCCCCAGACGAGCAGCAGCACCGCCGCGCCGGCCAGCCGCCCCGGCCGGCGCCGGCCCGCGAGCAGGCAGCACAGCGCCCCGGCGGACAGGGCCACGGCGAGGCTCACGCCGTAGACACCCAGCACAGGCGCCAGTCCCGCCAGCGCACTGTCGGTCTGCGCATAGCCAAGCGCCAGCCAGCCGAAGCCGGTGAACAGCCAGCCGCGCAGCCATTCGACCAGCACCCACGCGGCCGGCAGCAGCAGCAGCCAGCGCAGCGGACCCGGCGCAGGGGCCAACCGGGCGCTCAGCCCGCCGAGTAACGCGAAGTAGGCAGCCATGATCACGACGACGAGCAGCATCAGCACCACGGCCAGCGCCAGGGGCAGCTCGCCGAACACGTGGATGCTGATGGTGATCCAGTAGGTGCCCGCCAGAAAATGACCGAAACCGAAGACCAGGCCGAGGCGTGCGGCCTCGCGGGGAGGGCTGCCGTCCCACAGCAGAAACAGCCCCGCCACCAGCAGTGGCGACAGCCACCACAGACCGAAGGGGGCGAACGCCAGCGGCATCGCCGCGCCCAGCGCGAGCGCCACCCATCCGGCATGGCGTCCGATCCACTGGCGTACGGCCTCAGCCACCCCTGCCGACCTCAACCGCCGTCGGCGGCCAGGCGGGTGACGTGCAGGGTATCGACACGGCGCCGGTCGGCCCGCAGTACTCGCAGGCTCAGTCCGGCCAGTTCCACGGCATCGCCGCGTCGCGGCATGCGCCCGAGCTCGTGGATGACCAGGCCGCCGATGGTGTCGCATTCCTCGTCCGGCAGATCGACCGCGAAGTGCTCGTTGAAGTCCTCGAGCCGGGTGAGGGCGCGCACGATGTAGCCACCCTTGTCGTCCGGCTGGATATCGTGGTCATCGTCGGGGTCGTGCTCGTCGTCGATATCGCCGACGATCTCCTCGAGCACGTCCTCGATGGTCAGCAGGCCGGCGACGCCGCCGTACTCGTCGACCACGATGGCCATGTGATTATGGCTTTCGCGGAATTCGTTGAGCAGCGTGTTCAGACGCTTGCTCTCGGGAATGAACACGGCCGGGCGCATCAGCTTGAGGGCGGCGGCGTTGCTTGGCTGGCCCTCGGCATACATCCGCAGCAGGTCCTTGGCCAGAAGAATGCCAACCACCTCGTCGCGATCCTCGCCGATCACCGGAAAACGCGAGTGGCCGGACGCGATGATGGTCTCCAGCCAGGCAGCGGGATCCCCCTCCCGGTCCAGCACGACCATCTGCGAACGGGGCACCATCACGTCGCGGACCTGCTCCTCGGAGACGCGCAGCACACCGAGCAGCATCGCCTGTTCACCGAGGTCCAGGAGTCCTTTCTGGCCCGCCTCGCTGAGCACGGCGAGCACGTCTTCGCGGTTCTGCAGTTCACCGGACCAGGCACGGGCAAGACGTGCCCACAGGCCGCGGCCCGCAGAACCGCTGGTACTGGGAGGGGGGTCGTCACTCATGGTTCGGGAGTCTCCGTGCCGCGGCGGACGCCGGCCGTGGCTGGTAAGGGTCGGCAATGCCCAGCCCGCCGAGCAGGCGGACCTCCAGGGCTTCCATGCACTCGGCCTCGGCAGGGTGCGCGTGATCGTGACCGAGCAGGTGCAGCGTCCCGTGCACCACCAGGTGGGCCCAGTGCCCGGTCACCGGCTTGCGCTGGGCCCGGGCCTCGTCCCGCACCACGGGTGCGCAGAGCACCAGGTCGCCGAGATGCGGCACCAGGCCGGGGACTTCCGGCATGTCCCCCGCGGGGAACGAGAGCACGTTGGTCGCGCCCTCGCGCCCACGCCACTGTCGGTTGAGTTCGGCACCCTCGGCGAGATCGACCACGCGGATCGCCACCTCGCCCTGCTCGATGCCGCAGGCGCCGGCCGCCGCCTCGACCCAGCGGCGGAAACTGGCACGGGAGGGCAGGCCATGGCGGCCCGCGGTCAAGGCCACATCGATGTCCACATCCAGGCCCACGGCGGCTAGGCGCCGCGACCGCGCCGGGCGGCCGGCTCCGGGGGCGCCGCGGCGTCCTGCGCCGCGAATGCGTCATAGGCCTGAACGATCGTCTGCACCAGTGGATGCCGGACCACGTCCCGCGCGGTGAAATGGCAGAAGGCGATTTCATCGATACCGGCAAGCACCCGGATGACATGCGACAGGCCGGAGGCCTGCCCGCGGGGGAGGTCGGTCTGGGTGACGTCACCGGTCACCACCGCCCGCGAACCGAAACCGATCCGGGTGAGGAACATCTTCATCTGCTCGATGCTGGTGTTCTGCGCCTCGTCGAGAATCACGAAGGCGTCGTTCAGCGAGCGCCCGCGCATGAAGGCGAGCGGCGCGACCTCGATGACGTTGCGCTCGATCAGTCGGCCGACCCGCTCGAAGCCCAGGGTGTCGTAGAGCGCGTCGTACATGGGGCGCAGATAGGGATCGACCTTCTGGGACATGTCTCCGGGCAGGAAGCCCAGTCGCTCGCCGGCCTCCACCGCCGGACGCACCAGCACGATCCGACGCACCGCCTCGGCCTCCAGTGCCTCCACCGCGCAGGCCACCGCGAGGTAGGTCTTGCCCGTGCCCGCAGGCCCGATGCCGAAAGTCAGATCGCGCGTGCGGATGCTGGCGATGTAGTTGACCTGGTTCTGCCCCCGCCCGCGCAGCGCGCGGCGGCGGGTGCGGATCACTGCCGGGTCGGCCTCGGCGACCGGCGCATCGGGTGCCGGCTCCATGCCGGCTTCCTGCAGACACATATGGACGCGTTCGGGGTCGATGTGCTCATCACCGCTCAGCGCGAACAGCCGGTGCAGCACCTGCGCGCAGGTCTCCGCCCCTGCCTCGCTCCCGCTGACCCGGAACCGATTGCCGCGGTTGCTGATGTTGACCTTCAGCCGTCGCTCGATCTGGCGGAGGTGCTCGTCGAACTGGCCGCAGAGATTGGCCAACCGCTGGTTGTCGGCCGGTTCGAGCAGGACGTCGCGGGAAGTGTCGGTGGCGTTCAATCGGCGGGCCCGGTCAGGCGACGTCGCGCCGCGCCGGCGGGGCCAGGATGCGGCCGCGCAGCGAGTTCGGCAGTGCCTCGGTGATCTCGACGTCGACGAATGCCCCCAGCCAGGCGGGGTCGGCGTCGAGATTGACCCAGCGCATGTTCTCCGTGCGTCCCGCAAGCTGGCGCGGGTCCTTCTTTGCCGGACGCTCCAGCAGCACCCGCTGGACAGTGCCCACCATGGCCTGGCTGATCGCCTGGGCCTGCTGGTTGATCCGGGCCTGCAGCAGACCAAGCCGCTGTTTGCTGACCTCGTCGGGCACCTGCTCGTCGAAGCTCGCCGCCGGCGTGCCGGGACGGGTGCTGTAGGCGAAACTAAAGGACTGGTCGAAGCCCACATCGCGGATCAGCGCCATGGTGGCTGCGAAGTCGGCATCGGTCTCGCCGGGGAAGCCGACGATGAAATCCGAGGAGATGCAGATATCCGGACGGGCCTCGCGCAGGCGCCGGATCTTCTGCTTGTACTCGAGCGCGGTATGACCGCGCTTCATGCGCGCGAGCACCCGGTCCGAGCCGCTCTGCACCGGCAGATGCAGGAAGCTTGCAAGCTTGGGCACCTCGGCATAGGCCTGGATGAGTGAATCGGTGAACTCCACCGGGTGGGAGGTGGTGAACCGGATCCGCTCGATACCGTCGATGGCGGCGACATAGTGGATCAGGGTGGCGAGATCGGCCAGGGTGCCATCGTGCATCGGTCCGCGGTAGGCGTTGACGTTCTGACCGAGCAGGGTCACCTCGCGAACGCCCTGGGCGGCGAGTTGGGCGACCTCGACGATGACATCGTCGAACGGACGGCTGACCTCCTCGCCGCGGGTGTAGGGCACGACGCAGAACGAGCAGTACTTGCTGCAGCCTTCCATGATCGAGACGAAAGCGGTCGGGCCTTCGGCCCTCGGCTCGGGCAGGCGATCGAACTTCTCGATCTCCGGGAAGCTGACATCGACCGCGGCACCGCCGCCGGAGGTGACCTGCGCGAGCATCTCCGGCAAGCGGTGCAGCGTCTGCGGGCCAAAGACCATGTCGACGAAGGGCGCGCGCTCGCGGATGGCATCCCCCTCCTGGCTGGCCACGCAGCCCCCCACGCCGATGACGGTACCGGGACGGGCCTGTTTGAGCGCACGCCAGCGCCCGAGCAGCGAGAACACCTTCTCCTGCGCCTTCTCGCGCACGGAGCAGGTGTTCAGCAGCAGCACGTCGGCCTCCTCCGGAAGGGGTGTGAGCTCGAGGCCATGGGATTCGCGCAACACGTCGGCCATCTTGCCCGAGTCGTACTCGTTCATCTGGCAGCCGAACGTCTGCACATACAGCTTGCTGGGCATGGGCTTTGCGGCCGGGCCGCGCTCACTCCTGAGGAATTCCCAACCTGTCAGTATACCAGCAGGGCGCCTGGCCTACACCCCGGGTGGGCCGGATTGCGGCCTCAGAAGGGGATCTCGTCGTCGAAGCCGTCATCGAACCCGCCACCACCGGCGGACTGCTCCTCGCGACGGCCGCCGCCCCGCTGCCCGGACTGGCCAGAAGACTGGCCGCCGGACTGGCCGCCGGACTGGGCGCCGGACTGGGCGCCGGCACCGCCGCGACTCCCGCCCATATCGCCACCGCCGGCACCGCCGCGGCCACCGAGCATCTGCATTTCATTGGCGATGACCTCGGTAGTGTAGCGGTCCTGGCCGTCCTGACCCTGCCACTTGTTGGTCCGCAGCGAGCCTTCGACGTAGACCTGCGAGCCCTTGCGCAGGTACTCCGCGGCGATTTCGGCCAGGCGCCCGAAGAACACCACCCGGTGCCACTCGGTACGCTCCTGCTGCTCGCCGGTCTGCTTGTCCTTCCAGCTCTCGGAGGTGGCGATGCGGATATTGGTCACGGCCGAACCGCCCGGGGTATAGCGCGTCTCGGGGTCCGCACCGAGATTACCGACCAGGATGACCTTGTTGATTCCGCGTGCCATGGTTCTCTCCCCTGCGCGGCCCGACCGCCGGGCCGGGCGCGATACTTGTGTGGATGCGGGGGCATTGTACGGGAGCCGCCTGCCGGGTACACGCGACGAATCCGGGCGGGGTGCCGGCAAATGCCCCCGACGCGCGGGCATCCGCATCGGGCAGCGACGGCCTGTCAGGCCCGTCTGCGCTCCCGCAGCAGCAGCGCCCCGACCGCTCCGGCGCAGGCCGCGGCGGCGAACACGCCCTCGGACCCCCACTGCCCCTGCAACCAGCCCCCAAGGCCACCGCCGAAAAAAGCCCCGAGAAACTGGGACGCACCGAACAGGCCGAGCGCGGCGCCACGAAGGCTGACCGGCGCACGCTGACTCAACAGTGCCGGCAGCCGGGCCTCCAGGTAGTTGAAGCCCGCGAAAAATACCGTCATCGCCAGCAGGACCGCGACCACCGTGGTGCCACCGGCCGCCAGCCACATCTGACCGGCAGCGAGCAGGCCGAAGGCCAGCATCGGCAGTTCGGGCCGCGCGCGCCTGCCGTCGCTGGCGATCACCATCGGAATCACCACGGCGAGCGACAGCACGAGGGCACCGAGATACAGCGGCCCGTGCTGGCTGACCGGCAACAGCACCTCATCGCGCAACATGCCCGGCAGGGTGACGAAGGTGGCGGTCAGGACCATGTGCAGTACGAAGGCCCCCAGGTTCAGGCGGATCAACTGCGGATCGGCGAGCGCCGCACGCCACCCCCCGCGAGCGGCCGCTTCGCCGCGGGGCTGCCCGCCAGGCAGACCGGCGAGCACCGCCACCACGGCGATGGCCGCCAGCAGCGCCGAGAACCAGAAAAGACCCCGTACACCGATCACGCCGGCCAGCGGCGGCGCAAGCACCATCGCGGCAACGAACGACAGGCCCATGGTCGCCCCAAGCAGGGCCATGGCCCGGGTGCGCACCTCGTCACGGGTGTGGTCGGCGAGGCTGGCACTCAGGGCGCCGGAGATGGCGCCTGCGCCCTGCAGGGCCCGGCCGGCAACGATACCGAGGATCCCCGGCGACAGCGCCGCCAGCACGCCACCGAGGCCAAACACCACCAGCCCGCCGGCCACCACGGGGCGGCGGCCGATGCGATCGGACAGGGCACCGAGCGGCACCTGCAGCAGCGCCTGGGTCAGGCCGTAGACCCCGACGGCCAGGCCGACCAGCAGCGGCGTGGCATCCGGCAGTTCGGCCGCGTACAGCGCGAGCACGGGCAGCAGCAGAAACAGCCCGAAGGTGCGCATCGAGAACACCCCGGCCACCAGCGCCGTATGCCGCCATTCCGCTGCCGTGAGCGGGATCCGTTCCGCCGTGGTGTCCGCCAAGTCGCTTCCCCTGTCCCCGACCGAGCCCCCGTCTTTGCCTCGCTTCTGGAGGCGCCCGTATTATAGGCGGTTTGTTCCGTCGGCCACGCCCGGCAGAGTCGTGAGGCGCGTCATGCAGAAGCTCGGCCAGACCATCGGCATCCGCGGCGCTCGCACGCACAACCTCAAGAATATCGATGTCGAGCTGCCGCGCGACCGCCTGACCGTGATCACCGGGCTGTCGGGGTCAGGCAAGTCTTCGCTCGCCTTCGACACCCTCTATGCCGAAGGCCAGCGACGCTACGTCGAGTCGCTCTCGACCTATGCACGCCAGTTCCTGTCGGTGATGGAGAAGCCGGACGTCGATCATATCGAGGGGCTGTCGCCGGCAATTTCGATCGAACAGAAATCCACGTCCCACAACCCGCGCTCCACGGTCGGCACCGTCACCGAGATCCACGACTACCTGCGCCTGCTCTACGCCCGGGCCGGACTGCCGCGCTGCCCGGACCACGATGAGCTGCTCGAAGCGCGCAGCGTGAGCCAGATGGTCGACCAGGTGCTGGCCATGCCCGAGGGGCGTCGGCTGATGCTGCTCGCCCCGGTGGTCGAGGCGCGCAAGGGGGAGCACCAGCAGGCCCTGCGCGAGCTCAGGGCCCAGGGGTTCGTGCGCGCCCGTATCGACGGCGAGGTGGTCGACCTCGATCCGCTGCCCACGCTGGAGGCCCGGCGGCGTCATCGTATCGAGGCCGTGGTCGACCGCTTCCGCGTGCGTCCAGACCTGCGGCTGCGCCTGGCCGAATCGCTGGAGACGGCGCTGGCGCTCAGTGACGGCATCGCCGTGATCGCGTCCCTGGATGACGAGGCCGGCGGCGAGATCACGTTCTCCAGCCGCTACGCCTGCCCCGTATGCGGCTACAGCGTCCCGCCGCTGGAACCGAAGATGTTCTCGTTCAATAACCCGGCCGGGGCCTGCGCCAGCTGCGACGGACTGGGGGTCAAGCAGTTCTTCGATCCGGCGCGGGTCGTCCGCGATCCCTCGCTCAGCCTGGCCGGGGGCGCCATCCGCGGCTGGGACCGGCGCAACGCCTGGTATTTCCAGATGCTCGGCAGCCTGGCCGCGCACTACGGCTTCGACCCGGAAGCCCCGTTCGAGAGCCTCGCGCCCCAGGTCCGCGAGATCCTGCTGCATGGCAGCGGCGAGGAGGAGATCGAGTTCAGCTACGCGAGCGCCCGTGGCGGCAGCACCCGCAGGCGTCACCCCTTCGAAGGTATTCTGCCCAACATGGAGCGGCGCTACCGCGAGACGGACTCCAACGTGGTGCGGGAAGAACTGGCGAAATACCTCAGCATCCGCGCCTGCCCCGACTGCCACGGGACCCGCCTCAACCGCACGGCGCGCCATGTGTTCGTCGACGGGCGCGCGCTGCCTGAACTCGCAGCCCTGTCGATCGGCGAGGCGGCGCGGTTCTTCCAGCGCCTGGTCCTGCCGGGGTGGCGGGGCGAGGTGGCTGCCAGGATCGTCAAGGAGATCTCCGACCGGCTGGGTTTCCTGGTCGACGTCGGGCTCGCGTATCTCAGCCTGGACCGCAGCGCCGATACCCTCTCGGGCGGCGAGGCGCAGCGCATCCGTCTGGCCAGCCAGATCGGCTCTGGACTGGTCGGGGTGATGTACGTACTCGATGAGCCCTCCATCGGACTGCACCAACGCGACAACGCGCGGCTGCTCAATACCCTCACCCACCTGCGAGACATCGGCAACACCGTGCTGGTGGTGGAGCACGACGAGGAGGCGATCCTCGCGGCCGACCATGTGCTCGATCTCGGCCCCGGAGCCGGCGTCCACGGGGGCGAGGTCGTCGCCCAGGGCACGCCCCAGGAGATCATGGCCTGCCCGGACTCACTGACGGGTCAATATCTCAGCGGTGTGCGCAGCGTCCCGGTGCCCACTACGCGCCGGGCTCCCGAGCCGGGGCGGAGCCTGCGTATCCGCGCGGCACGCGGCAACAATCTCCGCTCGCTCGACGTCGACATTCCGCTCGGCCTGCTCACCTGCGTCACCGGCGTCTCGGGCTCGGGCAAGAGCACCCTGGTCAACGACACGCTCTACCGCCACGCCGCCCGGGTGCTGAACGGGGCGGGCGAGACCCCGGCGCTGTCGAACGCGATCGAGGGCCTGGAAGCCATCGACCGGGTGATCGACATCAGCCAGGCACCGATCGGCCGGACACCACGCTCGAACCCCGCCACCTACACCGGCCTGTTCACGCCGCTGCGCGAGCTGTTCGCCGGCACCCAGGAAGCGCGCTCGCGCGGTTACGACCCCGGCCGCTTCAGCTTCAACGTGAAGGGCGGACGCTGCGAAGCCTGTCAGGGCGACGGCGTGATCAAGGTGGAGATGCACTTTCTCCCCGATGTCTATGTGGCCTGCGATGTCTGCCAGGGCCGCCGCTACAACCGCGAAACCCTGGACATCCGCTACAAGGGGCTGAACATCCACGAGGCCCTGGAGCTGACCGTGGAGGATGCGCTCGGGGTGTTCGCCAAGGTGCCGACCATCGCGCGCAAGCTCCAGACACTGATGGATGTGGGTCTGTCCTATCTGCGCCTTGGCCAGAACGCGACCACGCTCTCCGGCGGCGAGGCCCAGCGCGTGAAGCTGGCCCGCGAACTCTCCAAGCGCGACACCGGCCGGACGCTGTATATCCTGGACGAGCCCACCACCGGCCTGCATTTCCATGATGTCGCCCAACTGCTGGAGGTGCTCCACCGGCTGCGCGACCATGGCAACACGGTGATCGTCATCGAACACAACCTCGACGTCATCAAGACCGCCGACTGGGTGATCGACCTCGGACCGGAGGGCGGCAGCGGTGGCGGCCAGCTCGTGGCCACCGGCACGCCCGAGCAGGTCGCCGAGGTGGAGGCCTCCTGGACGGGACGTTACCTGCAACCCGTGCTCGCGCGGGCCAGGTGCGGTTCCGGCGCTATACTGCAGCCCCCCGCAATATGCTCAGCCGAGGTCAGCCGATGAAGCGCATTCGCATGGGTCTTTCACTCACCTGCCTGCTGCTCGCCGGGTCACCAGCCCTGGCGACACCCCCTGGTCCCGGCGAGGGCCCGGACGAGACGCTGGAGGCCATCGAGCCGACCCCGGAACCCATCCGGATCGGCCTGGCCGGCGAGTACCCCGCCGACATCGCCCGCTTCCTGCTGGTGCAGGGTGTCTCCGGCGCCCGGCTCTCGCCGCGTGGCGATTACGTGGCGGTCTCGAAGTCGATCACCGGCGAACCCCAGCTGTGGCTGATTCCCACTGACGGCTCCCAGGTCCGCCAGCTCACCTTCGGCAACGGCATCACCTTCTTCCGCTGGGCCCCGGATGGCGCGAGCCTGATCTACGGCGCCGACAATGCCGGCGACGAACAGGAAGCCTACTTCCGCATCAGCGTGGATGGCCGGCGCGAGGTCGAGCTGGTGCCCGCCCTGCCCGGCGCCTTCCGTGTCTTCGGCGGCATGCTGCCGGATGATCGCCGGATCGTGTTCGCCTCGACCGAGCGCAATGGTCTGGACTTCGACATCTATGTGCGCGACACCGAAACTGGCGAGCAGCGCATGATCTACGAGGGCGAGTTCGCCTGGTGGCCCCGCTCCATCTCCCCGGACGGCCAGTCGCTGCTGATGACCCAGGGCGTAGGCGAGGACTCGAACAACCTGTTCCTGCTCGACATCGAAACGACCGAGGTCAGGACGCTGTCGCAACCCGAGCGGCGCGCCAACACCCAGGATGGCGGTTTCGCCTGGACCGCCGACGGCCGGCACGTGTTCCATACCTCCAACGAGGACCGTGAGTTCCTGGCCCTGATACGCCGTGACATCGCCAGCAACGAGGTCCGTGTCCTGGCCGAACTGGAGCACGATGTGGGCAACGTGCAGCTGTGCGGCGAGAACGACCGCTACCTGCTCTGGACCAGCAACGAAGACGGCTTCTTCCGCCTGCACGGCCGTGACCTGCAGGAAGACCGTGCCCTGGCGACACCCGAACTGCCCGAGGGAGTGTACGGACTGTCCTGCCCTCGCGGCAGTGCAGTGGCCAGCGTGCTGGTGAACGGCTGGTCGACACCCGGCGATCTGATGCTCTGGGATCTGGCCGCCGGGACGGCATCGACCCTGTGGGCTGCCAACCTGGCCGGCCTCGATCCCGAGCGCTTCGTTCGCCCGGAATCGATCCGCATGCCGGCGCGCGACGGGGTGATGCTGCAGGGCCTGCTCTACCTGCCGCGTGAGGACGCCAGGCAGGGCGAGGGTCCGCCCCCAGTGGTGTTCGACGTCCATGGAGGCCCGACGGCGCAATCGGTGGTGAGGTTCAGCGGCAGCGTCCAGTACCTGCTCGGCCGGGGCATTGCCGTGTTCCTGCCGAACATCCGCGGCTCAAGCGGCTTCGGACACACCTACATGACCCTGGACGACCGCGAGCGGCGCCTGGACAGCATTCGCGATCTCGTCGACATGCTGGAGTTCTTCCGCGAGGACGGTCGGGTGGACGCCTCGCGCGCGATCGTGCGCGGCGGCTCCTACGGCGGCTATGCCGTCAACGCGGTGCTGGCCAACCACCCGGGGTATTTCATTGCCGGCGTCTCGCTGTTCGGCGTGGCGGACTGGGTGACGGCCCTGCAGGTCGCCTCTCCTGCGCTCAAGGCCTCCGACATCATCGAGTACGGCGACATCCGCGAGGAGCGCTGGCTGGAGTTCTACACCACCTACTCGCCGATCCGCCAGGCCGATCAGATCACCGTGCCCGTGCTGTACTCGCATGGGGTCAACGACCGCCGGGTGGAGATCTACGAGTCCGAGGTCATGGTGCGCACTCTGCGGGCCAACGGGATCGACGCGCCCTATATCCGCTTCCGCGATGAAGGCCACGGCTGGCGTCAACTGTCCAATCGGCTGTTCTACCACCGCCGCGAAGCGGAGTTCCTGCTCGAACAGTTCGGCCTTCACGAGGCCGACTGACGGTCAGCAAGACTGGACGTCACGTCCCGGCGTGACGTTCAGTCCTCGTGCAGGGCCAGCACCCCGAGGCGCTCGCAGAAGCCCTCGGGGTCGGCGATGCCGCGGACCGTAAAGCTTCGCCCGGAGTCGCAGATGATGTTCAACGTGCCAAAGCCGAGCAGCCGTCCGGCCCAGCCCGCCTGGGCACCACAGGCCATCACCTCGGTGCGCACCAGCCGCTCGACCCTGCGGCGGAAGACGCCACGGGCCACCAGGACGTGGTCCGGAGTAAGCGCAAGGCCGGTATTAAGGAACGCGCCCAGCGCACGCACCGCCGCTGCCGGCAGCAGCAGGAGATACAGCACCCCGGCGGCGCTGTAGCCGATCACACCGAACGGCCCGAGCGCCAGCACGACGGCAAGACCGAGCACGCCGGCGGCGGGCAGGAACACACCCCAGTGCTCACGGGCCTCGAGTTCCAGGCGCTCACCGGGCCGCAGGCCATCGGCAAGCCGTCGCGCATGTCCCAGCAGCCAACCGAGCGCGGCAACGATGGCGGCCGGCGGCATCAGCAGCACCCCCGCAACCAGCAGGATATTGCCCAGACGTCCGCCCGACCAGGCCACGCCGAGCACCAGCGTGACCAGTGCAGCGATGAGCAGACCCGCGCCGCACAGCACGAGCACCCGTCGCCAGTCGCGTTGACCGGCCTGGACCCTGCGTTCGTCCTCCCGCGGCCATGGTGACCAACGCAGCAGGGAAGCGGCTACGGCAGCCGGCAGCAGCAGGACGAACAGGGACAGGAAGGCCAGCGAGACCTCGCCGCGCACGACCAGCGCACCCAGCAGGGCGACCAGCGCCCCGGCGCCCAACGCCGCCGGGGCCCAGCGCAGCATGGCTCCGCGCGCCATGGTCGCCTACTCCCCGGACCGCGACGCGGAAGGCTCGCCGTCGGCCGCATTGGCGTCGGCCGCCAGCGCGTGGAAGTCGCCAGCCAGCGAGACGGCGAGGGCATCAGGATCAAGCCACCGGGCGATCGCCGCATTGACCTCCTCGAGACTCAGACCCTCGACCGCAGCCTCGAGCCGGGCCTGGTGAAAGCTGTCGCGCCCGAAGTACAGCCCGGCGGACAGTGCACCGGCCAGCCGCCCATCGTCGCTGCGCAGCAGCTGCTGTTGCTGAAGCCACCCGGTGCGGGCCGACTCGAGTTCCTCGGCGGTGAAGCCGTCGGAGACGACCTGCGCAAGCACCTCCGCAAGCACGGCCTCCAGACGGTCGCGGTCCGCGGGGCCGAAGGCAGCAAAGGCGGTCACCGAACCGAACTCGTCGATGGGGTGTGCCGAGAGCGAGGCACCCACGGCATAGCTCAGTCCTTCGTCGTCACGGATGCGCCGCGACAGCCGCGAGTTCAGGAAGCCTCCCCCCAGCATGTGACCGGCGAGCTGCAGGGCGGGATAGTCGGGATGGTCGTCGCGCATCGCGAACTGATGGCGGGCCAGCAGGAAGGCATTGGCCTTGTCGTCGAGCTGGCGCTCAAGACGCGCGGGGGTGGCACCGGACGGCATCACAGGGATACGGGCAAACCCGACTTCGGCCGTAAAGTCGCCGAACAGCGCTTCGAGCTGGGCCCGCACCTCGTCGGCATCGAAATCACCCACCAGCGCGAGCGTCGTTCCCGGGCCGAAGCCGTAGAACCGCCGGTGAAAGTCGACCAGCGCGTCGCGGGTGACCGCACGAAGCCGCTCGGCCTGTTCGTCGAACGTGGGCGAGTAGTTGGGGTGCTCCGGGTCATGCACATTGAAGTGGCGGTCGAGCTCACGGATGGCCACGCTGCGTGGATCGTCGGCCTGCTGGTCGATGCCCGTGAGCGCCTGGCGGCGCAGCTCGTCGAGTTCGCTGTCCGGAAACACCGGACGCTGCAGCAGCTCGGCCAGCAGCCCCAGCACCTCGGGCAAGGCCGCTCGGCGGCTTTCCAGCCGACCCGAGACCACCGTGCCACCGCCCACGCTCAGGTCGGCCTGCAGCTCGTCGAGCCTGTCACGCAGCGCCTGGCGATCGTAGTTCTCCGTGCCACGCGCCAGCAGCGACCCGGTCATGCCCGGCACCGCACCCAGACCCTGCAAGGTCTCCTCGGTGCCCAGGCGCATCTGCAACCGCCCCTGGACACGTTCGCCACGCGTGCCTTTCGGCAGCAGGGCCACCTGAGCGCCGTTCGGCAGGGTGAAACGCTGCACCCGCGACTCGATGTTCTCCGGGGTGGCCTCGAAAGCCTCACCCGCGACCCGACCCTCGCGTCCCGTGTAGCCCGCCAGCAGCTCTGCAAGCACCGGCGCCTCCGGAATCTCGGCGCGCTGCGGACTGGCGTCGGGGACGAAACGCCCGACCGTCCGGTTGTCGCGGACCAGATAGCGGGCCGCTACCGCCTGGACCTGTTCGGCGGTCACCTCCTCGAGGCGATCGCGATGCAGAAACAGCAGTCGCCAGTCGCCGGTGGCCGCCCATTCGGAGAGCGCGATCCCGACCTCATCGCTGTCATCCAGCGACCGCTCCATCTGGCTGGTCAGGGTGGCCACCGCACGTCGGACCTCGGCCTCTTCGGGCGGCTGGCTGGCCAGGTCGTCGAGGACCTCAAGGAAGACACCGCGGACCTCATCGACGTCGGCCTCGCGCGGGAGCGTAGCGAACAACAGCAGCAGGCCCGGCTCGCGCAGACGGAAGGTGAACGCACCGACCTGGCTGGCCAGCCCGGTTTCCACCAGCCGCCGATGGAGACGACCCGAGGGCCGGTCGCCGAGCACCAGCGCCAACGCCTCCAGTGGGGCGAAATCCTCGTGGGCCGTGGCTGGCACGTGAAAACCGGCCATCAGGAGCGGCACGCTGCCAGAACGACGGACCTCGATTTCCCGCGGGCCATCCTGTGTCGGCTCGCGCGTGTAGGTTGGCCAGAGCTGGTTCTCGCCGCTGCGGTCCGGCGGGGGAATGGCACCGAAATGCTCCTCGACCAGGGCCAGCGCCCGCGCGCGGTCAAACCGCCCGGACAGAATGAGCATGGCATTATCCGGCTGGTAGAACCGCCGGTAGAACGCGTGCAGACGCTCGATCGGCACGTTCTCTATGTCCGAGCGCGCACCGATGGTCGCGCGACCGTAGCCATGCCACTCGTAGGCGGTGGCCATGACCCGCTGCAGCAGGACGCGGAAGGGGTTGTTCTCGCCGATCTCGAACTCGTTGCGCACCACGGTCATCTCGCTGGCGAGATCCTCTTCGAGAATCAGCGAGTTGACCATGCGATCGGCCTCCATGCGGATCGCCCACTCGAGGTTGTCGTCGGTCGCCGGCAAGGTCTGGAAGTAATTCGTGCGCTCGTACCAGGTCGTGCCGTTGGCGAAGCCACCGCGCTCGGAGATCTCGGCCTTGATGTCACCGTGGCGTTCCGTGCCGTAGAAGAGCATGTGTTCCAGCAGGTGCGCCATGCCGGTCTCGCCATAACCCTCGTGTTTCGAGCCGACGAAATAGGTGATGTTGACGGTGGTCGTCGGACGGCTCTCGTCGGGCACGAGCAGGATGCGCAGGCCGTTGTCGAGGCGGTACTCGTCGATCCCCTCTACGCTGGCGACCGGGGTCAATGCCGCCAGCGGCGCGGCGACCAGGAGCATCAGGCAGAACGTGGCAAGGCGCATCAGTCTGGGCATGTCGTCCTCCGAAGGTGCGTGCCGGGGCCCGTCAGGGCCGCACGGCATCGAGCGACCGGACGCCGATCGCGTCACGGATCTCGGCCAGGAACGGGCGGCTGATCGCCCGGGCCTTTTCGGCACCGGTGCGAAGTACCGCCTCGATCCTGGCCGGATCCTGAATCAATGCTTCGTAGACCTCGCGCGGGCCCGCCAGTTCGGCATCCAGGTGCTCGAACAGCAGCTGCTTCATCTCGCCCCAGCCGATGCCCTCGGCGTAGCGTGCGCGCAGCTCATCGACCTGCCCGGGCGTGGCGAAGGCGCGGTAGACGGAAAACAGCGTGCATCCCTCGGGGTCCTTGGGCTCACCGGGTTCCAGCGAGTTGGTCTTGATCTTCATGATCAGCTTACGCAGCTTCTTCGCCGGCGCGAACAGGGGGATGGTGTTGCCGTAGCTCTTGCTCATCTTGCGTCCATCGAGCCCGGCGAGCACGGCCGTGTGTTCGTCGATCACCGGCTCCGGCAGCACGAAGGTCTCGCGGTAGGCATGGTTGAAGCGCGCCGCGATATCACGGGCCATCTCGAGATGCTGCTTCTGGTCGCGGCCGACGGGCACGTGGGTCGCGCGGAACATCAGGATGTCGGCGGTCATCAGCACCGGGTAGCCGAACAGCGCCATGCTCACGCCCTTGTCCGGGTCACGGCTGCCGGCGGCCTCGTTCTCGGCGACCACCGCCTTGTATGCGTGCGAGCGGTTCATCAGGCCCTTGGCGGTGACGCCCGAGAGAATCCAGGCGAGTTCCAGTATCTCCGGGATGTCGGACTGGCGGTAGAAGGTCACCCGCTCGGGGTCGAGGCCCAGCGCCAGCCAGGTCGCGGCGATCTCCAGGGTCGAGCGGGCCATCGACTCGGGGTCGAGGTTCTTGGCCAGCGCGTGGTAGTCGGCCAGGAAATAGAAGGAATCCACGTCCTCGCGGCGGCTGGCGGCGATGGCGGGACGGATGGCGCCCGCATAGTTGCCGAGGTGCGGGGTGCCGGTGGTGGTGATGCCGGTAAGGGAGACCTGTTTTTGCGAACTCATGGCGGGCGCGTGGATCCGGGAAGCGTCGTTGGGGCCCGGAGTATACTGGAGCGCACAGATTCAATGACGGCAGGAGGCCCATGGACACCCCCACGCTTGCCCGGCACTACCCGGCTCACCTCGCCCGCTGCCAGGCCATCGCCACCGAGGCGCTGGTGGCGGCCGAGGCCGATCATCTGGTCATCAGCGCAGGCCTGGAGCACTACGCCTTCCTGGATGACCAGACCTACCCGTTCCGCGCCAATCCGCTGTTCAAGGCCTGGCTGCCGCTGAACCGCCACCCCGGCTGCTGGCTGATCCACACCCCCGGCGAGCGCCCGGTGCTGCTCTATCACCAGCCGCGGGACTTCTGGCACCAGCCGCCCGCCGATCCCGCCGGCTACTGGACCGAGGCCTTCGACATCCGCGTAATCCGCGACCCGGCCGAGGTCGCTCAGCATCTGCCCGGGCCGGCGGAGCGCAGCGTGCTGCTCGGCGAGGGGGTGGAGGCGCTGGTACCGGGCGCGCAGGTCAATCCGCAGAGCGTGCTGCACGTGCTGCACTGGCATCGCGCGGTGAAGAGCCGCTATGAACTGGCCTGCATGCGCGCCGCCAACGAGCGGGCCGCGCCCGCCCATCGGGCCGCGCGCGAGGCCTTCCTCGAGGGCGCACCCGAGTACGAGATCCACCTGGCGTATCTGCGAGCCTGCGGGCATACGGATGACGAGCTGCCCTATCACAGCATCGTCGCGGTCAATGAGCACGCCGCGGTACTGCACTACCAGCACCGCGAGCGTGAGCCGGCACCACGGCGCACCCTGCTGGTCGATGCCGGCGCGGACGTGGGCGGCTACGCCAGCGACATCACCCGCACCTGGACGGCCGGCGACGGCGAGTTTGCCGACCTGGTCGGTGCGCTGGATGACCTGCAGCGGGGACTCTGCGCCGAGGTGCGCGCCGGCGTGGCCTTCGGCGATCTGCACCGCAAGGCCCACCAGCGCATCGGCCAGCTGCTGAAGGAGACCGGCGTCATCCGCCTGGATGGTGAGGCGGCGGCCGCCGCGGGCCTGACGCGCTACTTCTTCCCCCACGGACTCGGCCACCTCCTCGGCGTGCAGGTACACGACGTCGGCGGCCAGCAGGCCGACCCGCAGGGCACGCCTGCACCCCCGCCGGAGGACTACCCCAAGCTCAGGCTCACCCGCAGGCTCGAGCAGGACACCGTGGTGACCATCGAGCCCGGCATCTACTTCATCGACATGCTGCTGGAGGAACTGCAGGCCAGCGAACTGGCCGCGGAAGTGCATTGGCCGGTCGTGGAGCGCCTGCGGCCCTGGGGTGGCATCCGAATCGAGGACAACGTGCGGGCGGATGCGGGCGGGCACGAGAACCTGACGAGGGCGTGGCTGCCGTGAGCCGGTATCCGGCGGACCGGTATCGGTCGCCGATGTTCGCGCCTGCGCCAAGCCAAGCCAAGCCAGCTGGCGTTGACCGTCGAACCTTGAGCGACCAATATCCGTAGTCATATAACCACTATTTCTAGTCAATGCTCGAAGCACTCTTCGGCACCATCAACAAGGAGCGTGCGCTGGTCTACCTGCACGCCAACGGGACAGGGTATGCCCGGGAAATGGCTCGTTTCTTTGAAACGAACCTT
>SKYU01000100.1 GCA_007127715.1 Gammaproteobacteria bacterium | reverse complement strand
TCGAGTTTCTGGCCGGGATCATTGGGCAGCAATGATGCTGCCGTGCGATCCCATTCCCCCGCATCAGGCAACCGGCGGACGACCGCGCCGCCGGTCGCGAGGTCGACCGAGACCAGCGGGGCCTCGGCCTTGCCGAGGCTCAGCGCATTGCGCTGGCGGGTGGTGTCGAAGGCCAGCGTGGCCTCGAGCGTGTCGGTCGGCACCCAGCGCAGCGCGACGCGCACGGCGCGCTCATCCCGGTCGTTGTACTCGCGGCCGTCGAGATAGTCGGTGACCGTGCCGTCGCGCTCGGACCAGAGCCCGGAGATGCTGCCGTAGAGGTTGTCGGCCAGCCTGCCTGCGAAGTAGGCCTTGGCAGTGCGGGCGTTATAGCGGCCGATGCCGAGTTCGATGTCCGCCTCGGTCTCCGGCCCGGGGCGCCGGGTGACGATCTTGATGGCACCGGCGATGGTGTTCTTGCCGTAGAGCGTGCCCTGTGGGCCGCGCAGGACCTCGATGCGCTCGACGTCATGGAGGTTGAACAGCGCACCCTGGATACGCGAGATGTAGACGTCGTCGAGGTAGACGCCGACGCCCGGGTCGAACGTCTGCAGGGCGTCGGGCTGGCCGATGCCGCGGATGAAGATGTTGGCGCTGGACGCCGAGCCGCGGCCCTGGACCAGGTTGAGGTTCGGTACCGCGCCCTGCAGCGCGGAGAGGTCCTCGGCCTGCAGGTTGCGCAGGTCGTCCGCCGAGAACGCCGACACGGCGACCGGGACGTCCTGGAGGGTCTCCTCGGCGCGACGGGCGGTGACGACGATTTCCTCGAGGCCGGCGGCACCCTGGGCGTGCACGGCATGGCTGGCGGGCAGGGCGAGAGCGGCGGTCACGGCGGCAGCAAGCAGGCTGCGCGGGACGATTGGCGTGCGGTTCATGTGGTTTCCCCCGGTGATTCGGCTGGCCGGCAACCCGACTGCGGGCATGCGCGGTGTGACGTGATGGTTCCCCAGAGCAGAGCAGCCGGCATGCGCCGGCTTTCAACAGATGTTGAAATTTATTTCAACGTTTGATGAAAATCAATACCGTGTTGCAGTGGAGACCGGGGTATCGTCAGCGCGTCGCAGGCGGTGTGTTGTCGTGACGCCCTCGCTGCGGTGCAATAGCGCTCTTGCCACAAGGCCGCGACGCAGGGGAGTTCGCACATCGATGAGCCGCTCGACCCAGACCACGCGTCGGCGCATCCTCGATGCCGCCGAGAAACTGTTCGCCGATCGCGGATTTCACGGGGTGTCGCTGCGGGAGATCGCACGTGAGGCCGAGGTGGACGTCGCCCTCGTGCACTATCACTGCGGCCGCAAGCGCGAGCTGTTCGAGACGGTGTTCCTGCGCCGTGCCGAGACCCTGAACCGCGAGCGGCTGGCCATGCTCCAGGCCTGCCGGGACGCTGCGGCACCCGATCCCCCGGCGCTGGAAGCCATCATCGACGCGTTCACTCACCCACTGCTGAACCGCTCGGCGCACGGTGGGCCCGGCTGGAAGCGCTACTTCGCTCTGGTGGCGCAGGTCAACAACTCACCGGAGCTCGCGCCGATCGGCATGACCAAATACTTCGATCCGCTGGTCCAGGAGTTCATCGCCGCGCTGCGCGAAGCGTTGCCCGAGGCCGCGGAGGAGGACATCTTCTGGAGCTATCATTTCCTGTCAGGTGCACTCACCCTGACGTTCGCCGAGACTGGGCGGATCGACCAGCTTTCGGGCGGGATCTGCCGCTCTGGCGACCTGGACAGCGTGCATGCCCGGCTCGTGCCCTATACCGCGGCCGGCTTCCGGCGTCTGTGCATGCCTCAGCGCGGGTAGCGCGGATCTGGCCGCAGCTCGCGAGCGAACCGTCGGCCGTTCTCGATATAGTGATCGGCCCCATGTGCCAGCCGGGCGAGCTCCTTCTCCTCCAGCGGCCGAACGACTTTCGCCGGTGAGCCCATGATGAGCGAGCCCTCGGGAAACACCTTGCCTTCGGTGATCAGGCTGTTGGCGCCGACCACGCAATTGCTGCCGATTCGCGCGTGATTGAGGATGACCGAGCCGATGCCTATCAGGCAGTGGTCCCCCAGCGTGCAGCCATGCAACATGACCATGTGCCCGATCGTGCAGCGCTCACCGATGACCAGCGGTGCCCCGGGGTCGGTATGCAGCACCGAGCCGTCCTGGATATTCGTGCCGTCGCCGATGGTGATGGTCTCGCAGTCACCACGGACCACGGCACCGAACCAGATGCTTGCGTTCTCGCCGAGCACGACCTCGCCGATGACCTGGGCCGAGGGGGCGATGTAGAAGGCGCCCCGCGGGCGCAGCATGCGCTGGCCGAGCGAGTAGATCATGACGCTCAGCCCTTCGCCTGGTTCGCGACCGCCTGCGCGGCGGCGGCGATGGCCTCGGGGTCGCCGAGGAACTCCGCGCGCGTGGGCGTGAGCGTCCCGTCGAGTTCGTAGAGCCGGGGCACCCCGGTGGGGATATTGAACCCGACGATGTTGTCCTCGGACATGCCCTCGAGCATTTTCACCAGTGCCCGCAGGCTGTTGCCGTGGGCGGCGACCAGCACGTTGCGACCGGCCAGCAGGTCCGGGGCGATGCGGTCCTGCCAGTAGGGGCGGACGCGCTCGAGTGTGGTCTTCAGAGACTCGGTGGCCGGCAGCGCGGCAGGGTCCAGGGCTCGATAGCGCGCGTCATGGCGCGGATGGCGTTCGTCCTCGTCGGTCAGCGCCGGCGGCGGCACGTCGTAGCTGCGCCGCCAGATCTTCACCTGCGCCTCGCCGTGTCTTGCGGCGGTCTCCGCCTTGTTCAACCCCTGCAGGCCGCCGTAGCTGCGCTCGTTCAGCCGCCAGTGGCGATGCACCGGAATCCACATCAGGTCCATCTCGTCGAGGGTGATCCAGAGTGTGCGTATGGCGCGCTTGAGCACCGAGGTATGGGCCACGTCGAACATCAGACCGGCAGCCCGCAGTTCCCGCCCCGCATTGCGCGCCTCCTCGCGGCCCTGCGCGGTCAGGTCGACATCCTTCCAGCCGGTGAAAAGGTTCTGCAGATTCCATTCGCTCTGGCCGTGACGCAGCAGCACGAGTTTTCCGGTCATGTCTTTCCTCTGGTCCTGTTTCCCTGTGCCGGGCGGCAGGCAGCGCTCATTCGGTGGTGCTGACCTTGTAATTGCCCCGGGGTTCGTCGTAGTCGAGTTTCAGGCGTCCTTCCACGGCGGCGGCTTCCAGCAGTTCCGTGAAGTTGCCGAAGCCGTAGGCGGCCTCGCTGAAGTCAGGATGCACGCGGCGGATCGCCTGCTTGATCATCGAGCCCCACACCGTGTCGTAGTCGGACTGCAGCGACTGAACCGTCGAAACCAGGATATCGAGCCCGCGGTCGCGTTTGGATTCCTTTTCGGTGGCGCCCTCGCGGCGCTTGCGCTGCGGCGCAGCGGCTTTCTTCTCGAGGTCGTCGTAGAAGATGAATTCGTCGCAGTTGTTGATCAGCAGGTCCGAAGAGGACCTGCGAACGCCACAGCCGAGCACGCGCTTGTCGTTTTCCTTGAGCTTGGAGACCAGCGGCGAGAAGTCGCTGTCGCCGGAGACCAGCGCGAACATGTCGAGGTGCTCCTTCATGTAGCAGAGCTCGAGCGCGTCGACGACCATGCGGATGTCGGCGCTGTTCTTGCCGCTCATCTTGCTTTGCGGGATATCCACCAGCTCGATGCCTGCGGCATGGAACTCGTTGACGTAACGCCGGTAGCGGGACCAGTCGCAGTAGGCTCGCTTGAAGACGATCCGCCCCTTCTGCAGCAGACGCTTGAGCACCAGCTGGATTTCGAAATGTTTCTGCTTGCTCTGGTCGACCCCGAGGGCGAGGTTCTCGAAGTCGATGAAGACGGCGATCAGCGGTTCCTTGGCCACGCGGGGCTCCCGGGCTGGATGGCCCCGGCATTCTACACCAGCGGCTCAGGTCATCGCGGCGAGGCGGCGCAGTTCCTCCAGCGCGACCGACAGGGTCGCGAAGTCCACCCGCTTGGCCGACTGCATCTCGGTCAGGGTGTGCAGCGTCTTGACCACGGCCGGCCGATGCGCCTTGAGCCAGGCCGAGACGGCGGCTTCGGCGTCGTCTCCGCTGGCCTCGCCAAGACAGCGCTGCAGCATCTGGCGCTGGAGGTCGTGGACTGCGCCGCGCAGGGTGCCACGGCCCAGGGCCTGCCAGCGGCCCTCCACCGCCAGCTTCTCGATTTCCTGCTTCAGCCAGTCGAGCTTGAGTGCGCGACCGAGTTCGAAGTAGGCGCGGGCCGCCTCCGCCGGGTCACGCGAGCCCTGGCGGGCGACCTCGACGATGTCCAGTGCCGCGAGACCAAAGGGCAGGGCAGCCATGCGCCGGGCGAGTGGCTCGGGCAGGCCGCGCTGCGCGAGCTCGTGGGTGGCCCGCTCCAGGCGTCTGGTGCCGACCGCTGGCATGAGTTCCGGCAGGCGCGCCATCAGTTCAGAGACGCCCTCGCGCATGGTGTGGACCTGCGCGGTGACATCCAGCTCGCCGGCGTGGTGGCGCAGGAACCAGTAGACGAGATTGCGCAGCTGACGTGCCGACTCGAAGAGCATGTCGAGCTGCAGTGGTGCGAGCAGCCGCTCATCGAGGGCCTCGATGCCCTCCCACAACTCGCGCATGCCGATGACGTCGCGCGCGATCGTGTAGGCGCGCGCCACGCTGGCCGCATCCGCGCCGGTTTCCTCCTGGGCGCGCATGGGGAAGGTCGGACCCATCCGGTTGATCATGCTGCTGGTGATCAGCATCGCCACGATCTGGCGTGCCAGCCGGTGTCCCGGCACATGCCCGGCGAAGCGCTTGCGCAGGGGCTGAGGGAAATAGCGCGAGAGTTCCTCCGACAGGTAGGGGTCGGCGGTGATGTCGGAGGCGCACAGCGCATCGTAGAGGGCGATCTTCGAGTAGGACAGCAGGATGGCGAGTTCCGGGCGGGTGAGTCCGCGGCCGCGTGCACGGCGCTCGGCAATGTCCTCGTCGTCGGGCAGGAACTCCAGATCGCGGTCCAGCAGACCGCGGCGCTCCAGCCAGCGGAGCAGGCTGGCGTTTTCGTTGCTGCGTTCCAGGGCTCTTGCGGCCAGGACGCTGATCGCCTGGGTCTGCTGATAGTTGGTACGCAGGACCAGCTCCGCGACCTCGTCGGTCATCCGCTCGAGCAGCCGGTTGCGCGCCGGCATGCGCAGGCCACCGGCATCGACGGCTTCGCGCAGCAGGATCTTGATGTTCACCTCGCGGTCGGAGCAGTCCACTCCGCCGGAGTTGTCGATGAAGTCGGTATTCAGCCGCCCTCCGGTCTGCGCATACTCGATGCGGCCACGCTGGGTGATGCCCAGGTTGCCCCCCTCACCGAGTACCCTGCACCGCAGGTCGCGGCCGTTCACCCGGACGGCGACATTGGCGCGGTCGCCGACCTCCTCGTGGGACTCGCTGGCGGCTTTCACGTAGGTGCCGATCCCGCCGTTCCAGAGCAGGTCTACCGGCATGCGCAGGATCGCCTGTATCAGCTGTGGTGGCGTGACCCGCCGCTCGCGAAGGCCGATGGCCTGCGCGGCAGCCGCCGACAGCTCGATGGATTTGGCGGCGCGCGAATACACGCCGCCACCGCTGGAGATGGCCTCGGGACGGTAGTCCTGCCAGCTCGAGGCCGGAAGTGCGAACAGCCGCCTGCGTTCGGCGTAGGCCGCGCCCGGATCGGGATCGGGGTCGATGAAGATGTGGCGGTGGTCGAAGGCGGCCAGCAGCCGGATGCGGTCGGACTGCAGCATGCCGTTGCCGAACACATCGCCACTCATGTCCCCGATCCCCGCGACCGTGAAGGGCTGGGTGGCGACGTCGAGACCGAGTTCGCGGAAATGCCGCTTGACCGCTTCCCAGGCACCGCGCGCGGTGATGCCCATCTTCTTGTGGTCGTACCCGTGGCTGCCACCCGAGGCGAAGGCATCGCCCAGCCAGAAGTCGTATTCGGCGGCAATCTCGTTGGCCAGATCGGAAAACGTCGCCGTGCCCTTGTCGGCAGCCACGACCAGGTAAGGGTCGTCTCCGTCGAGTCGGCGCACGCGCGGTGGCGGCTGGATGTCCCGGCCGACCAGGTTGTCCGTAAGGTCGAGCATGCCGCGGATGAGCATTCTGTAGCAGGTCCGCACTTCGGACTGCACTGCCGCCCGGTCACCCTCGGGCAGGCGCTTGCAGACGAACCCGCCCTTGGCGCCGTTCGGCACGATGACGGTATTTTTCACCTGCTGGGCTTTCAGCAGGCCCAGGATTTCGCTGCGGAAGTCCTCCCGGCGGTCCGACCAGCGCAGCCCCCCGCGGGCGATCTCGCCAGCGCGCAGATGGACGCCTTCCATCCGCGGGGAATACACGAAAATCTCGTAGCGTGGCCGGGGCTTCGGCAGTTCCGGAAGGCGGGCCGGGTCCAGCTTGAACGACAGGTAGCTCTTCGGCGTACCGTCGGCCTCCGACTGGAAATGATTGGTGCGCAGCATCGCGCGGACCACGTCATGGTAGGCGCGCAGAATACGGTCCTCGTCCAGGCTGCTGACGCTGTTCAGACAGGCCTCGATGCGCGCCTCGGCGTCGTGGCGCTGTCGCTGTCGCTGGCGCTCCCCAAGCTCGGGCTCGAACTGGGCGGCAAACAGGTCGAGCAGCGCGGCGGCCAGCGCAGGCGCGCCGGTCAGCACCTCCTGGAGATAGGCCTGGCTGAACGGCAGGCCGGTCTGCACCAGGTACTTGGTACAGGCCCGCAGCACCACGATCTGCCGCCAGTCGAGCCGGGCGAGCAGAACCAGCCGGTTGTGGCCGTCGCTCTCTGCCTGCGCGTCCAGGGTGGCGCGGAAGCAGTGCTGGAAGCGTTCGCCACAGCTGTTCGGATCGAAGTGGCGCCCGCCCTGGGCCACCAGGTCGAGGTCCTGGATGTAGACCGGCGTACCGCCCTCCAGCCGCAGCCGGTAAGGGCGCTCGCTGACCACGTCCACGCCCATGTGTTCGAGCATCGGCACCACCTGTGAGAGGGGCAGCGGTGCACCGGCCCGGCAGATCTTGAAGCGCAGCCGCTCGTCCGGGGCCTGCGGCGGACGATACAGGCTGGTTGCCATGGTGGTGCGGCCGGTGAGGATGTCATCGACACGTTCGATGTCGAAACCGGCCTCGCGCGGGCTGACGTCTTCGCGGTAGGCCGCCGGAAAGGCTTCGCAGTAGCGCTGATAGAGTGCGTTGCCGTGGGCCTCGTCGAACCGCGCCAGCATCTCCTCGCGCAGGCGATCCTGCCAGGTCGTCACCGTGTCGGCGATGCGCTGCTCGATGGCCTGGAAACTGATGCGCGGCTCGCTGTCGGGCGGGCTGCGCACGATCACGTGCATCCGGGCGAGGACCGATTCGGAAATCTCGACGTTGGTATCGATCTGCTCACCATGCAGTTCCTCGCGCAGGATGTCCTCGATGCGCAGGCGCACGCTGGTGCGGTAGCGGTCACGGGGCACGAACACCAGACAGGAGTAGAACCGCTGGAAATCCTCGCGCCGGATCAGCAGGCGCACGCGGTGGCGTTCCTGGAGGCTCAGAATGCCGTGGGCGATCCGCAGCAGGTCCTCGATCGAGATCTGGAAAAGTTCGTCGCGGGGATAGCTGTCGAGGATGTGCTGCAGGGCCTTGGCCCGGTGACTGCCTGGCGTCACGCCCGAGCGGTCAAGCACCTCGCGCAGTTTCTGTCGAAGCACGGGGATGTCACGGGCCTGGCGGCTGTAGGCGGTGGAGGTGTACAGGCCGAGGAAGCGGCGCTCGCGCACCGGGCGCCCCTGGCGGTCGAAGACCTTCACGCCGACGTAATCGAGATAGCCGGGGCGATGTACCGTCGCGCGGGTGTTCGCCTTGGTGATCACCAGCGGATCCCGGGATTCGGCGACCCGCTGCATCCGAGCGTTCAGCGGCTGTTCCGAAGGCGGCTCGCCTGGTCGGTCGCGCAGGATCCCGAGTCCCGTTCCCGGCACGGCGAGCAGCCTCGCGCCGCGCCCTCGCCGATCCAGACGGTATTCGCGATAGCCGAGCAGGGTGAAGTGTTCGTCTGCCATCCACTCGAGCAGCCGGCAGTTTTCCTGAACGATGTCCGCCGGCAGCATGGAGGCGTTGGCCGGCAGTTCGGCGCTGGCTACACGCAGCCTGGCGACCATGGCCTGCCAGTCCTCCACCGCGGCGCGCACGTCGGCGAGCGTGGCCTCGAGGGCTTCGACGATCTCGGCATGTCGCGCCGGATCGGGCTCGCGCAGGATCTCGAAGCGTATGAACGACTCGGCACGCGTGCGCGGCTGTTCGGCGTTGCGTGGATGCAGGCGGCTCACCTGGCCGCGTGGGGTGCGCTCGATCATCAGCACCGGATGGATGGTCAGGTGGATCTCGTGTCCCAGCCGGTTCAGGGCCATGGTGCTCGAATCCACCAGAAACGGCATGTCGTCGTGGACGATCTCCACGATGGTGTGCGGCGAGCTCCAGCCATGCTCGGCGTCGGCAGGGTTGTAGACGCGGATACAGGCAGCGCCTGCGCGCCGATGACGACCGAGCTCCAGATGCGCGAGCAGGGCGCCGGCCAGGTTTTCCACGCTGCGTGCGCTCAGATCCTCCTGGGACACGTTCCGGTAGTACTGGCGCACCAGTTCACCGAGGTCCAGTCGGGCCGGCTGACGACCTGAGACGCGGCGGGTACGCCGGATGATCGCCTCGATCAGATCGGCCGGGGCGGCCGGCGTGCGTGCAGTTGGCGTGCGCCTGGTTCTGGCGCGGCTCGGCTTTTTACGGGTCATGCGTTGGCGTCCTGGCGGCTGTGCATCGTGTGGCTGCGCGTGGGTATTGTGTCGCCTCGGGCGTCTCCGGTCACTCCGGACGAGTGAGATCCTCGATGACCGCCGCGAGGAACCGGCAGGCCTCGCCCCCTGTGATGCAGCGGTGATCGAAAGTGAGCGAGAGCGGCATTCGGCGGTGGACCTCGATCCCGCCGAGTACAGGGACCAGGTCACGCTGCAGCATCCCGGCACCGAGAATCGCCACCGTGGGCGGTACGATGACCGGGGTGGCATAGCGTCCCGCCATCATCCCGAAATTGGAAAGCGTGATGGTGTAGTCGAGCATGTCCTGCGGCCGGATGCTGCGGGCCCGCGTCGCGGTCTTGATGCGGTCGACGTCGGTCCGCAGCTCGGCGAGCGACTTGCTGGCGGCATCCCTGACCACCGGGACGATCAGTCCGTCCGGGGTATCGACCGCCATGGCGATGTCGACGCGCTCCGCGGCCTCGAGGCGCTCGTCGGCTGCATTGAAGAACCCGTTGAGCGCGGGTTCGCTGCGGCAGCCGGCCACCAGCGCGCGCAGCAGCCGCTCGGTGATCGCCCGGGGGTCACGCCAGTGCTCGATGTCGGCATCATCGAAGACGGTGCAGGGCACCACCTGCGCGCCCGAGGCGCTCATGCTCCTGGCCATGGCCCGTCGGGGGCCGCGCAGCACACCGCCGCGCCAGGGGCCGCGCGCCGCCTCCCGCCCGCGGTCGGATTCCGCGGTACGCGCCTCGGCGTAGGCGCGGACGTCCTCGGGCGTGACCTGACCCGCGCCGCCCGAGGGGACGATCTCGGCCAGTTCCACGCCGAGTTCCGCAGCGAGAGCACGTGCCGCCGGTGAGGCCTTGGGCGCGGCCTGGCGACCGTGCCGGCGGCCGGCGCGGGCAGTCTCCACCAGTACGTCATCGCTGGAGGGCATGCTGCCGACCACCGTGCCGGAGTCGTCCCGCGCGGTCGATGGTGTGGCCGCGCCGCCATCCTCCGCCGTCGCCGCTCCGGTGTCCGCCTTGGCGTGGCCGGTCTTTGCGCTGGCGTCGGCTGACGGGCTGGCCTCCTCGAAGTCGACCAGCGGCGCACCCGTCTCCACCATGTCGCCCTCGGCGGCATGCAGACGGACGATGCGGCCCGTGACCGGCGAGGGTACCTCGACCACCGCCTTGGCGGTCTCGACGCTGACCAGCAGCTCGTCGGTGCGGACCTGCTGGCCCTCCTCGACGTGCCAGGTGATGATTTCCGCCTCGGGCAGGCCCTCGCCCAGATCGGGCAGCCTGAATGTCGTGGTCATGGCTCAATCCTCCAGGGTCGCGCGGATGCCCTCGATCACGCGGGTCACTCCGGGCATGTACTCGGTTTCCAGGCGGAACAGCGGCATGATCGTGTCGTAGCCGGCCACCCGCCGGATCGGCGTGCGCAGACTGTAGAGCGCGCGTTCGGCGACCACGGCGGCGATCTCCGCGCCCGCCCCGAAACTCTGTGGCGCTTCGTGAACGATGACCAGGCGGCCGGTTTTCTCCACCGATTCGATGATGGTCTCGGCGTCGAGCGGACTGAGCGTGGCCACGTCGATGACTTCGCAGTGCACGCCCTCGCCGGCCATCTGGTCGGCGGCCTTGAGGGTCTCGTAGGTCATCGCGCCCCAGGTGACGACGGTGACATCATCGCCTTCGCGCAGGGTGTAGCAGACATCCAGCGGCAGGGCCTCGCCGGTGTCCGGCACCTCCTGTTTCTGCAGCCGGTAGATCCGCTTGGGCTCGAAGAAGATCACCGGATCGGGGTCGCGCATGGCCGCCAGCAGCAGCCCGTAGGCCCGCGCCGGCGAGGAGGGGATGACCACGCGTATGCCAGGCATGTGCGCGAACATCGCCTCCGGACTGTCGGAGTGGTGCTCTGGCGCGTGGATGCCGCCGCCGTAGGGCACTCTCAGCACCATCGGGCAGTGCAGCCGCCCGCGCGTGCGGGTCCGCAGGCGCGCGGCGTGATTCACGATCTGGTCGACGGCCGGGAAGATGAATCCCTCGAACTGGATCTCGGCTACCGGTCGCATGCCCTGGGCGGCCATCCCTACCGAGACCCCTGCGATCATCGCCTCGGCCAGCGGTGTGTCCTGGACCCGATCGGTGCCAAAGCGCTGCTGCAGACCGGCGGTGGCGCGGAACACGCCGCCGTTCACGCCGACGTCTTCGCCGAGTACGATGACCCGCTCGTCGCGCGCCATCTCGTGGGCGAGCGCCATGGTCACCGCCTCGATCAGGGTGACGGTCGCCATCAGCGGGATCCTCCTGTCGCCCGGCGCACGGCCAGTTCCCGCTGCGCCGCCAGGCCCGGAGGCAGCTCGGCGAACAGGTGGTCGAACATGGCCGTGACCGGGGGCCGTGGGGTGTTGATGTAGCGCTCGACGGCGCGGTCGACTGCCTCGATCGCCTCGGAGCGGCAGGCCTCTTCGCGTGCCTCGTCCCACCACTCGCGCGCCTCCATGTAGCGGCGCAGGCGAAGCAGTGGCTCGAGCTTGCGCGCCGCCTCGACTTCCTCGCGCGCGCGGTAGCGGCTCGCGTCGTCGGCGGTCGTATGGTCGCTCAGGCGGTAGGTGAGGGTTTCGATCAGTGTCGGGCCCTCGCCCCGACGGCCGCGTTCCAGCGCCCGCTCCACCCAGTGGCGCACCGCAATCACGTCGTTGCCGTCGACCTGGATGCCGGGGATGCCGGCGGCCACGGATTTCTGCGCCAGGGTGCGCGAGGCGGTCTGCAGTTCCAGCGGCACCGAGATCGCCCACTTGTTGTTGATCACCATGAACACCACCGGGAGTTTCTTGGCCCCTGCGACGTTCAGCGCTTCGTAGAAGGCGCCCTCGGAGGTTCCGCCATCGCCGTTGATCGAGACGGCGCAACGCGGCTCGCCCCGCAGCTGATACGCCATCGCTGCGCCTGCGGCGTGCAGGCACTGGGTGGCGATGGGGACGCAGAAGGGGAAGTCGTGACGGGGGCCGGCGAAATCGCTGCCGCGCTCGTCGCCACCCCAGTAGAGCAGGATCTCGTGCATCTGCACGCCGCGCCAGAGCATGGCGCCGTATTCCCGATAGCTCGGCGCGAGGCAGTCCTCCGGGCGCATGGCCGCACCGATGCCGACGTGGCTGGCCTCGTGGCCGAGACACGAGGCGTAGGTCCCGAGCTTGCCGGTGCGCTGCAGGTTGATGGCTTTGGTGTCGAATACCCGCGCCAGCAGCATGCTGGCATACATCGCCCGCAGGACCTCCGGGTCCTCGGCAAACGCGGGCAGGGTGTCGGTCGGTTGGCCCTGTGGATCGAGAAACTGCGAGTAGCGGATCTCGAAATCGGCAATCGTCTCCATGGCATTCTCCGCCGCCGGTCGCCGGACAGGCCGCCCGGGCGGGCGGTCCATCGCACCGGCCATGTTTGTTGCATATGAAACTATATCGCCGCCAGCTGCGGGTGTCTTCCCGGCGTTACTATGTTGTCATGCAGCATGACCGGTCAGCAGGAGTGAGGCAGCCATGACGGACACCGCGGACGACGACGCGTCGGATGACGCCACCCGTACGCTGACCTATGGTGGCTATCTTGGTCTCGATGCGCTGCTTGGTGCGCAGAATCCGCTGTCATCCCCCGAGCACCCTGACGAGCTGCTGTTCATCATACAGCACCAGGTCACCGAGCTCTGGCTGAAGCTCGCCCTGCATGAACTGACCGGGGTGCTCGCCGCGCTGCGCGCCGACAACCTCACCCGGAGCAGACACGGGCTCGCGCGGGTCTGCGAGATCGAGCGCCAGATGCTTGCGCAGTGGACGCTGTTCGACACGCTGACGCCGCAGGGCTATGCGGGCTTCCGTGCATCGCTGGGCACGGCCTCGGGGTTCCAGTCCTACCAGTTCCGCCAGTTCGAGTGTCTGCTCGGTCGGCGCGACCCGGAGATTCCGGCGATCTTCGCGCACGCCCCGGAGCAGCGCCGTCAGCTGGAACGGATGCAGCAGGCCCCTGCGCTGTTCGACGAGTTCCTCCGCCACCTTGCGCGCCAGGGACATGCCGTACCCACGCGGCGTCTGCGGCGCGACTGGGCACAGCCACCGCCGGTCGATCCCGAGGTGGTCGGCCTGCTGCGCCGAATCTACCGGAACGAGTTGCAGTATGCGCAAGTGCACGCGGTCTGCGAGCTGCTGGTCGACATCGATGAGCAGCTGCAGGTCTGGCGGTTCCGTCACATGAAAACCGTGGAGCGGATCATCGGACGACGCCGCGGCACCGGCGGGTCCGATGGCGTCGAGTACCTGCGCCGTGGGGTCGACGTGCCCTGCTTCCCCGAGCTCTGGAGGCTGCGCGACGCCGCAGCCGACCCGGCTGCGCCTGGCCCCGGCTCAGTCTGAACCGCTGCGTGCCTGCAGGGCGCGCGCGCGCGCTGTCAGCCGTCGCAGCATCCGGTCGAGCGCGGCGCGCTCGCCGGGATCGAGGGTGGCGATGAGCTCTGCTTCCAGCGCCAGCGCCTGCGGCACGACTTCGGCATAGACGGCTTCGCCCTCGGGCGAGAGCTGCAGGATGGAGCGGCGACGATCGGCATCGGCGAAGCTGCGGCTGATGCGTCCGGTGTCCAGCAGCTTGGCCACCGCGCGGCTGACGGCGACCTTGTCCATCGCCGTGCGCTCGGCGACCTCGGCCGCCGACAGCCCTGGATAGCGCCCGAGAATGGCCATCACCCGCCACTCGGGGATGCTCAGGTGGAAGCGCCGACGGTAGACCGCCGCGATGGCCGAAGACACGGTATTCGAAAGGATGGACAGCCGGTAGGGCAGAAACGTCTCGAGTTCCAGGCGCTCGCCCGGCGTCTGCTTTTCGCGCCTCACTGCACGCGGCTCCCGCGACTCCTGACTCGCTCCGACTCTAGCACGGCGTGGCTCAGGGTCGGTGTTCGGCGGCGAGGTAGTCATGGGTCTGCATCTCCTCCAGGCGGCTGGCCGTGCGCTGGAACTCGAAACCCAGCCGCTCACCCGCGTACAGCGTCGACGGCGTCGCCGCGGCCGAGACGATGAGCTTCACGCGGCGGTCATAGAACTCGTCGACCAGCGCCATGAAACGCCTGGCGGCATTCTCGCCGGTGTCACCGAAGCGGGGCACGCCTGAAATCAGCACGGTGTGGAACAGTCGCGCCAGCTCGATGTAGTCATTCTGGCTGCGTGGGCCTTCACAGACCGCAGCGAAATCGAACCAGGCCACGCCATCGGCGCAGCACCGAACGGGGATGTCCCGCCCGAGGACCGGCAGCGGCGCCTCGCTGCACTCACCCTCGCCAGCGATGTCACGGAAATACGCCTGCAGCCGGGCTTCCGCAGCCGTATCCGCCGGTACCTGGTAGATGTTGGCCCGTTCCAGCAGCCGCAACCGGTAATCGGTGCCGCCGTCGACGT
Source organism: Gammaproteobacteria bacterium (assembly GCA_007127715.1). Lineage (GTDB taxonomy): Bacteria > Pseudomonadota > Gammaproteobacteria > Steroidobacterales > PWYM01 > PWYM01. Next base: position 958 of record SKYU01000100.1, on the reverse strand, counting down.
TCAGGACCTGCGTGTGGGTTTCCAGCAGTTCGATCGCCGGCAGGAACCGCGCCCGCTGCAGCCCGTCGCGGTAGAGCTGGTCAGGCGGGCAGTTCGAGGTTGCCACCAGGGTCACGCCGTGGCTGAACAGCGCGTCGAAAAGGGTGCCCAGGAGCATGGCATCGGCGATGTCCGAGACGAAAAACTCGTCGAAACAGATCACCCGGGTATGCCCGGCAATCTCGCGTGCGATCGCGCGCAGCGGATCGCGTTGGTCCTCGCGCCGCCTAAGGGCCCCGTGCACGTCGTTCATGAACCGGTGGAAATGGCTGCGCTGGCGCTCCGGGAACGGCAGCGACTGGTAGAACATGTCCATCAGCATGGTCTTGCCGCGACCGACGCCGCCCCAGAGATACAGTCCGCGAACGGGTTCGACCCGGCGGGGCCATCCCGGCAGCCGCAGTCGCCCGGGCCGGCGCCATGGCGTGGCGAGGAGGCGGGCATGCAGCGCATCGAGTCGCTCGATGGCCTCACGCTGCGCCGGGTCGGACTGGATGGCCTGCATCTGCAGAGCCTGTTGATAGCGTGCCAGCGGACGACCCATGTCGGCAGCTCAGTCGGCCAGTTCCGGGCGGTCCCGGAAGTACTCGAGGGCCTCGGGGTTGGCCAGTGCGTCGAGGTTCTTCACCGGCCGGCCATGGATGACCTGACGTACCGCGAGTTCGACGATCTTGCCGCTGATCGTGCGGGGGATGTCCGCCACCGCAAGAATGCGTGCCGGTACATGCCGGGGTGTGGTGTGCTCACGCACCTGACGCCGGATGCGCTCGCAGAGGGCCTCGTCGAGCACCGCGCCGGGCTGCAGCCGGACGAAAAGCACCACCCGCACGTCGCCCAGCCAGTTCTGACCGACCACGATCGACTCGGCGATTTCCGGGAGTTTCTCGACCTGGCGATAGATTTCGGCGGTGCCGATGCG
>SKYU01000101.1 GCA_007127715.1 Gammaproteobacteria bacterium | reverse complement strand
GAGCAGCTCCCATGCCAGCATCAACACCAGCACCCCGCTGAACGCCGCCAGGCGTACGCCCGGCTCGTGCTGCATCAGCCAGTCCATGGCCTGCAGCTCAGCGCCACTTGATCGAACAGCCAATGCTCGGCGTCTGCTCGCGCGGCCCCTGGCCGGTCTCGGCGACGGCACGCATGGCCTCGAAGAGCTCGCGTGCCGCCCCTGGTGGCGGTTCGCTGCGCCCGCCCGCGTCGATGCGCCCGCGGTATTGCAGCTCCAGCGCTGCGTTGTAGCCGAAGAAGTCGGGTGTGCAGACGGCCCCGTAGCCGCGCGCGACCGCCTGGGTCTCATCGATCAGGTACGGAAAACAGAAGTCATGCTCGCGTGCGAAGCGCTGCATGTTCTCGAAGGAGTCCTCGGGATAGGCCCCCACGTCGTTGGGCATGATCGCCACGCAGCCAATGCCGTGCTCGGCGAGTTCGCGGCAGTCGCGCACGATCCGCTTGATCGCACCCTTCACGTACGGGCAGTGATTGCAGATGAACGTCACCAGCAGGCCACGCGGGCCGGCACAGTCCTTGAGCGTGATCATGCGCTCGTCGACGCCGCGCAGCGTAAACTCCACTGCCGGGGTGCCGAAATCGCAGACGGGTGTTTCCTTCAGGGCCATGAAAGCCTCCTTGCGCGGTCGTCAGTCGCCGCCGGTCATCTGCCGGCGCGCGGCCTCGACCAGGCCGCGGAACAGCCGACGCTGGCGCGACATGAAGATCAGGAATTCCGGGTGCCATTGTACGCCCACCAGGAAGTCCCGGTCCGGATCCTCGATGGCCTGGATGATGCCGTCCAGGTCACGCCCGACGGTCCGCAGGCCAAGGCCGGTGCGGTCAATCGCCTGGTTGTGCAGGCTGTTGATGCGACAGCGCTCGCAACCCATCAGTTCCTGCAGCCGCGTGCCCTCTGAGAGCTTGAGCGTCTTCAACGGCAGCACCGTCCAGCGGTTGGAGGTGTGCTGGCGCCGCGAGCGTAGCTCCTGGAACAGATTCCCGCCGCGTCGCACGTTCAGCAGTTGCGCACCACGACAGATGCCGAGCAGGGGCAGGCCCCGGGTCAGCGCATCGTCAATGACGCTCGACTCGAAGGCATCGCGCTCCGGGTCGTGCCGCGGTTCGACCTCGGGTTCGGAGGCGTAGAGCACGGGGTCGATGTCGTGGCCACCGGTGACCACCACGCCGTGATAGCGCTCGGGCGACAGCGTGTCCTGCGGGCGAAGCTGCAGGGGCCGTGCGCCGTAGTAGCGCAGCGCCAGCGCCACCAGCGTGCGGGGGCCACGCGCGCGACGCTGCGGACCGGTGACGGCGATGACGGGGACGGGTCTGGCCACGGCATCAGCGCCCGTCGTCCGACAGCCAGCGCGCCTCGACCTGCTCCTCCCAGTGGCCGAGCCAGCGTTTGAGCGGCTGGTCGAGGAATTCGCTGTAGGCCGCGCAGCACGCCGCCAGCCGCTCTGTGTCCTCGGCCAGCGCCTCGACTTCCAGCCAGTCGTGCCACGCGAGGTGGAAACCCCACTCCGGCAGGTGGATCTCGCAGTCGGGCAGCCGGTAGTGCAGGGCGGGGCGGGGCTTGATCAACGGGTCGTCGGTTACCGCGCGCACCCGTGCCTCGTCCAGATGCAGGAACAGCGGCAGGAAGTCCAGGGCGCGGTTGCGGGTCGGGTTGTGCTGCAGATAGTCGTCGATCAAGCCGTCGAGACCGGGCGCGTAGTCTGCGGCGATGACCTTGCGCACGTAGTCGATCGGAAAGGGGTCGATGTAGGTGGTGAGCCGGCGGGTGAGGTTGATGTCCGCCCGCTTGTACATCCAGGGATACAGGCACAGGAAGGCCTGCAGATAGCCGCGTAGCGTGGCGGGTTCGGCATCCGGAATCTCCGGGTTGAACTGCATGCCGAACGCGTAGCTCAGGCCATCGGAGGTGCCGCGCGCGCCGGCCTGGCGCAGCACGTCGATCAGCCCTTCGACTTCGTGCAGCCGGCTCATGGGCAGCGGTGGGCTGACCACTTCCAGCGGCACGACCGGATCGGCCAGGCGCTTCAATATGTCTTCAGCGGAATTGCGAAGCTCATCGAGCAGTTCCCTGGCGTCGCGCTTTTCGCGGCCCAGGCGCTGCAGCAGGCTGAAGTCGAGCTCGACGACCCAGTCGCCGGCCGGATCGCCGGAGAGGATGCGTTCGTAGCGCCCGTCCTCGCTGATCTCGAGGTCCAGGTGCCGGGCGACGGCTTCGCTGATCTCCTCCAGCGACAGGCCGATCATCTCCAGCTCCACGCCGACGCGGCGCTCGGCACCCTCCGCGGTGTGCTGGCGCCCCGGCAGGCGGGGTGTGCCGGTCTGTTCGGAGGAGGGTGCGGCTTCCGTGGTCTGTTCAGTCATGGCTCAAGCATAGCCTCTCCGTGTGTCGTGCGGGCGTCACCGTCCAGGCGCGGGTCGGCCGCGCCGCGCCAGCCCTCGGGTGTGCGCTCGACCCCGTGCAGCCCCGAGGGCATTTCATGGCGTCGGACGCGGTGGCCATAGCCGCGGAGCGTGCCGGCATGGGCCTCGGCCGCGCTACCACGCTCGATCTCGAGGTGCTGACCGCGGTGCAGGAAATTCGCCTCGGCGAAGGCCGCCTCCAGCGGCAGCCCCCAGTCGAGCGTGGCGATCAGCACGCGCACGACGTGGCCGATGATGCGGCTGCCACCGCGCGCCCCGAAGGCGAGCAGCGGCTCGCCTTCGGCATCGAAAACCATGATCGGCGACATCGAGCTGCGCGGGCGCTTGCCGGGGGCGGGGAGGTTGGGGGCTTGCTGGCCGGGCGGGCCGGCCGTGGACGTAGCCGTGAAATCGAAGTCGGTCAGCTGGTTGTTCAGCAGGAACCCCGCCGCCCGCCGGCGGCTGCCGAAGGGGGCCTCGATGGAGCTGGTGACGGTGGCGATGTTGCCGGCCGCATCGATCACCGTGAAATGCGAGGTGCCGCCCGAGCGGTCCGAGGCGCCGATGTCCCGGCCGGGTTCCGCCGCGGGCAGCGCCTGATGTGGATCGATCAGCGCCCCGCGTGTGGCGAGATACTCCGGCGCGAGCAGGGCCTCGAGCGGGATGTCCGTGAAGGCCGGGTCCCCCACCCAGACGGCGCGATCGGCAAATGCCAGGCGGCTGGCCTCGGCAACCAGGTGCATGGCCTCGGCACGGCGCTCCGCCAGTTCACCCATCGGAAACTGCTCCAGCATGCCGAGGATCTGAAGCACCGCCAGGCCGCCTGAGGAGGGCGGCGGCACGCCGCAGATCCGCCACTGCCGGTATGGGCCGCACAGCGGCTCGCGGGTTTCGGGGCGGTAGTCAGCCAGGTCCTCCGGGGTCAGCGTTCCCGCCTGCCAGCCGCGCGCGGCCCGCGCGGCGACAGCCTCTGCAATCGTGCCGTGGTAGAAGGCCCGCGGTCCGTCCTCGGCCAGCGTGCGCAGGGTGGCGACGGCCTCCGGATCGTGCAGGGTGTCGGCCGGCCGGCCGGGCCAGCGGAAAAAATACCGGCGCACATCGCGGAACAGCCACAGCGTGGGGTCGCCGCGAAGCTGGCGGCGCAGCCGGGGCGCGGGCGCATGGCCCGCCTCGGCCAGGGCGATGGCAGGTGCCAGCAGCTCGGCCCAGGGCAGGCGACCGTGCGCGGCGTGCGCCTCGCCAAGCATCGCCACCAGGCCCGGCACGCCGACCGCCCGGCCACCTGAGACGGCCAGCGCGTGGGGCAGCGCCCGCCCGCCCAGCCAGGTGAACTGCTCGGGCGTGGTGCCGGCGGGGGCGGTCTCGCGGCCGTCGTGCATGCTCACAGCGCCGCTGGCGGCGTCGTAATGCAGCAGGAAGGCGCCGCCGCCCGGGCCGGATTCTGGTGCTTCGACCAGCCCGAGCACGAACTGCACCGCCACCGCCGCGTCCACCGCGCTGCCGCCGGCGGCCAGGACATCGAGCCCGGCCTCGACGGCCGCCGGGTGGGCGGCCGACACGATGCCGGCCTGACTGGGCGGGGCGGCGCCACTGGTCAGCACGAGTGCTCCCAGCAGGGCCGCGGCGAGCCGGCGCACAGGCAGGCTGGCGCGTGAGTGCTTCATGTTGCCGGACTCTAGCGCGCTGGCTCCGGGGCTGCCAGCGCCGGGGCGCGATGTGCGACACTTGTCGCTCGCCGGTTTTCAGGGGGAGATTCCCGGGGAGGTTTGCATGAGCGCCGCCGCCTTGCGACAGCGTATTTCAGAGCAGGAGTGGGCGCAGCGGGTCAATCTCGCCGCCTGTTACCGGTTGGTCGCCCTGTACGGCTGGGACGATCTGGTGTTTACCCATATCTCCGCGCGCGTGCCGGGGCGCCATGATGCCTTCCTGGTGAACCGCTACGGCGATCTGTTCGAGGAGGTCACGGCCTCGAGTCTGGTGAAGGTCGACCTGGAAGGCCGCAT
>SKYU01000055.1 GCA_007127715.1 Gammaproteobacteria bacterium | reverse complement strand
GGGGCGTCCTGGGCGATGGCGGGTGCACCAAGGGCCAGGGTCACGGCCATGGCCACGGGCGTAATACTACGGAATTTCATGTCTGCATTCCCTCTGGATGATCAGGCTGAACGGCTGGGCGGCGTCTCGCCGCGGACAGTACGCCACGGCCGCGCCGCTGGCGATATGCTGTTGCTCGCAGCCGACGTACGCCAATGATGTCCGCCGAAGAGCGCGCCGTGAGCGACGGCTGTTTGCGCTCTCCTCCGAACCCCCATCGCGGATTCTGCACACTTTTCCGCGCATTGTATACAGCCGCCCCGCGGCGGCCGCGGAAGTGTTGTTTTTCTGCAGCGCCCGGGGTGTCTCAGCGCAGCGCGGGGTCGATGGTCCGCGTGGGCGATCCGTCTGCCGGGTCGCCATCCGGATCGGCGGCATCACCCGGGACGAGGGCGGCTTCGAACTGCCGCGCCGCCGCCTCCCAACTGTAGCGACAGGCTTCCCTGCGAACCGCCGGGCGCTCGAGCGTCAGTGCCGCGAGACAGGCTTTTCGAAGGTCTTCGTCCAACACCCCGCTCACCCCCGGGCGGATGACGTCGATCGGGCCGTTGACGGGGTAGGCGGCCACCGGCAGCCCGCAGGCCATCGCCTCGAGCATCACCAGGCCGAAAGTGTCTGTCCGGCTGGGGAATACAAAGACGTCGCAGGCCGACAGCCAGGCCGCGAGTTCCTCGCCAAAGCGGTAACCGGCGAAATATGCCCCCGGGTGGCGTTGCTGCAGGCTGGCGCGTGCGGGCCCGTCACCGATGATGATCTTGCTTCCGGGCAGCTCCAGGGAGAGGAAGGCCTCGAGGTTTTTCTCGACGGCCACCCGGCCGGCGCAAACCCATAGCGGCCTGGGCAGTTCGAGCGCTGGCGGGGCGGGGTGGTCCGGATGGAAGACCCCGGTGTCCACGCCCCGCGTCCACAGCACCAGCCGCTCGAACCCCTGTGCGGCCAGTTTCCGTCTCACCTGCTCGGTCGGCACCAGTGTGCGTACCGCCGGCCGGTGAAAACGTCTCAACAGCGAATAACTCAGTCGCTCGGGCACGGGCAGCCGTGCGCGGAGGTACTCGGGGAACTGCGTGTGGTAGGAGGTGGTGAACGGCTGTCCGTTGCGCAGGCACCAGCGTCGTGCAGCCCACCCGATGGGGCCCTCGGTGGCGATATGTACGCACTCCGGGGCGAAGGCCGCCAGCAGGTCCGCCATCCGCCCCCCCGGGCTCAGCGGCAGGCGGATCTCCGGGTAACCGGGGAGGGGCACCGTCCGGAAGCCGCTGCCCGGCGAGAACACCGCCACCTCGTGACCGAAGGCCTCGAGCTGGGTGCGGGTATGGCCGAGGGTGGTGACCACGCCGTTGACCTGGGGTTGCCACGCATCGGTACAGATGGCGATTCGCATGGCCGCATTGAGCCTGCGCGAGGTTACCGCCGTCTTTCAGCCTTGTGACAGCCATGTGACCGCGCCTGTGGCTGGAGGTCAGTGCCGGACCGCGAGGTTTCATGCAACTGTCAGCGAACTGCAATCGTGCTGTCTTGACGCGCCGCGACACTACAGTGCATGAAGCCCATGGCCATCACAGGTTCGAGAACCCGCCCGCCTCGCGCGTTGGAGGTCTGCGACACGCTCGAGCAGCAGCTGTGTCTGCGGATCAACGCGCTGGCCCGCCACCCGGGCGTACGTCGCCTGTTTGCCGTGGTCAGTCGTCTGGGCGACGGCGTGTTCTGGTATATGCTGATGGCCGCGTGCGCAGTGGGCCTGGGACCCGCCGGACGTGTCGCCGCCCTGCAGATGGGGCTGGCCGCGCTGCTTGGCGTTGCGGTCTATGCGGGTCTCAAGCGGCGTCTGGTCCGCGAGCGTCCCTTTGTCTCCCATGCTGGCATCGTCTGCGCGACCCCACCGCTTGATCGTTACAGTTTTCCGAGCGGTCACACGCTGCACGCGGTGCTGTTCACGACGCTGGCGGTCGCATGGTTTCCGGTGCTGGCGATCGTGCTCGTGCCTTTTGCGCTGCTGGTGGCTGCCTCGCGTGTCATCCTCGGGCTGCATTATCCGACCGACGTGTTCGTGGGAGCGCTGCTGGGCGCGCTGATCGCGAAGTCCGCACTCTGGATCCAGCCGCCGTTTGCACCCTGACGGGCGAGAATCGTCTGACAGCGTAGAACAAAAAAACACCCGGATGTCCGACGGACATCCGGGTGTCTGGTGGTCGGCCGGGCCGACAGGTCAGAACAGGTAGTTCAGTTCCACCCCGAAGCTGCGTCGCGGGGAATCGTGGATGAACGAACCGCCGAACTCAGGTGCCGGGATGATTTCCTGCAGGTACTCCTTGTTGAACAGGTTCCGCGCCCAGAGCGTCGCGCTCCAGTTGTCGGCCCGAACCCCGAGACGTGCGTTGACCAGCTCGTAGGAGTCGCGCCGGGTGCGCGAGAAGTCGCCGGTCGGCAGCGTCGGGTCACCTGAGAAGAAGCTGAACAGCGTCGGCACCACCTGGTCAGGCCCATCCTGTACCTCACCGAACCAGGTCGGGCCGACGCCATTGACGTCCACCCGCGCCACCAGATCGAGCGCCGGGGTGATCGGTGCGCTGAACTGTCCGCCGATGTTCCAGGTGTAGCTCGGTGCCATCGGGACCTTGTTGCCGACCGTGTAGGGGCGGTTGCGGTTGGTCTTGATTTCGCTGTCGAGGACCGAGCCGCCGCCATACAGCGTGAAGTTGTCGGTGATCCGGTACCGGAAGTCGACCTCGGCGCCGGTGAGGTCGACCTTGTCGATGTTGGTCACGACGCGCAGCAGGCCGAAGGGCCCGGCGAAGAAGTTGAAGAACTGCATGTCATCCACGCGCGTCTGGAACACCGCGCCGTTGACCTGCAGCCGCCGGTCGAGCAGCGAGCTCTTGAAGCCGGCCTCGAAGGACTTCGAAACCTCCTTGTCGAACTCGTCGCGCGCATTGAACAGCTGCGCGTTGAAGGCGTCGGTGTAGAACACCTGCAGGGTTGCCTCGACGCCCTGGGAGTTGAAGCCGCCGCTGCGGAAGCCCACGCCATAGCTGCCGTAGACACTCCACTCGTCGTTGATCGACCAGCTGAGGCTCAGCCTCGGCTGAAGCTGGCCGAAGGTCCGCGAGCGGTCCGGGATGATGTTCTGGAACAGCAGGGCCGGGTTGATCGGCGGTGCGTCCAGGCCCAGCGGGTTGATGAACGGCGCCACTGCATCGGTGGGCACGCGGTTCTGAACCCGCCGGCGCTCGCGGTCGTAGCGCATGGCGAGCGAGATTTCGACGTCGTCGGCCAGGTCATACCCCAGGCTGCCGAACAGCGCGAAGACCTTGTTCGAGTAATCGTCGAAATACAGCAGATCGGTGGGGTTGGGACCGGTCGGGGGTACATAGGGCTCGAGCAGGAACCCGCGGTTGAGATCGGCGCCCTGGGCGACGATCACCGTCCGGTCGATGTCGACATAGTTGACGCCGGCGATCCAGCGCAGCGGGGCATCTCCCGGCGAAGTCAGGCGCAGCTCGAAGGAGAGGTCTTCCTGGTTGCGCACCTGGTACTGGTAGCCGTCGCAGGTGGTGACCGAGTAGGGCGGCAGAAGCTGGGCGTCCGGATTGCCGAAGTTGAAAAACGGCGAGGGCTGCGGGAAGTCAGCCGCGCGATCGGCCAGAGAGGCGAGACAGGTGGGCTCGGCAAAGTAGATCCCGAAGGCTGCACTCGTGCCGTCGGTCAGGAAATACTGTTCCTGATCGTTGAAGGCGGCGATGCCTGTCAGGGTGGCGAAGCCGAGATCCCAGTCCGCCTTGATCGAGATGTTCAGATTTTCCTGCTCGTTCTGCGGCACGATGTTGTTCTGGTAGACGAAGCGGTGGTCGTTGACGTCCGGTGCGAAGTCGGGGTTGCCGAAGGCATCCACCAGAAAGGGCAGCGCAAACGAGGCGTTGAAGCCGATGGCTGCCGAGTCGATTTCGCTGTAGCGCGCCTTCATGTCCAGGGTGAGGGTGTCGCTGACATCCCAGACCAGGCGGCCGCCAAGCACCCACTCGTTGTAGTCGTCGACTTCCTTGCGCTCGGTGAAGGCGTTGGTGAAGTGCCCGTCGGAGTCGCGGTAGGCGAAGTTCAATCCGCCGTAGAGCGTATCGCTGATCAGCGGTCCGCTGATGGCACCGCTGCCGGTGAAGGTGTTGTTGTTGCCTACGCCGACCTTCACATTGCCCAGAAGCTCGTTGCCGGGCTGCTCGGTGGTGATGATGATGGCACCGGCGGCCGCGTTGCGGCCGTAGAGCGCACCCTGCGGGCCCTTGACGACTTCGATCTGGGTGATGTTCGCGAACTCCTGGTTGAAGGCGTTCGGGTTGGTCAGCAGGATGCCGTCGACGATCAGTGCGAAGTTGGTCTCGGCATCGCGCGAGGTGTTGATGCCGCGGATGTTGACCTGCAGGTCGCCCGCCTCGGTGCTGTTGATCATCGTCACGCCGGGGGTCAGGGCGATGAAGTCCTCGGGACGGACGATGCCGGCGTCGGTGATGTCGGCCTGGGTGAAGGCGGTCACGGAGGCCGGGACGTCCTGCAGCAGCTCGGCGCGCTGGCGTGCCGTGACGACGATCTCATCGATCTGGGCGTAGGCAGGCGTGCCCATGACGAGTCCGACCCCGGACAGCAACATGGCGCGCCGGACGGCGGTGCGAAGCGGTGTGGCGACTGTCTTGCTCACGGCGAGTCCTCTAGATGTGGTTTGGAGTTCGTTGGCGATCCAGCGGTCTGCTGGCCTGTCCCCAGGCTGGAGCCGGGGCGCTTTTCGCTGGCGGTGGCGTCCCCCACGCCCCCGGCACGCCGGTATACAATCACGCCCGTCTGACCAGGTCAATGGCGGCCGGTGCGCCGGCCCAACACCTGGAGCCGGGACTTGGGGCCCGCCGAACGTTTTTGTATCCCGGATGCAACGGTTACGCCGGTCCGGTTTCCCTGGATTCACCAAGGTGCTCCGTGATCCGGCGGCACGTGCTAGGGTAACGGCCGCCCACAACTGCCGGAGCGCTCGCATGCCCACCGTCGAAGACCTCAAGGCCAGCCTGCGGGTGCCCGTGGTGGCCGCGCCCATGTTCATCGTGTCGAATCCGCGGATGGTCGCGGAGCAGTGCAAGGCCGGCATCGTCGGGGCCTTCCCGTCGCTGAATGCGCGACCCGCGGAGGCCTTTCCGCAGTGGCTGGAGACCCTGGAAGCCGAGCTGGCCGGGTACCGGGACCGGTATCCCGAGGCGACCGTCGCCCCCTATGCGGTCAACCTCATCGTGCACCACACCAACAACCGTCTGGCGCAGGATCTCGAGGCCTGCGTCCGCTACCGCGTCCCGGTGGTGATCACCAGTCTGCGTGAGCCCTCGGAAGTGGTGGAGGCCGTGCACGGGTACGGTGGCCTGGTGATTCATGATGTCACGACCCTGCGCCACGCCCGCAAGGCCATCGCGGCCGGGGTGGACGGCCTGATTCTCGTCTGCGCGGGCGCCGGCGGGCATGCGGGTGCGCTCAGTCCCTTCGCGCTGCTCCAGGAAGTCCGCGCCGAGTACGATGGTCTGGTGCTGCTCGCCGGCGCAATCACCCATGGCGAGCAGGTGCTGGCGGCGCAGGTCATGGGGGCGGATCTTGCCTATATCGGCACCCGGTTCATCGCCACCGAGGAGGCGAACGCCGCAGCGGCGTACAAGCAGATGCTGGTCGAGCATGCCGCCGCCGATATCGTCTATACCTCGACCTTCACCGGCGTGCCGGGCAACTACCTTGGGCCGAGCATCATTGCGGCCGGCCTCGATCCGGCTGCGCTGCCTGGCGCGGGCAAGGAAGCCATGAACTTTGCGGACGCTGGCGAGGGGCTGAAAGACAGGAAGGCCTGGCGAGACATCTGGAGCGCGGGTCAGGGGATCGGCGGGATCGACCGGGTGAGTCCTGTCGCCGAGAGCGTGGCGGCGCTCGTCGCCGAGTACGATGCGGCCTGTCGGCAGTGGGCGGCCCGCCTGCAAGCCGGCGTCCCGGTCCGTGCGGCGGGCTGACATCCAGTACAATCCGCGCGAAAGTTCACCCCACCTCCTGGCGCCGACGGTCATCATGTCCAGCGAACAGCCCGCCTCCCCGGTCTCACCGGCCGATTTCATCCGCCAGCGCATCACCGCCGATCGTGCGGCCGGGCGCCATGGCGGTGCCGTGGTCACGCGTTTTCCACCCGAGCCGAACGGTTACCTGCATATCGGGCATGCCAAGTCGATCTGCCTGAACTTCGGCGTGGCCGAGGAATTCGGCGGGCGCTGCTTTCTGCGCTTCGACGACACCAATCCGCTGCGCGAGGACGAGACCTTCGTCCAGGCGATTCGCGAGGATGTGGCATGGCTTGGCTTCGACTGGGGGGACCGGCTGACCCACGCGTCAGACTATTTCGAGCGGCTCCATGCCTGCGCGGTCGAACTCATCCGCCGGGGCCTGGCCTATGTCGATCACCTCAGTGCCGAGCAGATCCGTGAGTACCGGGGCACACTGACCGCACCGGGCCGGGAGAGCCCGTACCGCGCGCGCAGCGTCGAGGAGAATCTCGAGCTGTTCGAACGCATGCGCCGGGGCGAATTCGCCGAGGGCGAATGCGTGCTGCGCGCGCGGATCGACATGGCCTCCGGCAATATCAACCTGCGCGATCCCACGCTCTACCGCATCCGCAAGGTCGCCCACCAACGTACCGGGGAGGCCTGGTGCATCTACCCGATGTACGATTTCGCGCACACCCTCTCGGACGCCTTCGAGGGCATCACCCACTCGCTGTGCACGCTGGAGTTCGAAGACCATCGGCCGCTCTACGACTGGCTGCTGGATCAGCTGGATCTTCCCCACCGGCCGCAGCAGATCGAGTTCTCGCGGCTGAATCTGGCCTTCACGGTCACCAGCAAGCGCAAGCTCAGCCAGCTCGTGGAGCGCGGCATCGTGGCCGGCTGGGATGATCCGAGAATGCCGACGCTGGCGGGCATGCGACGGCGGGGCTACCCCCCGGAGGCCGTGCGTGAGTTCATTCGCCGCGTGGGGGTCACCAAGAAAGAGAACACCATCGAGATGGGCGCCCTCGAGAGCGCGGTGCGTGAGCATCTCAATGTCCATGCCGAGCGCCGGCTGGCGGTACAGCGACCGCTGAAGATCGTGCTGGAGAACTGGCCCGACGGGCAGACCGAGACCGTGAGCCTGCCCAATCATCCGGCCGACCCCGCGCGCGGCAGCCGAGAGGTGATCTTCGGGCGTGAACTCTACATCGAGGCGGACGATTTCATGGAGGATCCGCCTCGCAAGTTCCATCGCCTCAAGCCCGGTGGCGAGGTGCGTCTGCGCGGTGCCTTCATCATCCGCTGCGACGAGATGATCCGGGACGAGACCGGTCAGGTGGTCGAGCTTCGCTGCAGCTACGACCCCGAAACCCGCAGTGGCGCCAGCGGTGCCGACCGCAAGGTCAAGGGCACGATCCACTGGGTGCATGCGGCAAGCGCCATCCCGGTCGAGTTGCGTCTGTACGACCGGCTGTTCTCCGCGGCGGATCCCGACGGGCAGGGAGACTACCTTGCCGCCCTCAATCCCGAATCGCTGGTCACCCTGACAGGTGCGCTGGGCGAGCCCGCGCTCGCCGCGCTCGGCCCGGGGGAGACGGTACAGCTCGAGCGCGCCGGCTACTTCACCCGCGATGCCGCCAGCGCCACGGGTGTGCTGGTGCTCAATCGCACCGTGACCTTGCGGGATTCCTGGGCGAGGCTGGAGGCCGCGGCGCGCTAGCCGCGCTGGCGTCCCGACCGGCCCGTCTCAGCCCGCGCCTGGCCGACCGCCCGAGGGCCGTCCGCCTGAACCGGCGGCGGCGGGACGACCTGTGGGGCGGCCTCCGGGCCCGCCCGGGCGCATCGGTCGCGGCGCTGGAATCTCCGCCCCGAGGATCTCCACCGCCGTGCCCGTGCCCGCATCCAGCATTGTGGCCGCGCTGCCCTGGTTGACGGCGATCTCAACCAGGCCATGGGCGTTGATGAGGGCACCGGGCTCGCCCTCGGGCAGTCCGGCATAGCTGCCGCGGCAGATCGGGAACTCGCGGCCGGCGAGCCTCAGCCGGAGACTGTCCTCGGCGGCTGGACGCGGTGCCTCGATGTTGGTCAGCAGGTTGCCCCAGCGGTCCGCCAGCACCACCTGGCCGTGGATCACGCCCTCGCGGACCTCTGGCAGCCCCAGTGCACCGCGTACGTAGTCCTCGGTGGTGTCTCCGAGGCTCACGACCGACAGCCGCCCGGCAGCCATCTCGCCGGCGATCGGCGCGAAGACGTCGCGGCCGTGGAAGGTGTGGCTGCGCCGCGCCGGCAGCAGGCCGCCAAGGGCGTCGAGCGCCACCTCCCGCAGGCGGGTCCGCGGGTAGCGGGCGACCACGGCACCCAGCAGGCCGTTGTCGGGGGCGATGACCACCTGGTCGCCCAGCTCCGCGGCCAGCAGGCGGCGATCGGTGCCCACGCCCGGGTCGACCACCGCCAGGTGCACGGTGCCACTGGGAAACCAGGGCAGGCAGTGCTGCAGCCAGAATCCGGCGAGTTCCGGCTGCCAGGCCGGGATCTCGTGGGTCAGGTCGATCACCTCGGTGCCCGGGGCACGGGTGAGGATCACGCCCTTCATCATGGCCGCATAGGGCTGGCTCGTGCCGAAGTCGGTGATCAGGGTGACGATGGATCGTGGCATGTCGAAATGCTCCTGGCGGTGTCTTCGCGGGTGGACTCAGGCCGCGAAACGGCCCAGGTGATGGTCGGCGTTGCCGAAGGCGAGATCGATCATGGTCAGGCGCTTGAAGTAGTGCGCCACGTCGAGCTCGTCGGTCACCCCCATGCCGCCATGCAGCTGCACTGCCTCCTGACCGATACGCCGGCCCGCACGTCCGACCTGGTATTTCAGCGCGGAGAGGGCGCGGGAGGCGTCGGGTGCCTCTGAGGCCAGCTTCATGGCGGCCATGTACAGCAGCGAGCGGCTCTGTTCATGCTCCATGAACATCTCGACCATCCGGTGCTGCAGGGCCTGGAACGCACCGATGGGCAGGCCGAACTGCTTGCGGCTCTTGCTGTACTCCACGGTCTTCTCGACCAGGACGGCCATGATGCCCACCGCCTCGGCCGAGACCGCGAGCAGTGCGTCCCGGACGACCGCCTCGAGTACCTCCAGACCCGCATGCGGGGTGCCGATCACAGCATCTTCCGGCAGGCTGACGCCTTCGAGCAGGAGCTCACCGGCCTGCATGCCATCGACGGTCGGATAGGCACGGATCGTCACGCCGGGCGTGTCCGCGGGCAGCGCGAACAGCGTGACGCCGTCCCGATCCGTGTCGCGCCCGCGGGTGCGCGCCGGGACGATCACCAGATCGGCATCCCGCGCGTTCAGCACCACGGCCTTGTGACCGTCGAGCTGCCAGCCGGCGTCGCCCGGCGCTGCGCGTGTGCGCATGTTCGCAAGGTCGAAACGCGACTGCGGCTCCTGCAGCGCGAGCGCGCCGGTGGTCGAGCCGTCGATCAGGCCGGGCAGCCAGCGTGCCCTGGCGGCGTCGTCGCCGGCGTGGCGCAGCACGCCGCCCGTCAGCACGATGGAGGGCAGGTAGGGCTCGATGACCAGGCCACGCCCGAACTGCTCCATCATCACCATCAGCTCGATCGGTCCCCCGTCCAGTCCGCCATCAGACTCGCTGAACGGCACGGCGGTCCAGCCGAGTTCCGCAAACTGAGCGTAGATCTCGCGGCTGTAGCCGGCCTCGCTGGCCAGGTGGCGCCGTCGGGCGTCGAAGTCGTAGCTGCCCTGGATGAACCGCTCCAGCGAATCCTTCAGCAGCGCCTGCTCTTCGTTCAGGGAAAAGTCCATGTGCGGATCTCCTGTCGGCGTCCTGCCTCAGAGGCCGAGCACGGCCTTGGCGATGATGTTTTTCTGGATTTCGTTGGTGCCGCCATAGATCGACACCTTTCGGCCGTTGAAATAGTGCGGCGCGGTATCGGCGGCCCATGCCGGGCCGATCCGGGTGCTGTCCGGGATGTCCGGCGAGGTGAACAGCTCCGGCGTGAACGGAAAGGCGTAGCAGCCCGCCGCTTCCACGTAGAGCTCGTCAATCGCCTGCTGCACTTCGGTGCCCTTGATCTTGAGAATCGAGGATTCCGGCCCCGGAGCCCCGCCGGTGGCCACGGCAGCCAGGGTACGCAGATCGGTGTATTCCAGCGCGAGCAGTTCGATCTCGACGGTGGCGACCTTGCGCCGGAACACCGGGTCATCCATCAGTGCCGTGCCACCCTCGGGTGCTTCCGAGGCCAGGCGCTTGAGCGTGTCCAGCCGGTACTTCGAGCGGGCTACCGCGGCGATCCCGGCACGCTCGTGCTGCAGCAGGACCTTGCCGTAGGTCCAGCCGCGACCCTCTTCGCCCACCAGGTTCTCCACCGGTACACGGACGTTCTCGAAGTGCACTTCGTTGACTTCGTGCTCGCCGTCGATGGTGATGATGGGGCGCACGCTGATGCCAGGCGTGGTCATGTCAGCCAGGATGAAGCTGATGCCCTCCTGCTTGCGGCTGACGTCCGTGGAGGTCCGGGCCAGCAGGAAGATCCAGTCGGCGAACTGGCCCAGCGTGGTCCAGGTCTTGGTGCCGTTGATGACATAGTGGTCGCCATCGCGTTCGGCGCGGGTCTTGAGGCTCGCCAGGTCGGAACCGGCACCTGGCTCGGAGTAGCCCTGGCACCACCAGACGCGGCTGGCGAGGATGTCGGGCAGGAAACGCTGCTTCTGCGCCTCGCTGCCGTAGGTGTAGATTACCGGGCCGACCATCGACAGCCCGAAGGGCATGATGGTCGGCGTATTGGCCAGGGCCAGTTCGGTGGTGAAGATGTATTTCTGGGTGGCGCTCCAGCCGGTGCCGCCATACTCCACCGGCCAGTTGGGGGCGGCCCAGCCGCGGGCATGGAGGCACTGCTGCCAGCGCAGGAAGTCCTCCCGGCCCAGACGGATGCCGCGGTCCATCTTCTCCCGGATGTCGGCGGGGTAACCGGTGCGCAGGAATTCGCGGACTTCGTTGCGGAATGCGAGATCCGCATCGCTGAAGTTGAGATCCATGTCGATGCCTTCCCTGTGCCTTCGAATTCGCAGAAGTCAACTGTTCAGGTAGTCTACACGACGTCTGCGGGCGGCGCGCACGGCGCCATGACGGAGCGGGAGAGTCGATGACGGAACCGACGGTGGGAACGGGCAGCCTGAGCCACGTGGATGCACAGGGGCGCCCGAGCATGGTGGACATCGGCGGCAAGTCGGTGACCCGCCGGGAAGCCGTGGCCGAGGCGCAGGTCGTGTTCCCGGCACCGGTCGCGGAGGTCCTGCGCGAGGGGGTGGAGCCGGTCACCCGCAAGGGGCCGGTCATCCATACCGCCATCATCGCCGGCGTCATGGCGGCGAAGCGGACTCACGAGCTCGTGCCGTTCTGTCATCCGCTGCCGCTGGAGGACTGCCGTATCGTCATCGACTGGCTGGACGCGTGCACGTTATCGGTCCGTTGCAGCGTCGCCGTCACCCATCGCACCGGCGTCGAGATGGAAGCACTGACCGGCGCCAGCGTCGCCGCACTGACGGTCTACGACATGTGCAAGGCGCTCTCCCACGACATCGAGATCCGCTGCACGCGCCTGCTCGCGAAACGCGGCGGGCGTCGTGCGGTCGATCGCGAGGCCGCCGCTGCGGCGCCCGGGGAGGTGGCGTCGTGAAGCGTGTGTCGGTGGAATATTTCGCGGTGTTCCGCGAGCAGGCCGGGTTGTCGGGCGAGCAGCTCGAGACCCGGGCCGCCAGCGTCGGGGAGCTGTTTGGCGAGTGCGCGCTGCGTCACGGGTTCGCAGATCCGCGCGAGCGCTGCAAGGTGGCGGTCAACGACGAACTCGCGCCCTGGGAGACGCTGCTGGCCGATGGCGACCAGGTGCTGTTCTTTCCACCGGTGGCCGGCGGCTGAGCCGGCCTTCCCGCCCGCGTCCCCACCAGGAGACGGCCATGCACTGCCGTATCGACACCCGCCCGCTCGACCCGGAAGCCCTGAAGGCCAGCCTGCGTGACGTGCGCGCCGGAGGTTTCGTCGCCTTCGAGGGCTGGGTGCGGGACCACAATGAAGGGCGCGCGGTTACCGGTCTGCACTACGAGGTGCACGAGCGCCTCGCGGTGAAGGAGGGCGAGCGGATCCTGCAGGAAGCGCTGGGGCGCTTCGAGATCCTCGATGCCGCCTGTCATCACCGGGCGGGCGACCTCGCACTCGGCGAGATCGCGGTCTGGGTCGGCGTCGCCTCCCGCCATCGTGCCGCGGCCTTCGAGGCCTGCCGCTACATCATCGACGAGGTCAAGACGCGGCTGCCCATCTGGAAGAAGGAGTTCTACGTGGACGGTGATTCCGGCTGGGTGAACTGTGCCGGCTGCGCTGCAGGCCACGTCCACGCCCACCGCTGAGACCGACCGCGTTCCGCATCAATGCCAGGGCCAGTCCTCGGGCCGGTCGGCATCCACCGCCGCCCGCGCCAGGGGGACCCGTGTCAGGCGTCGCCCTGCGGTGCGCAGCAGCGGGGCTGCGCCACGGTCGCCGGACAGCCGCAGGAGCCGGGCCCGCCAACCGGCTGGCAGGATGGCCGGCACGCCCGGGCGGGGCGCGTCGGCCGGTCCGTAGACCGCGGCGGCCGGGCGCCACGGTGTCCGGCGCCACGCCTCGTGCAGACGCTGCAGATCCTGTGCCGTGAGCAGGTGCTGGTCGACGGTGAGAACCAGCACGGCCGTTCCCGGGACGAGGGCCGCCACGCCTCGGGCCAGAGAACGGCCCATGCCCTGCCGCCAGTCCGGGTTGTGGCAGACGCGGGCGCCGTGACGGGCCGCCGCGCGGGCTACGGCAAAACGATTCGCCCCGGTGACCACCACCCGTTGGCGTCCCTCGAGGCCAGGCAGGCCGCGGTCCGCCAGACGCAGCTGCCGGGCAAGCAGTGGCAGGCCGCCGCGGCGAAGGAACGGCTTCGGACGGCCCATGCGCCGGGAGGCGCCGGCCGCGAGCAGCACCACGGCACAGTCTCCCCGTCGCGTGCGCGCTTGCCGGTCGGGCGGCATGACTCAGAACAGCTGCCAGCGACGGCGCCGCTTCGAGGGATTGCGCGCGACCATGTGGCGCGTCGGCGGCGGGCTTGCCCCTTCATGGAAACTCTCGGCGCGCGCCTTGATCGCGCGGTCCTCGACGGTCAGGCGGTGGTGCTGGCGCAGGTGGGACAGCCAGGTCTCGTCGACGAACACCTCCATCCACAGGTGCTGATCGGCGGCATCCTGGAACAGGTTCCAGCTCAGCGCGCCGTTGCGCAGGCGCATGCGTCGCATGTCCCGCATGGCGCGCTGGAACGCCTGGGCATGCTGCGGCTCGACCCGGTAGCTGATCTCGACCATCACCGGACCGCGGTCCAGCGCGACCGGCGCGTCGAGCAGCGGGTCGGGCGTGGGATCGGTCGGCGAGCGGTCCTCTCCGGCGTGGCGGGCCAGCGTCAGGCGGGCGGTCAGCAGCCAGGCGACCAGGCCGAAAGCGCAGGCACAGAACAGTGCCGTGGGGATGCTGGTCACCGAGGCCAGCCGTCCCCAGGCGGCGGCCCCGAAGGCCATCGAGCCCATGAACGTCGTCAGAAACAGCGCGATGCCGCGTGCGCGCACCCAGTGGGGCAATGCGAGCTGGGCCGAGACCTGCAGGGTCGAGACCACGCAGACCCACGCCGCCCCGGCGATCAGCATGGCGCCGGCCAGACTGTAGGCATTGGGGAGCAGGGCCAGCCCGGACAGCCCGAATATCATCGCGAAGGTTGCCGCAGCCACGATCTGGTCACCGCTGAAGCGGCGACGCAGCCGGGTGAGATTGAGACCGCCGAGCACGGCGCCCAGTCCGGCGGCACCGAACAGCGCGCCGAAGGTCTGCGGTCCCGCGCCGAGCTGTTCCTTGACGATCAGCGGCAGGAAGGCCCAGAGCGGGCTGGCCATCACGAAGAACGCCACGGCCTTGAGCAGCACCACCTTCAGCGCCGGCGACTGGGCCGCGAACTTCAGCCCGGTGCGCATGGCGCCGAAGAACCGCTCGCTGGGCAGGGCACTGCGTGGCTGGGTATTGCGCCAGGGGATGAGCACGGCCATCAGTGCGAGGTAACTGACGGAGTTGTACAGGAACACCACGGCAGGCCCGGCCAGTGCGATCAGGAAACCTGCGAGCATGGGCCCGAGGGCGCGCGTCGAGTTGGCGGCGATGTTGTTCAGGGTCAGCGCGGCCGTCAGTTCATGACGCGGCACGAGATCCGGAATGACCGCGTTGAACGCCGGCAGCATCATCGCGATACCCACCCCCATGCCGAAGGTCAGCAGCAGCAGCAGGCGCGCGTCCACCAGTCCCAGCAGCGTCAGCACGCCGAGCAGACCGGTGACCAGCACCAGCCAGCTCATCACCGAGAGCAGGTAGATCCGACGGTCGATGATGTCGGCCAGCGCGCCCGCGGGCAGGGCGAGAAAGAAGCCCGGCAGCACCACGGCCGCCTGCACCAGCGCCACCATGAACGGGTCCGGCTCGAGCGAGGCCATCAGCCAGCCGGCACCCACCTCGTGCATCCAGCCGCCCAGTGTGGAAATGAAAATGGCGATCCACATGGCGCGGAAGACGGGCCGGCGCAGCGGTGCGAGCGCGCCGGCGGGTGGCGTGCCCGGAGGGCCGGAGGGCGCGGTGGAGGGGTCTGTACGGACGGACAAGGCGATCCCGGGGTGGTGTGGACGGGCAGCGGGCGCGGCGGCGTCGGCGCATGGCGCCATTGTAACGCCGCCGGCAGTGGTATCGTGGCGTGATGACTGTGCCGTTGCATTACCGGTCCGCAGGCGAATGGCTGGCACTGATGGAGGCTGGCGAGACGAGCAGTCGCGACCTCGTCGAGCTGTGTCTGGAGCGCATCGCCCGGCATGGTGGCGCACTTGGCGCCGTGGTCGCGCTGGATGCCGTGTCGGCGCGCGCCGCCGCCGACCAGGCGGATCGCGCCCGGGCCCACAACGCCGAACTCGGCCCGCTGCATGGCCTGCCCGTGACCATCAAGGACACCCTGGAGGTTGCAGGCTTCGTCTGTACCTCGGGGGCCGAAAAGTATCGTGACTATCGACCAGGACGGCATGCGCCTGCCGTCCGTCGTCTCGTCGAGGCCGGCGCCATCGTGCTCGGCAAGACCAACGCCCCGCAGTTCGGGGGCGACATCCAGACCGACAACCCGCTGTTCGGGCCCACGTCCACGCCATGGCGGATCGGGCACAACGCGGGCGGTTCCAGCGGGGGTGCGGCAGCCGCGGTCGCCGCAGGCCTGGTGCCGCTGGAACTCGGAACCGATCTTGCGGGCTCGCTGCGGATCCCCGCGCACTGCTGCGGGATCGTCGCGCACCGGCCCTCCACGGGGGCGGTGAGCGCACTCGGTCAGCTCGCCGGGCAACCGGGGCGACGCGTGCCGATGGACATGCTCGCGGCCGGCCCGCTGGCGCGCGATCCCGGTGATCTGGCGCTTGCGCTCGAGGTGCTGCTCGCGCCTGGGGCTGCGGGCCGCCTGGGCCGCCCCGGCCGGTCAGCCGAGCCCGAGGCGCTGAAGCTCGGTCTGTGGCTCGAGGCGCCCGAGAGCCCTCCGGAGCCGGGGGTGGCCGAGGTGCTGGCTGCGGCGGTTCGGCGCCTGGAGGGCGCCGGCGTGACGACCGCGCCCTGCCTGCCCGTGGAAGACGCCGGCCGGATGTTCGAGCTCTTCCTGCGACTGATGTATGCGGCGATGAGCGTCGAGTTTCCCGACAGCCTGCTCGGGCGCCTGGCCGGAAGCGCGGCGACCCTGTCGGCGGAGGGTCGGGGGCTGCCGGGCGCCATGGCGCTGGGTGCGACACTGTCCCATCGCAGCTGGCTGGGTCTCCAGGAGGAACGCCTTGCGTTGGCCGACCAGGTCGCCCGGGTCTTCGAGACCCACGATGCGCTGGTCTGCCCGGTGCTCCACCGGTCCGCCTGGCCGCACGAGGCCACGCCGGTTGCGCGACGCCAGGTCGTGCTGGGGGGGCGGGCCCAGCCCTGGATGACCCAGGCGTTCTGGATCGCCCTGCCGTCGCTGCTCGGGCTGCCTGCGACGGTACTCCCGGCGGGCATCGATCAGGCCTCCGGCCTGCCGGTCGGCCTCCAGCTGATCGGACCCCGTCACGGCGATTTCCGCTTGCTGGCCATCGCCCGGCAGGTACACGCCCTGCTCGGGGGCTGGCGGCCACCGCCGCTGGATTGAAGGGCCTGGCGCCGGCGTTCGCCGCGGCCGCTTGACAAGCCCTCCGGGCGGCGGTTGAAATCGGAAAAAACCGACGAGTCAGTCTGTTTTTCAGCGCGCGCCCGGCGGGGTCCGGAGCGCCTCACGGGGGAGCCAAGATGACGACCTTCAGCGAGTCCCAGCTGCTCGATGCCTACCGGCGGATGCGCACCATCCGCGACTTCGAGGAGCGTATCCATGCCGAGAACACCACCGGCGACATTCCCGGGTTCGTGCACCTGTACGCCGGCCAGGAGGCCATCGCCACAGGGGTGTGCATCCATCTGAGCGAGAAGGACTACATCGGCTCGACGCATCGCGGGCATGGCCACTGCATTGCCAAGCTCTGCGACGTGAAGGGCATGATGAAGGAGATCTTCGGCAAGCAGGGCGGGCTGTGCGCCGGGAAGGGTGGGTCCATGCACATCGCCGATCTCTCCCAGGGCATGCTCGGGGCCAACGCCATCGTCGGTGGCAATCCCCCGCTTGCGGTCGGTGCGGCGCTCACGGCCAAGACGAAGAAGACCCGCCACTGCGCGGTCTCGTTCACCGGCGATGGCGGTTCCAACCAGGGTACGACCTTCGAGGCCATGAACATGGCCGTGGTGCTGAAGCTGCCAGTGCTGTTCGTGGTCGAGAACAACGGCTACGGCGAGGGCACCGGGGCGGACTACGCGGTAGGGTCCAGGGATATCGCCGGGCGGGCCGCGGGCTTTGGCATGCCTGCCGTGCGTGTCGATGGTACCGATTTCTTCGCCGTGGCCGAGGCGGCCGGCGAGGCGATCGAGCGTGCGCGCAATGGCGGCGGTCCAAGCGCCATCGAGGCCGTGGCGCTGCGATTCTACGGCCACTACGAGGGCGACCCGCAGACCTACCGTTCCGCCGAGGAACTCAAGCGGATTCGCGAGGAGGGTGACTGCATGAAGATATTCCGCGCCCGGGTCACCGGCGAAGGCACCCTGACGGAGGCCCAGCTCGACGCCATCGACGCGGAAGTCGCCGAACTGATCGAAGAGGCCGTCGCCGAGGCGCGCGCGGCCGACTATCCGCCGGTGAGTGAACTGACCACCGATGTCTACGTGAGTTACTGAGGGGGCTCGGCCATGGCGAAGAAGACGATACGCGAGGCGATCAACGAGGCGCTGCGTCAGGAGATGGCCCGCGACCCCGATGTCATCATCATCGGCGAGGATGTCTCCGGCGGTGCCGGCGGCAGCGGCGAGGAGGATGCCTATGGCGGCGTGATGGGCGTCACCAAGGGGCTGATCGGTGAGTTCGGCCGCGAGCGGGTGATCGACACGCCGATCTCCGAATCCGCGATCATGGGGGCTGCGGCTGGCGCGGCGACCACCGGCCTGCGGCCTGTGGCGGAGCTGATGTTCGTCGACTTCGTCGGCGTGTGCTTCGACCAGATCATGAACCAGGCCGCCAAGTTCCGTTACATGTTCGGCGGCAAGGCGCGTACGCCGATGGTGTTGCGCACGATGATCGGTGCCGGCTTCCGGGCCGCTGCGCAGCACTCGCAGTCGCTGTATCACCTGTTCACGGCCGTGCCGGGACTGAAGTGCGTGATTCCGTCCAACGCCTACGACGCGAAGGGCCTGATGATCCAGGCGATTCGCGATGATGACCCGGTCATTTTCTTCGAGCACAAGGCTCTTTATGACATCGCCGACGACGTGCCGGACGAGGCCTACACGATTCCCTTCGGCGAGGCGAACTTCACCCGCGACGGCGATGACGTGACCATCGTCGCCTTCTCCCGCATGGTTCACATCGCCAATGAGGTCGCCGACAAGCTCGGCCGCGAGGGTGTTTCGGTCGAGGTGCTCGACCCGCGGACCAGCTCGCCTCTCGACACCGATTCCATCCTCGAGAGCGTCGAGAAAACCGGCCGGCTGGTGATCGTCGACGAATCCGCGGCGCGTTGCGGGCTGGCGGGAGACATCGCCGGCATGGTCGCCCAGGAGGGCTTCGAATTCCTGCGTGCCCCGATCCGCCAGGTCACCGTGCCGCATACACCCGTGCCGTTTGCGCCGACGCTGGAAGACGCCTACATCCCGTCACCTGCCAAGGTCGAGACGGCCGTGCGCCAGCTGCTGGAAGCCCGGCCCCGACGGATGTCCGCATGAGTCTTCAGGCCCTCAAGGTCCCGAAGTGGGGCCTGTCCATGGAAGAGGGGGCGGTGGTCGAGTGGCACGTCGCCGAGGGAGACGAGGTCTCCCCCGGCGACGAGTTGCTGGAGGTCGAGACCAGCAAGATCGCCAATGCGGTCGAGTCCCCGGTGGCCGGCCGGGTGGTGCGAATCGTCGCCCAGCCGGGCGAGACCCTTGCCGTAGGTGGGCTGCTTGCGGTGATCGCCGAGCCGGGCAGCTCGCCGGACGCGGCCGAGATCGACGCCTTCGTCGCCGACTTCCAGGCGAGTTTCGTGCCCGGCGGCGATGCCGACGAGGGTGCCAGCGCAGGTCCCCGGAGCATCGATGTCGGCGGGGCACGGATCAGCTACCTGGCTGCCGGCAGTGGCGAGGCGACGCCCCTGGTGCTGGTGCATGGCTTCGGTGGCGATGCGAACAACTGGCTGTTCAACCTGACTGAACTCGCTGGCACCCGGCCGGTATATGCGCTCGACCTGCCAGGCCACGGGGCCTCGACCAAGGCCGTCGGAGAGGGCACGTTGGCGTCGCTCGCCGAACTGCTGCTGGGCTTTCTCGACGCACTCGGGATTCCCCGTGCGCATCTCGCGGGACACTCCATGGGCGGGGGCGTGGTGCTGGAAGCCACCCGCCGTGCTCCCGAGCGTGTGGCATCACTCGCGCTGCTGGCACCGGCGGGGCTGGGGGCGGGCATCAACGCCGGCTACCTCCAGGGGTTCATCGCCGGGCAGAGCCGCCGCGACATGAAGCCGGTACTTGCACAGCTGTTCTGCGACGAATCCCTGGTCTCCCGCGACATGATCAACGATATTCTCAAGGTCAAGCGCCTCGACGGGGTGACGGCTGCGCTGGAGACCCTGATGGCGGGCGTTTTTCCCGATGGCCGCCAGGCCGTCTCGCTGCGCGGTGTGCTTGATGATCCGGCACGTCCGGTGCTGGTGATCTGGGGCCGCGAGGATGCGATCGCCGATCCGGCCGATGCCGACGGGCTGCCCGCGCATGTCCGCGTGGAACGCCTGGCGTCCGTGGGCCACATGCCCCACATGGAGGCGGCCGGCCAGGTCAACCGCCTGCTCCAGGCGCACCTGGGGTAAGCTTGTCGGCCGGGCGTCGTGCGTCCGGTTGCAGCGAGGACACCATGAGCCAGACAGCTCCGAAGGATGAGACACCGCCGACGCCCCTGTCGATCGCGGTGCTGACCATTTCCGACACCCGTACCGAATCGACCGACAAGTCCGGCGCGCTGTTGGCCGATCGGCTGATCCGCACGGGCCACTCGCTTGCCGAGCGGCGCATCGTCCCCGACGACATCTACCAGATCCGCGCCGTGGTGTCCGCCTGGATCGCCGACCCGGACATCCAGGTCATCATCACCACGGGCGGGACGGGCGTCACCGGCCGCGACGGCACGCCGGAGGCCATCGAACCGCTGCTCGACAAGATCATCGATGGCTTCGCGGAAGTCTTTCGCTGGCTCTCCTACGAGGAGATCGGCACCTCGACCATCCAGTCGCGCTGCATGGCCGGCGTGGCCAACGGGACCGTGGTGTTCTGCCTGCCCGGCTCTGCCAACGCGTGTGAGACCGGCTGGGACAAGCTCATCTCCCAGCAGCTCGACAGCCGCAACAAACCCTGCAACCTCGCCGATCTGATTCCGCGGCTGGGGGAGTAAGCGTCCGGCAAGCCTTGTGTTTGCCCTGTGCCTTTATCTACACTTCGCGTCACCTCCGGGGTGGTCTTGCAGACCTGAGAGGCGGCCCGCCGCAAGGCACAGCCGTCAACCCGTTGAACCTGATCCGGTTAGTACCGGCGTAGGGACGGGGTCCACCGTTTACTCCCTCGCACCACGAACCGGGTCTCCTTTGCACTCTGCAGGAGAGATCCATGACTGTTGTCCGCAGCCTTCCCGCGGCGCTCGTCGCCGCCACCCTCCCCGCGCTTGCCATCGGGCAGGACGGGTCACGCATCGATGCCCCGGGGATCGATGTGCCACGCATCGACGAGATCGTCGTGACAGCGGATTTCCGCGGCGAGGATCTTACCCGTGTCCCGGTCAGCATCACCGTGCTGGATGCCGCTACGCTGCGAGACGCCGGTGTGCAGCACTTCGAGGATGTGCTCGGGCTGGTGCCCAACAGCAACTTCTCCGGCGAGAGCTCGCGGCCGCGCTACCTGCAGCTGCGGGGCATAGGCGAGCGCAGCCAGTACCAGGGCGCGCCGAACCCTTCGGTCGGCTTCATCGTCGACGACATCGACTTCAGTGGCATCGGCATGGTGGCGACGCTGTTCGATATCGAGCAGCTCGAGGTGCTGCGCGGTCCGCAGGGCACGCGTTACGGCGCCAATGCCCTGGCTGGGCTGGTGTACGTCAGGAGCCGCGAGCCGGGGGAGCGCTTCGAACTCGACAGCGAGCTCACGGTGGGCAATGACAACGCCCGGGCGGCAGGGCTGGCCTTCGGCGGGCCGCTGGACGAGGCCTGGAGTTACCGGCTCTCCGCGCAGCGCTGGCGCAGCGACGGCTTTCGCGACAACGTCTTCCTCGGCCGCTCGGACACCAACCGTCGCGACGAGCTCACCACCCGCGCCCGGCTGCGGTATGCGCCCGACGACCGGTTCCAGGCTGATCTCACGGCCCTCCATATCGATCTGGACAACGGCTATGATGCCTTCGCCATCGACAACACTCTGGTGACGCAGTCCGACCGGCCGGGGCGCGACGCCCAGCGCTCGCGGGCGGCCTCGCTCAGGCTGGACTGGCTGGCGGGGCCCGCGCGGCTGCAGAGCATCACCTCGGCGGCCAACTCCGACATCGAGACCAGCTTTGACGGCGACTGGGGTAACGAGGCCTTCTGGGGCGAGTTCGCCCCATATGATTTCTTCTCCCGCACCGACCGCCAGCGCCGGACGGCCAGTCAGGAGCTGCGCCTGCTGTCCGAGCCCGGCGCGGAACTGTTCGCCGGGCGCGCCGCCTGGGTGCTCGGCATCTACGGGATGTCCCTGAAGGAGGACAACGCCAATCTCGATCTCTTCAACGGCGCGGTATTCCGCGAGCTGGACAGCCGCTACAAGGCGCGCAACCTGGCCGCCTTCGGTGAACTCGATTTCGCCCTGGCCGACGGCTGGCAGCTGAAAACCGGGCTGCGGCTGGAGCGGCGCAGCGCCGAATACACCGACAGCGCCGGCATCGACTTCGACCCCACCGAGACCATGCTGGGCGGTGCGGTCACGCTGACCTGGCAGGCGAGCGACGCGCTGTCGCTTTACGGCGCGGTCTCGCGTGGCTACAAGGCCGGCGGTTTCAACATCGGGCTGAACATTCCCGAGGAACGGCGCGGCTTCGACACGGAATACCTGTGGAATTTCGAGACGGGGCTGCGCGGGCGTTTCCTGGATGGCCGTCTTTCCACCAATCTCTCGGTGTTCTACATGATGCGTCGTGACCAGCAGGTCAGCACTTCCTTCCAGCTCGACCCGACCGATCCCCTGACCTTCATCTTTTTCACCGACAACGCCGCCCGCGGCTACAACTACGGGGCGGAGCTCGATCTGACCTGGCAGCTGCTGCGCGACCTCAGCCTGTTCGCCTCGCTGGGTCTGCTTGAGACGAAGTACCGGGAGTTTCCGGGCGGACCGGTAGGCCGCGAGCAGGCTCACGCCCCGAACGCCCAGTACGCGGCGGGTCTGGACTGGGGCCCTGCGCAGGGCTGGTTCGCGCGCCTGGAGGTGACCGGTCGCGAGGCGTTCTATTTCTCTGACAGCCATGACCAGCGCTCGCGCGCCTACGCCCTGCTCAATGCCCGTCTGGGCTGGGAGAACGAGCGCTGGCAGGTGTCGGCCTGGGGGCGCAACCTGGGCAACCAGACCTATGCCGTGCGTGGGTTCTTCTTTGGCAACGAGCCGCCGGATTTCATAGACACGCTCTACATCCGCCGCGGCGATCCCCGCCAGGTCGGGGTGACGCTGCGCTACGGGTTCTGAGGCGTGACCGAGACCCTCGCAGGCTGGGTGGCCGCGATCTCTGCCTGGGAAGTTGCCGGTGTGGTGCTGGCCATCGCCTACCTGCTGCTGGCGGTGCGCCAGAGCCTGTGGTGCTGGTATGCGGCTCTCGCCAGCACCACGATCTATCTCTTCCTGTTCGCCGATGCACGGCTGTACATGGAATCCGCCCTCCAGCTGTTCTACATGGCGATGGCCGTATATGGCTGGGTCCAGTGGCGCTATGGTGGGCCGCTGGGGACAGGCCGGAAGGTGGGGCTCTGGTCGTGGCGCGCGCATGCGATGACCGTCGTCTCGGTCCTGCTGCTGACCGGACTCAGCGGCTGGCTGTTGACCCGCTACACTTCCGCCGAGCTCCCCTACACCGACTCGTTCACCACCTGGGCGAGTCTCGTGGCCACCTGGATGGTCGCGCGCAAGCTGCTGGAGAACTGGGTGTACTGGTTCGTGATCGACGCGGTGAACATCTACCTATACCTCAGTCGTGAGCTCTATCTCACTGCCCTGCTGTTCGCGGCCTATCTGGTGATCATCATCTTCGGCTTCATCGCCTGGCGGCGGGACTGGCGTGGCCAGCACCCGCAGCCCGACCGCGCAGCAGGATGATCGCCCGCGCGCCAGGTCCGGCGGCGGACGTCAGCGCGCGGGTGACCCGCCTGCTGGCTGATGCCGGGCTTGGCGGGCGCGTCGAGGTGCTCGCGCGGTTGGGAAGCGGGCAGCACCATCTGACGCTGAAGCTCCGGACGGACGACGGTCTGCTGGTCGCCAGACTGCCGGGGGAGGCGGGCCATCCGCCGGAGCGCCTGGCCGCCGAGCTCGCGATGCAGCAGGCGGCGGAAGCCGCGGGGCTCACGCCCGCGCGGTTGTGGTTCGACACCCGCACCGGGGCCTCGCTGAGCCGCTGGATGGAGGGGGAGCCGCTCACGCCCGAGGCCCTGTGGCATGCAGAGACCGCGGCCGAGGCCGGCGCGCTGGTGCGCAGGCTCCAGGCCCTGCCCGTGACGGTATCCGGTCCGGACCCGGGCCTGGCGGCCCGCGACTATGCGGCGCGACTCGACGCCGACTCCGGCTCGCGTGCCCGCCTGAACAGGCTCGAGGTGCTGGCCGCCGCGTGCTGTCCCGACCCGGCCGCGCGCCGGCCGGCCCACGGCGATCTCGTCGCGGGCAACCTGCTCCGGACGCCTGGCGGGCTGCGGCTGCTCGACTGGGAATATGCCGGTCTCGCCCACCCCTGGTGGGACCTGGCCAGCCTGGTGGGTCTGCACGCGCTGCCGCTCCCGGCGGCCCGGGCGATGCTGCGCGCGGCCGGCGAGGCGCCGGGGCTGATGGCGTCGACTGCCTTCAGCCGGCTGGTCGAGCTGGTCGTGCTGCTGGCGTGGGCCTGGGCCGCCGCCGAATGCCGCAGCCGGCCGTCTGATACGCGCCCGCGTCGCTGGCTGACCCGGCTGGAGGCGCTGCTGGCCGCGCGCGACGCCGGCCCTGCCGACTGATCGCCGGCTGCTATCATCCCGGTTGGCTGATCGCAGGGAGTGCGTCATGTCCACCGGCACCGTGTCCTCCGGGGCACCCCCCGTATTGTCGATCGTCGTGCCCGCCTGGAATGAGGCCGACTGGCTGCCGGAGACGCTCGCCCACCTGCAGTCGGCCTGCGCCGCACTCAGGCATGGCTGGGAGCTGGTGGTCGTGGACAACGCCTCGACCGACGATACGGCCGCCCTGGCCGCAGCCGCTGGCGCACGGGTGGTGCACGCGCCGGCCCGGGGCATCGCACGGGCGCGTAATGCCGGGGCCGCTGCCGCCCGGGGGCGCTGGCTGCTGTTCGTCGACGCCGACACGCGGCCCCCTGAGGCCTTGCTGCTGCGCACCGAGGCCGCGCTCGCGGGTGGCGCTCTCTGTGGTGGTGGGGCGGTGCTGGATTTCGACGGTCTGGCTCACCCCGCCTATCGGCTCGGCACCCGGCTGTGGAACCGCCTGTCGCGGGCGGCCCGCCTCGCGGCGGGCTGTTACCTGTTCGCCACCCGCGAGGCCTTCGAGGGCGTCGGTGGGTTCAACCCGAGTCTCTACGCCGGCGAGGAGGTATTCCTGTCCCGGCGGCTGCGCCGCTGGGCCCGTGCGCACGGCCAGCACTTCGAAGTGCTCGACGGCCCTCCGGTACTGACCTCGGGCCGCAAGGCGCAGTGGTTCTCTCCCTGGCAGCATGCCCTGGTGGTGCTGACGCTGCTGGTGTTCCCGCTGGCCCTGCGCTCGCGGCGGCTGAGCTGGTTCTGGTACCGACGCCCGAAGTGAGCCGGTGACTGCGGGCGAGCGCGTATGTTGGTAAAAGGCAACGCACTTCAGCCGCGGAGACTGGATTTGATACCGGTACCTGTGGCCTAATACCCACGCTGCCGACCGTACAGCACCGGGGGGGATGTGCGGCGTTGCCAGCGTGCAACAATCAGATATCCGGGAGGAGACTCGCACATGATCAGGAATCGTTTGATCGCCGCCGGTGTGGCGGCGGCCTTTGCCGGCACGGGGATGGCGCTGTCGCTGCCCGCCGGCGCCCAGGGCCTGGAGGAAATCGTCGTCACCGCACGCAAGGTCGAGGAGACCCTGCAGGACGCGCCGGTCAGCGTCTCGGCGTTCAGCGAACTGGCGATCCAGAACCTCAATATTCTCAGCGTCGATGATATCGCCCGATTCACGCCGGGCCTCAGCACCAGCGCCTATGTGGGGCGTCGCGGCGACCGGCCGGTGATCCGCGGCCAGTCCAACGTGCTGGCCGGCGTGCAGTTCGGGGTCGAGTCCGGCACCGCCTACTTCGTGGACGGGGTCTATTGGCCAGGCAGCATCGCCTCGCTGGACATGAACAGCATCTCTCGGGTCGAGGTCATCAAGGGCCCGCAGAGTGCCCTGTATGGCCGCAACACCTACGCGGGCGCGATCAACTTCGTCAGTCGTGATCCGTCGAACGAGTTCGAGGGCCGCGCCAGTGCGACCGCCGGCCGCCACGACGAGTACGAGGCCACGCTATCGCTGAGCGCCCCGCTGATCGAGGATCAGCTGTTTTTCAGCGTCAACGGCCGACTCTACGAGTATGGCGGCGAGTACTACAACCAGGCCACTGGCAACAAGGTGGGCCAAGAGCGTACCAAGGCGATATCGGCCGTGCTGACGTGGCAACCCAACGATGCCGTTCAGCTGCGCCTGCGCTCGGCGTTTGGCAAGGACAGGGACGGCTTTACCCCTATCTTCCTGTGGAACTCCGACCAGAACAACTGCGCACCCGGCTTCCGGTCGAATTTCTACTACCGTGATTTCGGTGCGCTGCTCACGGGCCAGGGACTGCAATATGGCACCAACGAAAACCAGTATTTCTGTGGCACCATCCCGTCGCGTCCGGATCTGATCGATCTCGATCCCAACCAGGTTCCGCTGGTGGGTTTCGAGCGCTACCAGTGGATGAATTCGCTGGCGCTGGACATGGATCTCTGGGATACGGGATACACGCTGACCCTGCAGGGCGCCTACCGCACCGAGCGCGATCGCTACGGCTTCGACAGCGACTTCCAGAGTGCGCCGATCAACATCATCACCACCCAGCAGAAGAACCTGGTCGACGACTACTCGCTGGAGTTGCGTCTGGCCTCGCCTCAGGATGAGCCGCTGCGCTGGCTGGCCGGTGTATTCCTGTACGATCAGGACAACGACGAGATCCGGATCACCGCCGCCAACCCCTTCGGTGTCGGCCTTGAACCCGAGATCATCACCGGCACCCGCAACCAGGCGCTGTTCGGCCTGGTGGAATACGACTTCAGCGATGCCATCACGGGTACGCTCGAGGCGCGCTATGCCGAGGAGCGCAAGGATCGTATCGATCCCGCCTTCCAGGGTGAGCGGACGTTCTACTCGTTCACGCCGCGTGCGACGCTGGCCTGGCAACTGAACCCGGATCTCAATCTCTATGGCATCGTCGCCCGAGGCAACAAGCCGGGTGGACTCAACGGTGCGCAGGGTGCGCCGTCGGGCCGTGCGACCTACGAGGAAGAGACCTCGACCAATTTCGAGTTCGGGGCCAAGACGGTCTGGCTGGATGGACGCATGACCGCCAACGTCGCGGCCTATTACACCCGTGCCAAGGACGTGCAGCTGACCACTGCCGTGGGTACGCCTGACGGCAGCAGCACCACCTCGATCGCCACCAACCAGGGATCGGCGGAAATCTGGGGTCTGGAGCTGGAGGTGCAGGCGGCGCTTACCGACAACCTCATCGTCGGGGCCTCCTATGGCTGGAGCCGACCGCGGTTCACCGAAGGCTGCGATGACTTCGAGTACACGCTCAACTCAGGCGGATTCCTGATCCCGCCGATCGATCAGCTGACGCCCGCGCAGCGGGAACTGTGCTCGATCAAGGGCAACCGCCTGCCGCTGAGTTCCGAGCACCAGGCCACGCTGAATGCCCGCTTCACCCAGGAGATCGGTCGGGGTTTCGAGTGGTTCGTCAGCGGTGATCTGACCTACGAGTCCAGCAAGTTCGTGCAGGTGCATAACCGCGCCCAGGTTGGTGCGGCCACTCTGCTCGGCATGCAGCTGGGTATCGAGAGCGACACCCT
The DNA here is from genome assembly GCA_007127715.1 of Gammaproteobacteria bacterium. Taxonomy (GTDB): domain Bacteria; phylum Pseudomonadota; class Gammaproteobacteria; order Steroidobacterales; family PWYM01; genus PWYM01. The sequence continues at coordinate 12,978 of SKYU01000055.1, read as the reverse complement.
GCGTATCTCGATTTACGGGCGCAACCTGCTCGACGAGGACTCGGCGGTCAATGCCACCCGTTGGGGTGATCTCCGCTACAACGGCATTCCGGTGCCTCCGGGGATTTTCAACCGGGCACCGGCGGAAGTCGATGGCCAGGCGGTTGATCGCGGCTTCCTCGGGCCGCGGGCGTTCTTCACAACGCTCCGGCGCGGTCCGAGTTACGGCATCCAGGCGAGCTGGCGCTTCTAGCCGACTGCACAGTTGCCGCGCTGTGACGGGCCGGGCATCCTGCGGGGTGCCCGGCCTTTTTCGTGGGTGGGGTGTGCACCGGGGCCTTGGGGGTGTTGCGGGTCTAGACGCCCCCGGCAAAGAATCTCCGGCCATCGCCGCGGCGCAGCGGCTGTGCGACTCCTGCTTCCAGTTCGAAGTTCACGAACCAGGAGAAGCGCAGGCGCACTCCCACGCCAATGCTGGCATGGATGCCGCCGCCACTGCGGGCGTTGGGGTCCACGCTGCCGCCGGCGAACCCCGCCTCGGCCACGACCATCAGGCGCAGCCAGTTCGGCCCCAGCGGGCGAAGGTACTCGGCAGCCAGGTAGCCATAGCGCTGTCCTTCAAGATAATCGTTGGTATAACCGCGCAGCGTGCCGGAGCCGCCAAGGTCATGGACGTTGGTGCGTCCAGGGCCGCCGGCATACCAGCCACCGCGGGCGATCAGATAGAGGCTGTGATGCTCTCCCTGGGGCAATGCGAGATATTCCTCGTGGCGCAGATCGATCCGCCTGTAGCCGTAATCCGAGCCCCAGCCGCGCTGTGCGATTTCCGCACTGAGGGTGGCCCGCCGGCCGGTCTCGCTGTAGAGATGGAACCGTCGGTTGTCATGCAGGGCGCCGACCAGGATCGCGGTTGCGTGGCCGTCGGGTGGTGGCGCGCCCTCGCCCGAGACCCGCTGGTCCTCGTAGGCAAGCCCGGCGTGGGCAATCCAGCCGCGCCGTGGCCGGGTGTCGCGGAGATCGCGGGTCACCCGCAGTTCCGCACGGTGCAGCGTCTCGTCGAAAACGGTCTCCGCGCCGCTGACGCGGGCGCGGCGTTCGGTGCGTTCCAGGCCACCCGCCAGGCCCCAGTCACCGAATAGCAGAGGGGCATCATAGGCGATGCGGCCACGCTGTTCTCGGTCGCGCAGCCGGTCGGCCGGGTAGCGTCCGTCGGCGATGAAGGCATTCAGGGTGTGGTTCTCGCCAAATGCGTTGTTCCACCGCAGTTGCAGTCCAAGGCTTCGGTCACGGTCGGAGCTGGCGTCGATCCGCGGGACCGGCAGCAGGAAGCGCTTCTCGCGGACCAGGACTTCCAGCGCGACCCCGGCATCGGGGTCGTCCAGATCGACAGGCCGTGGTGTGATCTCCACCTCCCGGAAAAGACCCAGGTCGTTGATGCCCTGGCGGCTGCGTGCGATGGCCTCGGGGTCGGCCGGGTCGCCTGGGGCCAGCGCCATCTCGCGCAGCATCACCCGTTCGCGGGTGACGTCGTTGCCGCTGAATTCGATGGAGACCACCGGCGGTGCCGCCATGGCCGTGCCCGCGGTCGCCAGCAGCAGTCCCGCGGCCATGGTGCGGGGCACGCCCATTACGCAGTCCCGCTCAGCGCCTGCAGCGCATCCTCCAGGTGCAGCAGCGTGCGGTCGGGATGCAGCAGCTTGTCGAGACCGAACAACCCGATACGGAAGCTGCGGTAGTCCGCCGGCTCGTCGCACATCAGGGGCACGCCCGCGGCGATCTGCAGTCCGAGACCCGCGAAGGCCCGGCCGCTGGACAGCGCCTCATCCCGGGTATGACAGACGATCACTCCTGGCGCCTCGAATCCGGGTGCGGCGACACTGGCGTGGCCGTGGTCCGCCAGCAGACCCCGGGCCGCCCGCCCAAGTGTCTGCAGCCGTTCGCGGGCGAGCTCCAGTCCGACATGCCGGGTCTCGTGCATTGCGTCGCGGAATACCCGCAGCGCATCCGTCGGCAGCGTGGCGTGATAGGCGTGTCCACCGTCTTCATAGGCGCGCATGATGGTCAGCCAGCGCCCGAGGTCGCAGGCGAAGCTGCTGCTGCGGGTCTCGGCGATACGCGCGAGCGCGCGCTCGCTGAGCATCACCAGCCCGGCGCAGGGCGAGCCGCTCCAGCCTTTCTGCGGCGCGCTGATCAGCACATCGACGCCCAGCGCACGCATGTCGACCCAGAGGGTCCCCGAGGCCACGCAGTCGAGCACCAGCAGACCGCCCACGGCATGCACGGCCTCGGCCAGGCTACGCACATAATCGTCGGGCAGCAGGATGCCCGCGGAGGTCTCGACGTGCGGCGCGAACACCACCTGAGGACGCAGCCCGCGGATCTGTTCGACAGCCTCGTCGATCGGCACTGGCGCAAAGGGCGCATCGAAAGCATCGCCCTGGCGGCGCGCCTTCAGCACCTCGCACCGGGACGTCAGGCGCGCGGTGTCGATAATCTGGGTCCAGCGATAGCTGAACCAGCCGTTGCGGATCACCAGGCAGGGTGCATCGCCGGCAAACTGACGCGCCACGGCCTCCATGGCGAAGGTGCCGCCCCCGGGAATCACGGCCACGGCGTCGGCCTGGTAGACCTCGCGCAGCCCGCTGGAGATGTCGCGCATGACCGACTGGAAGGCCGCCGACATGTGGTTCAGAGAGCGCTCGGTGAACACCACCGAGTACTCCAGCAGACCATCGGGATCGACGCGGGATGCTGGCTCGGACACGCTGCAGGTCTCCTTCGACTGGGTCTGGCGCACCGCGCGCCGGACACTCACCCCGGCATTCTGCGGCAGCGTACCCGTCGTGTCACCCGCACCCACCCGCGGTGCTTGCATCGCAGGATCCGGGCTCTCATCATCGAAGATCAGGCGGCCCGGGGGAAGAGCATGGAGCAGCAGCGCGAGTCAGGCTTCGGAAGCTTCGCCGAATTCTATCCCTTCTATCTTTCGGAACATCGCAACCGCACCTCGCGGCGCCTGCATTTCATCGGCACCGGTCTCGGCCTGCTTGTGGCCGCCTGGGCGCTGTTCACGCTGAACGCCTGGTGGCTGCTTCTGGTGCCCCTGCTTGGCTATGGCTTCGCCTGGTCCGGGCACTTCTTTTTCGAGAAAAACCGTCCGGCCACCTTCCGTTACCCGTTCTACAGTCTTGCCGGCGACTACCGCATGTTCTGGCAGATGCTGACGGGCCGTATTCCGTTCTGAATACAGCTCGCGGGCCGCACCTCAGAGCAGGGTCTGCAGCCGCTCGCGGAATTCGCGGATCCGCGCGGCGTTGGCCCCGACATCCGACATCCCCACGCGGGACTTTGAACGGATGTCCAGCACCGTCACCCCATCCTGGGCCGCGATGCGGATGACCACGTCGTCGCGGAAGCCGAAATAGCGGGTGATGTCGGTGGCTTCGATGCGTCCCTCGGCCGGGACTTCCGCGACGATCTGCCAGCCGAGTTCATGCGCCACCTGCAACGAGGCCGCGAACACCGTCTGGGGACTCGCCTCGATGCGCAGGGGCTGGATATCCGGGTAAGCCTCGCGCTGCATCCCGGCGACTTCGGCCCCCGGGTGCTCAGGGGGGTTGGCCGCGTCCGCGCGCAGACTCAGCAGCTCGACGAACGCCGGCGGGTCATCGGTGTCGGTCGTGATGTCGTGGATCGCCGGGACCGCCTGGGCGGCCAGGAACCAGCTGGTGAGGTTGATGGTGAGCCCCAGTCCGGCAATCGTGGCGAGCAGGCTGCCGCCGGCCAGCGCCCGGCTACCGCGCCGCAGGTTCCAGAAGGTGCCGAGGGCGCCGAGCAGCAGTGACAGCACCGCGCCCAGTGCACCGACGGTGAATACCAGAAACGCGGTATTCAGCGACAGCAGCCCGGCCCGGTGACCGGGACCGGCCACCGCAAACAGGACCGCGGTCAGCACCAGCAGGAAGACGGCCGTCCAGCCGCAGGTGAGTGCGCCCCGCGAGACGCCGGAGTCGGTGGTCATGGCTCAGTCCTCATGCGCCGGGACCCGGGCCAGCAGGGCGTCCCGGAAGTCACGGATCCGCCGTGCGTTGGTGCCCACATCAGACATCCCCACACGCGATTTCGAGCGGATATCGACGACGCTGCCCTCGCCGTCCGGGCGTATGCGGATCACCACGTCATCCTGGAATCCGAAGTAGAAGGTGCTGTCCGTGGCTTCGATCCTGCCCTCCGCGGGCACCTCGGCCACCAGCGTCCAGCGCTTGCGCTCCACCACGGCAGAAGCCGCCTCGAAGACGGCTGCCGGGGATGCAGCCACGCGGATGGGCTGCAGGTCGGGATAGGCCTCCCGCTGGCGCACGGCCACCTCGTCACCCGGATATTCCGGGGGGTTGCGGGCGTCGACACGCAGCGGCACGACGTCCACGAAGGCGGGCGGGTCCAGAGTGTCGGTGGTGATGTCGTGGATCGGCGGGACCGAGCGTGCCGTTCGCTGCCAGCTGAGGAAGTTCACCGTCAGGGCGGCGCCGACCACCAGCACGACGGCCCCGAGGACGGCCATCCGCCGGCTGCCGGAGTGTATGTTCCAGAGTGTCGCGATCAGGCCCAGGACGATGCAGGCGATGCTGCCCCATGCGGCCCAGCGCAGCAGCGTGAACAGGGCAGTACGCACGTCGATCCACTCGGCCCGGTAGGCCGGGCCCGTGTAGGCCAGCACCAGCAGGGTGAACACCAGCGCGGCCAGCGCCAGCCAGCCGCAGGCGAGGGCCCAGCGGGAGGGCAGTCGGGGGGCGGGCGTGTCGGCGGACATCGGTTGTCTCCTGCAAGGCGGGCTGGCCGTGGGAAGATACCCGCCGTCCGGGGTGGGGGCAAATGCCTCGCCCGAAGGGCTACACTGTGGCCGCCACGTGTCCGGGAGCGCCTATGACCATCGAGCAGGGGATCGTCTTCAGCGTGCTGGCGCTCGCACTGGCCATGTTCGTGTGGGGGCGCTTCCGTTACGATCTCGTCGCGCTGCTGGCGCTGCTGGTCGTGGTGCTGACCGGCGTGCTGCCCGTCGACCAGGCGTTCACCGGCTTCGCCCATCCTGCCGTGATCACCGTGGCCGCGGTGCTGGTCATCAGCCGTGCGCTGCAGAATGCCGGGATTGTCGACGTGGTGATCCGGCTGCTCTCGCCGCTGCGCGGACGCATGGTTCTCCAGCTGGTCGGTCAGACGGTGGCCGTCGCGGTGCTTTCGGCCTTCATGAACAACATCGGCGCGATGGCCCTGATGCTGCCGGTGGCGCTGCGCAATGCCTACCGGGAAGGGTACTCACCGGCGATCGCCCTGATGCCGCTTGCGTTCGGCTCCATCCTCGGCGGGATGTCCACGTTGATCGGCACCCCGCCGAACATCATCATCTCGACCTTCCGGGCCGAGACGCTGGGCGAGGGGTTCTCGATGTTCGCCTTCGCGCCGGTGGGGGGCACGGTGGCGCTGCTTGGCGTGCTGTTCGTGGCCCTGGTCGGCTGGCGGCTGATCCCTGCCGAGCGGGTGGAGTCCGGTGGCGGCGCCTCCCCGCTTGATATCAGCGAATACATCACCGAGCTGCGGGTGCCCGAGGACTCGAAGCTGGTGGGCAGGAGCGTCGACGACATCGAGCAACTGGCTGATGATGAAGCCGTCATCGTCGGCCTGGTCCGTGACCAGTCCCGGCGCCTGGCCCCGCGCGGCCATGTCGAGGTGCGAGGCGGCGACCTGCTGGTGGTGGAGGCCGACTCCGAGGCGCTCAAGGAGCTGATCGGCGCGAGCGACCTGGTTCTCGAGGAGGCACAGGAGCTCGAGCACGGCGACCTGCGCTCCGATGAGGTGCTGATGTTCGAGGCGATCGTCGGCACGGCCTCGTCGCTGCTCGGCAAGACGCCGGCCACGCTGCGCCTGCGCGATCGCCACGGGCTCAACCTGCTGGCCATCGCCCGACAGGGCCGGCGCATCGGGCGCCGTCTGAGCCACGTGCGATTCCAGCCGGGTGATGTGCTGCTGCTGCAGGGCGGCGAGGAGCGGATGAAGGAGGCGCTCTCGGAGTTCGGGCTGCTGCCGCTGGCCGAGCGTGACGTCAACATCGGCCGCCCGCGACACCTGTTGCTGGCCACCGCAATCTTTGGTGCGGCGATTGTTGCGGTGGTGAGCGGCGTGCTGCCCGCGCACATCGCCTTTGCCACCGCCGTGGCCGGACTCGCGCTGTTCAGCGTGATCCGTCGCGATGAGCTCTACACGGCCGTGGACTGGCCGGTGATTGTGCTGCTTGGCGCGATGATCCCGGTGGGTACGGCACTAGAGCTGACTGGCGGGACCGCGCTGCTGGCTGACGGGCTGATGGCGCTGACGGGCGAGCTCGGGCCGGTCTGGGTGGTGGTGCTCCTGATGGTCGGCACGATGATGCTTTCCGACGTGATCAACAACAACGCGACCGCCGTGCTGATGGCGCCGCTGGCACTCGATCTCGCCGGCAGGCTGGGCGTCAACGCCGACCCCCTGCTGATGGCCGTGGCCATCGGCGCCTCCTGCGCGTTTCTCACACCGATCGGTCACCAGTCGAATACGCTGGTCTTCGAGCCTGGCGGCTACCGGTTCGGCGATTACTGGCGGATGGGACTGCCGCTGGAAATCATCATCGTCGTGGTCTCGGTGCCGTTGCTGCTGCTGATCTTTCCCCTGTAAGGCCACGTTACAATGACGCTTGGGGAGCAGGCGCGTGCAACGCGCGAGAGGGCGTGATGGCGACAGTGGCATTCATCGGTCTGGGCGTGATGGGCGCGCCGATGGCTGGGCACCTGGCGGACGCGGGGCACCGGGTGAGGGTCTGGAATCGCAGCGCGGCCCCGCTGGAGGCGTGGCTGGCCCGGTATCCTGGCGTGGGTACCAGCAGCCCGCGTGAGGCGGCGGAAGGCGCGGAATTCGTGATGACCTGCGTGGGTGACGATCCGGACGTCGAGGCCGTGATGCTGGGCACGCAGGGCGCATTCGCCGGCCTGGCGCGCGAGGGAATCTGGATCGACCACACCACCGGTTCCGCGGCGCTGGCGCAGAGGCTTGCAGGCGAGGCCGCGTCTGTGGGGCTGCATGCCCTCGATGCCCCGGTGTCCGGCGGACAGTCCGGCGCGGAGCAGGGCACCCTGACGGTGATGGTCGGGGGCGAGCGTACCGTCTTCGAACGCGCCGAGCCGGTGATCCGCAGCTATGCGCGACGTATCCGCCTGCTCGGTGCCGCGGGCGCCGGGCAGCTCGGCAAGATGGTCAACCAGATCTGCATCGCCGGGTTGCTCCAGGGCCTGGCGGAGGGCCTGCATTTCGCCGAGCGTGCCGGGCTCGACCCCGAAGCGGTGATCGAGGCGATCTCCGCGGGCGCGGCCCAGTCCTGGCAGATGGAACATCGCCACCGAAGCATGCTGGCCGGTGAGTTCGACTTCGGCTTTGCCGTGGAATGGATGCGCAAGGATCTGCGTATCTGTCTCGAGGAGGCGCGGAGAAACGGCAGCGCCCTGCCCGTCACCGCGCTGGTCGACCAGTTCTATGCCGAGGTGATGACCCTGGGCGGCGCGCGCTGGGACACCTCCAGCCTGATCGCGCGTCTGCGGCATCTCGCCGGCGAATCGCAGAGGAGTGCCGCATCCCCATGAATCCCATACTTGCCGATCTCCTGCACGTGCTGGAGCTCGAACGCATCGAGCAGGACATCTTCCGCGGCGAGAGCCGCGATATCGGGGCACCGCAGGTGTTTGGCGGCCAGGTGCTTGGCCAGGCGCTCTCCGCGGCCAGCAAGACGGTCGAGGACCGCGTGGTGCACTCGCTGCACGCCTATTTCCTGCGTCCCGGCGACTTCAACGCCTCGATCGTGTTCCACGTCGACCGCTCGAGAGACGGGGGCAGTTTCAGCGCCCGTCGGGTGGTGGCGATCCAGCATGGCCGACCGATCTTCACACTGTCCTGTTCGTTCCAGGTGCCCGAGGAGGGCTTCGAGCACCAGGTGTCGATGCCGGAGGTGCCGGGGCCGGAAGGCCTGGCCGATGCCCAGGCGCTGTATTCTGGCGAGATGCCCGGCATTCCGGAGAAGATGCAGCGGTTTCTCACCCGCAAGCGGCCCTTCGAATTCCGCCCGGTCGACCCGGTCAATTTCCTGCGGCCCGAGCGTCGCGACCCGGTGAAGTCGGTCTGGCTGCGCGCGACCGACGCGCTGCCCGCCGTCGACCAGCTGCACCGGGTGCTGCTGGCCTATGTTTCGGATTACGAACTGCTGGGCACCGCGGCCCTGCCGCATGGCCTGCGCTTCGGGCACGATGACGTGAAGATGGCCAGTCTCGATCACGCCATGTGGTTTCACCGCGCCCCGCGGGTGGACGACTGGTTTCTCTACACCTCTGACAGCCCCGCGGCCCAGGGCGGACGGGGGCTGGCGCGCGGGATGTTCTTCAGCCGCGACGGTACGCTGATCGCCAGCACGGCCCAGGAAGGTCTGATCCGCGTTCGCCGCCGTGGGGATCCGCCGGGCGGCTGATCCGACGCCCGCCCCAGTCCTGTGACGAGCAAGGAGCTCATACCATGTCCGACACCCTCAGCCTGGAACAGCGTATCCGCCGACTGGAAGATCGCGAGGCGATCCGCGAACTGGTCGCCCGCTACGGCATTGTCATCGATGACCGCGTCATCGACGGCATCGCCGACTGTTTCACGGTCGACGGCGCGTTTCGTTCACGCGACGGCGTGCTCAACGCCCGGGGCCGCGAGGCCGTGGTGGAGCAGTTTCATGGCCGCTTCGCCGTGCTCGGCCCGAGCAACCACTTCACCCACGATCACATCATCGAGTTCGATCCCCAGGATCCCGATCGGGCCACCGGCCTGGTGACCTCGCACGCCGAGGTGGTGCGCCATGGCGAGGCGATGTGGACGGCGCTGCGCTACGAGGACGAATACCGCCGCGAGGAGGGCCGCTGGCGCTTCGCCGACCGGCTGCTGTCGTTTCTCTATTATGTCCGCGTGGAGGAATATGCCTCGGCCATGGCGGGGCGCGAGCGGATGCGCGCCTACGCCCAGCCGACACAGGCCGACTATCCCGAACAGTTGCCGAGCTGGAAACGCTACTACGGCGAGTGAGGCCGCACGCCTGGCCGGCGGACGTCTACTCCAGCGCCTCGAGCTTGCGCCGGTAGGTGTTGCGGACGGTAGCGAAGGTGGCGTGTTCCTCGGCGCGCAGCAGGCTGAGCCGGGCGGCCTCGCGGTCTCCCAGCGCCTCCAGTGTCTGCGCACGCAGGAAGTGGAACTGGTGTTCCTGCTCTCGCAGCCTGATCGCACGATCCACGGCACGCAGTGTCGCGTCGAGATCGGCCTGAGCGAACGCCTGTTCGGCCAGGAAGAAATGGTAGTAGGGGTTCTGCTGCTGGTGGCGGCGGATGCGTTCCCGGTAGGCCGCGGCGAGATCGGTGTGTCCCAGCCGATCGTAGAGCCGCGCCAGATTGCTCATGGCCACCTTGTGGCCCGGGTCGTGCGCAAGCGCCTGGTGGAAGGCGGCTTCAGCATGGCGCTCGAGCGCGTTTCGCTGGTAGAGCACGCCGAGGTTGGTCCAGGCCGACGTCGAGGCCGGATCGATCGCCAGTGCGCGGCGGAAGTGCAGAAAGGCCGTCCTGGGGTCATCGGCCAGCAGGGCATCCACGGCAAGATTGTTGTGGAACAGGGCATCGACCACGGCATCGGCAACCGGGCGCTGCGGGTAGTTGCCGGTATATTCCGGTGCGTTGAAGTCGACCACGTGGTCATGCGTGCTCGCGCGCTGTCGGGTGGTGCGGTGCACCCGGACATTGACATGCTGGTTGAGCATCAGCATCTCACCGCCACTGGTCCAGACCGGCGGGATGTCGACCTGCTGGTAGGACACCTCCAGACCCGCCTCGCGTGCCAGCGCGACGAACAGGTTGGTGAACGACAGGCAGTTGCCGACGCGTGTCTCGAAGGTTTCGCTGGCCGTACCGGTGTGTGTGGACTGGTAGGTCAGTGTCAGGAGTCCGTTGCGGCGCATGTCCCACAGCAGCCGTTGCAGCCGCGCCTCGGCCGAACGGGCACCGGCCACGCTCTGCGAGACGAACGCACGCATTTCCGGCGTCAGACCGCGCGTGTCGATCACCGGCAGCGCCTCGCCTGGAACCGAGGCCTCCAGCAGGGCCTGCCCGTCGAGCAGCTCGGGAACCGACGGCAGTTCGCCGCTGCGGGGCAGGGGCGACATGGAAGTGCAGGCGCTGATGGACAGGGCCGCCAGCAGCGCCCAAACGGGACGGAAAAACACCTCGGCAACTCTCGCAGACGGTCGACAGACCCCTTTCCGGGCCTTGGCGCCGTCTTTTCATGTGTACGGAAGGTTAGATCACCCGGGAGTAGCGGGGTTCCGTGGTCTTGTGCCTGGCGTGCAGGTAGGCGTCGAAGGCCATGGCGATCGGACGGAGCAGCAGCCGCCCCCGGGCACTCACCTCTATCGACTCGGCGTCGACGGTCACCAGTCCGTCGTCGGCGAGCGGGATCAGGCGCTCGAGCTCGGAAGCGAAGTGGCTCGCGAACTCGATCCGGTAACGGCGTTCGATATCCCGGACGTCGAGTCGGCGGCCGCACATCAGGGCCTGGATGATCTCGCCGCGCAGCAGATCCTCGTCGTCGAGCACCAGGCCCTGGGCCACCGGGATGCGGCCGAGGCTGACATCGGCCGCCCAGGGCTCGACCGACCGGTGATTCTGCGCAAAGGCCGGTCCGATCCGACCGATGGCCGAGACACCCAGCGCGAGCAGGTCGCGCCCCGCACCTGTCGCGTAGCCCTGGAAGTTCCGCTGCAGGCTGCCCTCGCGCAGGGCCACGGCGAGCTCATCGTCCGGCAGGGCGAAATGATCCATGCCGATGTAGACATAACCTGCTGCCGTCAGCCGCTCGATGGTCATCACCAGCAACGCCAGCTTCTCGGCGGATGAAGGGAGGTCTGCAGCCTCGATCTGCCGCTGGACCTTGAAGCGCTCGGGAAGGTGGGCGTAGCTGTAGACGGCCAGCCGGTCGGGGCGAAGCGTGATCACCCGCTCCAGCGTCTCGGCGAACCGCGCCTGGGTCTGCAGCGGCAGGCCATAGATCAGGTCGAGGTTGATCGAGCGGAAACCGGCCTGCCGGGCCGTATCGATGACCTCCGTGGTCTGGTCGAGGCCCTGCAGGCGGTTGATCGCCCGCTGGACCTCGGGATCGAAATCCTGGACGCCGATGCTGAGGCGGTTGAACCCCAGTGCGGCGAGGTGGCGGATGCGCGCGGCGTCGGTGGTGCGCGGGTCGATCTCGATGGAGAACTCCCGGGTCTCCCCCGGCTCAAGAGCCAGCGACGTGTCCAGCGCCCGCATCAGGCGCGATAGATCACCGTCATTCAGGTAGGTGGGCGTACCTCCGCCCAGATGCAGCTGGTCGACCGCCGGGCGCAGCCCGAACAGAGTGCTCTGCAGCGCCAGCTCCTGCGTCAGCACCTCGAGATAGTCCTCGGCCCGCCGGTAATTCGCGGTGACCACCTTGTTGCAGCCGCAGTAATAGCAGACCGTGCGGCAGAAGGGGATGTGCACGTATACCGACAGCGGGTCGCTGCGGTTTGCACGGTGCGTCTGTACCAGCGCCCGGTACTCGGCCTCTTCCATGGGACGGAACTGCGGGGCCGCGGGATAGGAGGTGTAGCGCGGCCCGCGCGTGTCGTACTTGTTCAGGAGGGCCGCATCAAGCTGCAGGGCCTCGGCCATCGGGATGCTCCGGAGTGCGTCAATCCCTGAGCGTAGGGCAGCCGGGGCCTGGGCGCAGTCGTGGAATTTCCCTATCGCGCCTGTGCCGTGGCGTCCGCAGCCTCGTGTGCGGTCTCGGCCAGGTGCCGCAGCATCGCGGCGACGGCGGCGATCTGGGCCGCGCCGCGCTCGACATAGTTGGCACCGCTGTAACCCCACCAGTCCCAGCAGCCCTGGGGATTGAGCGGGCGCAGCCGGCTGGGGCGAACCTGCGGATAGAGAACGACAAGGCCGTTGGCCTCGGCCCAGGCGTTGAGTCCCGTGTGGCGCACGAACGCCTCGCCGATGAAGTCCTCGGACTGGCGACAGCCATGAAACACGACATGCAGCCGGCAGTGGCTGCCGCCTTCGCGGCAGGTTTGCGGGACATACACCCAACCGGACTCGTGCAGCGAGTGCCCGTCCCGGGCTGGCCAGAATGGCCGCTGATCGAAGCGTCGCAGGCCCTCTTCGGGCGCTGCTGCCTCGGGAGACGTCAGGTTGCCGAGCAGGGCCTCCAGCAGATGGCCGGCGACATCCACGCCGCAGGCGGTGAGGTAAGGCGGGTCGAAGCCTTCGCAGGCGGCGCCGAAGTCCATCGTGGGCCAGCCATGGACCGCGTCGATATCCTCGCGCAGCATGACGGTGGCCTCGGGCGCGTACTCACGGTAGAACGCGGCGCTGGCACGGACCACGCCGGCGCTGATGACCGTGTCACGGGTGCCGCGGAAGATCCAGACGCGGTCGCCGGCCAGGGCCGTGGCGGCCGCCAGGCGCCCTGCTGCGGCGAGCTCCCGGGCCTCGGCGGCCAGGCGTCCGGTTTCAAGCTCTGCCTCACCCCCATCGATGCAGCGGCCGAGCGCCTGCTGCAGTCGGCCTTCGGCACAGCGCCAGGGGCCCGCCGCAAGCACGGCCACTCCGTCGATCCAGTCGGCATGGGCAAGATGAAACTGCGTGGCCATGTAGCCGCCTGCGGAAATGCCGGAGACGGTAATGCCGGCCAGCGGCAGACCCAGCTGCGGGAGTCCTGCGTTCTGCGCTGCCCGCCGGTCGGGCGCGCCGGGGTCAGCGGTCTCGGTACTGCCCCCGCAGCCTGCGGCCAGGATGAGGCCAAGCCCCAGGGACGCGAGCACCGGGCGGCGTTTCATGTCAGCGTGGGCCGTCCGTCAGGGTCGCGAGGAAGCTGTCGACAGCCGCAAGG
>SKYU01000175.1 GCA_007127715.1 Gammaproteobacteria bacterium | reverse complement strand
GCCGCCTGGTATTCGATCGCCAGCCGGTCGACCAGTTCGGCGACGCCCAGCACCTCGTGGACCATGCCCACACCCTGACCGGCCGACCAGACGTTCTTCCAGGGCTTCGAGCCCTCCTGCGGGTCGCCGAAATTGACCGGCTTGGCGCTGGCCAGCGCCGCGGCGTCGTAGCCCGCCTGCTCGAGGCTGGGGCGCAACCAGTTGGCCGGTACCCCGGAAATGGCGGCCGAGCAGACGATGTCGCGCGCGGTGCAATCGACCAGCATCTGCCGGTAGTCGTCGCTGGCCATGCTCTCGCGCGTGGCGATGAAGCGGGTACCGAGGTAGGCGAGGTCGGCACCCAGCACCTCGGCGGCGCGCACGCCGCGTCCCGTGCTGATGCCCCCGCCGAGGACGATGATGCCGTCCCAGAACTCGCGCACCGCCTCGACAAAGGCGAAGCCTGTGAGCTGTCCGGTATGACCGCCGGCGCCGGCCGCCACCAGGACCAGGCCATCGACGCCGGTCTCGGCCGCCTTGGCGGCAAACTCGATGCTGTTGACGTCTGCGAAGACCAGCCCACCATAGCTGTGTACGGCTTCGACGGCGTCGCGCGGACTGCCGAGCGCCGTGATCACCAGGGGCGCGCGGTGGTGGACCACCCGCTCGAGGTCCTGCTCGCGCCGGGCATAGGACTTGTGCATGACCAGGTTGGCCGCCCACGGGGCGTCCTGCTCGCCGACCTCGGCGGCAATACGGGTCAGCCATTCGTCCAGGATCTCCGGCGTACGGGCATTGGGGGCCGGGAAGCAGCCGATCATGCCGGCACGGCAGGCGGCGATGACCAGTTCGGGCCCCGAGATCAGGAACATGGGCGCGGCGATGGCCGGCAGGCGCAGGCGTTGCTTGAGATGCTGGGCTGGAGTGGACATGGCTCCCCTGACGTGTCACTTTCGTAAAGAGACTGGAAGCTAGCAACGCGCCCCGGGCTTTGCAAGTTCGGGTACGCCGGGGGAAGCGGCGGGGGATGGGGACAGCAGGCATGTTCGACAGGGCGTTCATCAGCTCGAGTTCGGTCAACCGGGCGCTGGACGTCATCGGCGACCGCTGGGTCATCATGATCCTGCAGCAGGCCTGGTTCGGTGTCCGGCGTTTCGACGAGTTCCAGGCGCGTCTGGAGCTTGCGCGCAGCACGCTGACCAATCGGCTGAAGCACCTGACCGAGCATGGGGTGCTCGCACGCGAGGTCTACAGCGAGCGTCCGCTGCGCCACGAGTACCGACTGACCGCCAAGGGGCGCGACCTCTATCCCGCCGCGCTGATGATGCTGTCCTGGCAGCAGCGCTGGGCCCCGCCGGGCGGTCAGGCGCCCATCCTGCTGCGCCACAGCGGCTGCGGGGAACTCACCACGCCGCGGATGACCTGCGCCAGCTGCGGCGGCGAGGTCGATCCGCGCGAGGTCGACTACACGCTCGGTCCGGGGGCGAGTGCAGCGACGGCGCGCTCGCCGAGACGGCGCCGGAGCACGGTCGAGGGCCAGCCGGCCACCCGCACCCTGGTCTCGAGTGCGTTACTGGAGCTGCTCGGCGATCGCTGGACGCCCCAGGTGGCGGCGACCGCGTTTTTCGGCCTGCGCCGCTTCGAGGACATGCGCGAGGCCCTGGAGCTGGCACCGAATATTCTCGCCGACCGGCTGCGCCGCCTGGTCGAGCTCGACGTGTTCCGCACGGAGGTCTATCAGGCGCGCCCGCAACGTCTGCATTACCGGCTGACCGACAGGGGCCGGGCGTTCTACCCGATCCTGCTCGCGCTGCTGGCCTGGGGGGATCGCTGGTACGCGCCGCCGGGCGGGGTGCCGATGATCCTCACCCATAGGCCCTGCGGGGCGGTGCTGCGAGCGCAGGTGGCCTGCAGTGTCTGCGCGGCTCCGCTGGACAGCCACAGTGTCACCCCGGTCGCGGCAGCCCCCAGCGTGGTGCGGGCACAACAGTCCTGAGGGCAGTTCGAGTCCTCAGGGCCTGCGGCGGCGCGTCTTGACACTGGATCATGCTGGATTTCATACTCCTCGCGTTGGTTGCATAACGAGACTGGCCGGATGTCCCGGCGTGTGGATGCAACGCACCGGCCGCGTGGCGGGAACGCCGCGGCCCTGGGGGAGAAGCGGCATGGTGGCACGGACCGACCGGTCAGGTGCAACCTCGCGAGCGGGCGCCAGCCAGGCGCCCAGTCACCCCCAGCCGAGTTCACGGTGCCGGGCCGCTCCCGGTGAGAGTTCACGTGTGAGTCGCGGCGCCGCCCGGCGCCCGCAGCTGGGGAGAGACACATGAAGACGCATGCCTCACTTATCGCCGCCGCGGTGGCCACCGCACTTGGAGGCTCGGCACTCGCGCAGGAGCGCGGGCTGGCCCTCGATGAAATCATCGTCACCGCGCAGAAGCGGGTGCAGGATCTGCAGGACGTGCCGATTGCGATCTCCGCATTCGATGCCGGTTTCCTGGAGGCCTCCGGCGTGGGCACCCTGGACGAAATCGCCTTCCGCACACCGGGCCTGACCATGGGTCGCTTCAATGCCGTACAGCCGGAGATTTTCATCCGGGGTATCGGCTCGACCGACCAGTCCGCCGCCGGCGACGCCTCCGTAGGCGTGTTCGTCGATGGTGTCTACCTCGGCCGTCTCGGCACCCTCGATTTCGATTTCTTCGATCTGCAGCGCATCGAGGTGCTGCGCGGGCCGCAGGGCACGCTATACGGCAAGAACGTCGTCGGCGGCGCGATCAACATTGTCACGGCGCCGCCCACCCAGGACTTCGAGGCGCGTGCCGAGGCAGGTATCGGCAATTATGACCGCCGAAGCCTGCGGGCCTACGTCAACGGCGGCCTGACCGACCAGCTCGCCGGCAAGATGACCGCCTCCTGGCTGGAGCGCGACGGGTACGCCACCAACGCGACCACCGGCAACAAGCTCTCCGACGAGGACAACATCACCCTGCGGGGCCAGATGCTGTGGACGCCGACCGATACGCTCGACATCACCATGGCGGCGGATTGGTCGCGTGACCGGCTGGCCGGGCCGAACCGTAACAGCGTCGGCGAGCAGTTCGTGTTCTTCCCGTGGTTTGCACTGGACTTCCCCGGGGCCCCGCTGCTGCCGTTCACGGTCTCGCCCAGCAGTCCCGATCCCTATACCAACGAGCTCACCATCGACGGTTACCAGGACCGCGACGTCTGGGGCGTCTCGTGGAACGTGCGCTGGGATTCGCCATTGGGTGAGCTCACCTCCATCACGGCCTTCCGCAACGGCGAGTACGACATCCTGCAGGATTTCTCCAGCTCGGATGCGCCGCTGGTGGTGCGCAATGCCATCGACAAGATCGACCAGTATTCCCAGGAAGTCCGCCTCGGGGGCCTGGCCATGGAGGATCGACTCGATTGGCTGGTCGGCGCCTACGGCTACCGTGCCGACATCCGTCGACTGGAGAACAACGACTTCTCGGGTAACGACATCCCCATCGCCCTGTTCATCGCGGGTGTGCCGCCCGGCACCCTGCCGAGCTTCAACACCTTCTACTTCCAGGACAACCGCACGACCAGCTACGCGCTGTTCTCCCAGCTGACTTACGCCCTGACCGATGCGGTCAACCTGACCGCCGGTGCACGCTACACGTATGAGAAGAAGGACTCCTCCGTGGAGGGTGCGGGCTTCGATCCGATCGGCACCTTCCTGGAAGCACCGTACGACGTACGCGCCAAGGAAAGCTGGAACGCCTTCACGCCCAAGATCGCGCTCGACTGGCGCATCAACGAGGAAGTGATGGTCTACGCCAGCTATGCCGAGGGCTTCAAGTCTGGCGGCTTCAACGGGACCTCACCGAGCGGCGCAGGTGCCTCCACACCCTTCGACCAGGAGAAGGCGAAGAACTACGAAGTCGGCATCAAGACCGAACTGTTCGACCGCCGGCTGCGCGCCAACCTCACCGCCTTCTTCATCGACTACACCGACCTGCAGGTCTTCCAGCTGGTCGATGGGGCGCGGCTGATCGTCGACAACGCCGCTGACGCGGAGAGCAAGGGCTTCGAACTCGAGCTCCAGGCCGTGCTTGCCGATGGTCTGACGGCTTTCGCGAGCTACGCGAACCTCGATGCCACCTACAAGGATTTCATCAACGAAGCAGGTGCCGATTTCAGCGGCAACCGGCTTACCCGCTCACCGCGTGACAGCTACAACGTCGGCTTCACCTGGACCCGGCCCATCGGTGGCGATCGCAGTCTGACGCTGCACAGCGAATACTCCTATCGCAGCCGTATCTTCTTCCTGCCAGACAACTATCGGGTGGCTTCGGACGAATCGCTCGGTTTGCTGGACGCGCGCGTGACGATCGGCTTCGATCGTCACAACCTCGACCTGACCTTCTGGGGCAAGAATCTCACCGACGAGGTCTACATCACCCAGGCGATCGATGGGCGCGGGCCGT
>SKYU01000006.1 GCA_007127715.1 Gammaproteobacteria bacterium | reverse complement strand
TCGGCGTGCCAGATGATCGCGAAGAAGTCGCCGCCCAGACCGTTGCCGGTCGGCTCCATGAGGGTGAGCGCGGCGTTGGCCGCGATCGCGGCATCGATGGCGTTGCCACCCTGCTTGAGCACGTCCAGCGCGATCTGCGTGGCCAGCGGATGGGAGGTCGCGGCCATGCCATGCTGTGCGATCACCTCCGAGCGGCTTTTCATCGTGCTGCCGGTGATCCGGTCGTAGCCGGCTGCCTGGCTGCCGACCAGCAGCCCGAAGCTTGCCAGCAGCGCCGCCGCCGTCATCGCCACCCCTGCACCCACTCGTGTCATGTCACCTTCTCCCTGTTTCGATACCCGCAATCCCAGCGCCGAAACCCTGACATGGCAGGCTCAATGCACATCGCGGGGCTGGTCCGGTGGCAGGTTGCCCGGGGGCTCGGCCACCGCCGCGCTGAGCGCGGACTCCAGCAGGTCGCGCGACAGTCCGGCCAGCATCTCCTCGCGGCCCGGCAGGACACGCGTACGCACGGCAAGCAGCATGGCCAGCGCCTGCAGCACGTCACCATTGCTCACGCCCGGCATATGCCGGAGCTCACGATCCAGGGTGCCGAGCAGCACATCGAGCAGGTTGTGCACGTGCACCGAGGAGGCGGTATCCGGATGCAGCGGAAATTCGAACTCGAACTGGTTGCCGCTGGCCGTAACGGCGCGATACGGGAGTTTTTTTGCCATGCGGGAGACCTCTCTACTGACGGCTGGGACGAACGAGGCTGCCGAAATTGAGGTAGATCGCGCTGCGGCCCTCGCTGGACCGACCATACCCCAGAAACACCGGACCCAGCGGGGTGGACACGCCCATGTACAGCGCACCGGAGTAGATCAGGTCGCCGAAATCGAAGTCGGAGCGCTGTTCCCAGGCGTTCCCAGCCTCCAGGCTCAAACCGAGATAGGTCGGCAGCGCGAACAGCTGCTGTGCATCGCCCATGCGTCGCATCAACAGACCACGGGCGAGAAAGACCTGCGGACCCGCCAGCTGTCGCTCGCCATAGCCGGACAGGTTACCGAGCCCCCCGAGAAAGTCCACCGCCTGGAGGGAGAGTTCATCGCTGCGCGCGGACGTGGTGCGCAGGCCCGCAAGCATGAGGTAGCGGTCGTAGGAAAACGCCCGGCTCATGTCGAGGCGCAGCACCTGAGCGGTGCTCTCGGAGCCGAGCCACGGCTGGTACAACTCGACTCGACCATCGACCAGGGCACCCCGCGTAGGAAAGGTCGCATCGTCGAGGCTGTCCAGAACGACACCGAACCCGGTGAAGCCGTAGTTCTCCCTCAGCCGGCCGCCGATCTCGCCCGGTCCGATCCGTCGGGCCAGGCGATCCTGGCCGCGCTCGAGCTGGAGATACGTTCGGGTAAACGGGCTCCAGTCATACCCCAGCTCGGTGCCGACCCGGCCCCGGGTCCAGCGCAGCCGCGCAAGTTCGGCACGCTGCTCGGCCACAAAGAACGGTTGGTCGAGGGAACGCAGCGCCGCGTAAGGCTGTACATAGGCCCGTGAGGTTTCGCCGAACGGCACGCGCCATCCGGCCGACACCTCGTTCAGTTCGCCCAGGGCAGTGCGAAGCCGCCACTCGGCGCCCGGCCGGATGTCACTGGCGAATCTGGCCAGGGCATCGAGCTGATAGGTGCTGCCCCCGTCAAAGTCATCGCTGAGACGCAGGCCGAGGCGCAGGAAGCTCGGCCCCCAGCTCTTGTCGTAGGGCGTGATGCGCAGGACCAGCTGATCATCCCGCTCGTCGAAGCGATAGACGATACGTTCGTAGTGACCCTCGCCGTAGAGCTCACCGATCCGGCTCTCGATCAGCCGGGATTCGGCCGGCATGCCCAGCAGCGGCGCCAGTCGACTCTCGACGATGAACGCCGTGCGGCTGTGGGAATCCTCGATCTCGATACGATCGATCGGTCGTTCGTCGCGCCATGACGGCCGAGCCCGCGCGTTGAACGCTGCCAGGCGTTCCGGCGTCGCCACGAGGGCCTGAAGCTGCTGGCTCGCGGCCCGCGCAGCGGCCTCACCCAGAGGCACGGCATCGACAGCCCTGGGAAAGTCCACAGGGCCGATGTCGCCCAGCTCGGGACGAATCAGGACGTCATCGGGCGCCAGCATCTCCAGACGCAGACGCGTCTGTCGGGACATCAGGATGGAGATCACCTGCATGGTCACCGAGGCGGGCGAGCCGAGGGCCTCCTCCGCCATCAGGCCACCGCCCACATCCACCACGATGAGCCGGTCGGCGCCCATGGCGCGGGCGACGTCGATGGGCACGTTGTCCACCACGCCCCCGTCCACCAGCAGTCGCTCGTCGATGCGGATGGGCTGGAAGGCGCCGGGCACCGACATACTGGCACGGACGGCATCGGCCAGATCGCCCGAGGCCAGCACGACCTGTTCTCCGGTGACCACGTCCGCCGCCACGGCGCGAAACGGGATCGGCAGGGTATCGAAGTCGTCCACGGCGCCCGCATGCAGCAGCAGCTGGCGCAGCAGCAAGCCGAGGTTCTGGCCCTGGATCAGGCCCTGCGGGGTTCGCAGCCCGTCCCGGCCGATCCCGACTTCCAGGCTGGACGGAATCAGGGCGGCATCGGCCTTGCGCTGCGGACTGAGCAGCTCGCGACCCGGCTGATCGCGCAGCGCCGCAGCCCAGTCGATCTGCTCGAGGATGCGCTCGATATCGGCCGCGCGGTATCCGCTGGCATACAGTCCGCCGACGATCGCGCCCATCGAGGTACCGACCACCACGTCCGGCACGATGCCCTGCGCCTCGAGGACTTTCAGCACACCGACGTGGGCGGCGCCGCGCGCACCGCCGCCACCGAGCACCAGTCCGATCCGCGCCTCCTCGGACTGCGCCTGCAGAACCGGGGTGAGCAGATTCAGGGCAAGCAGAAGTCCGGAGAATCGTTGCAGCGCCGTCATAGCGCTTCCAGGAACGCCCAGGCCAGGCGGGCACCCTCGACATCCCGGTTCTGCCGGCCCGGCACCTCGTGCACACGCGAGGGCACGCTGTGTCCGCCACCTTCGACCCGGCAGAACCGGATGGGTGCCGAGTCCCCGGTGGCGGCGGGATAATGCTCGCACACCACGACACTGCCGTCGGTGGGATCGCGATCCGGCTCCCCGATGACCGCCCCCGGGTCCGGGCCGACCCGATTCACCGCAAGCCAGTAGTCGCGTGTCTCGACCGCTGAGCTGACTGTCCCGCGATTGAAGCCGATCGTGCCTCCCTCCCAGGGCATCAACGGATCTTCGGTACCGTTGGCGATGAATATGCCGACCGGCAGATTGCGAGGTGTGCACTCCGAGGGCTCGGGCCGATTGGCGATGAACGCAGCGATGCCGGCGATACGCTCTGGATGCTCTTCGGCCACGCGGTAACTCATCATCCCGCCATTGGAGACACCCGTCACGAACACCCGGTCGAAATCCGGGAGTACCGCTGCACCTTCGCCCAACCGGGAAGGCAAGGCGTCGATCAGCGCTGCGAGGAACCCCACATCATCGGCCGACGAATCCGGCCCGCCCGATCCGAAGGGGCGGCAGTCATTCCAGGATTGATCCTCGCCGACCCCTTCGCCTGTGTCGACGTTGGTGCCGTTCGGGATCACCAGCAGGAACCCCGCCTCTTCCGCAATCACCGGCCATTCGGCCGACCCGTCCGAGTCAGCGTCCACCACCCGGTACATGCTGCCGCGACCGCCATGCAGCAGAATGACCACCGGCACGACCCCGCTGGCGCTTTCGGGCAACAGCAGGCGAAAGCGGCGCTCGACGCCATCGTGCTGCAATCCCTGCTCATGCCATCCGGGCGCGAGCGCGCCATCGCCGGGTGGCGCCGACGGGGGCGACGTGTCACCGTTGCTGCCGCTGCAACCGCCACCGACGATCACGATCAGCGCCACGATCAGGAGCATCCGCATGGAAGTCAGTGCCTGCCGGGAAATACCGCGCCATGCTGCGACAGGCCAGCGGCACGATGCAAGGTAGGCGGGGCGGCCACGCCGGGCCGTCGCACCCATCCGCGCGCGGCACTACGCCTGTCCGAACGGCTAATCGCAACGCATAGCTCAACCTCTTTCGGCTGACAATGCCCACCCAATCCGACAGCATCGGCATCATGAGCCTTTTTCGCCCGTCCCGTATCCTCCTCGTTGCCATGATCCTGGCCTGCAGCAGCAGCCTGGGCGGTGAGCGAATGGCGCGCACGTTTCATCCCGCTGACATCATCACCTGGGAGCGACATGCGTTCACGGGGGAGACCCGCTATGAACTCACCGAAGTGGACGGCCAGCCCGCCGTGCTGGCCTCGTGTACGGACGGATCGGCGTCCGGGCTGTTCCTGCGAGGTGAAATCGATCTTGTACGGACACCCGTCATCGAGTGGGAATGGCGCGTGAAACGTACATTCGTGAATATCAATGAACAGACCCGC
>SKYU01000146.1 GCA_007127715.1 Gammaproteobacteria bacterium | reverse complement strand
CGAGTTTTTCGGCACCCACGATAGCGTTGACGCGTGCCAATGGACCGCCGACGGCGACGGTCTCCTGTGGCGCGAACTCACCCTCACTCCGAACCAGATCCTCTGGCGCGAGCGCGGAACACGCACGGAAGGGACGACGGCCTGGGCCTCTGACGCCGGCGTGGTGTTCGATCGGCTGGAGCGCTAGCCCGAGCGATGCCCTCAGGCGTGAAACGCCGGGCTTCGCGTATGCACGGCCTCCAGCATGGCGGCAACGTGAACGGGGTCGATATCAGGGTGGATGCCGTGGCCGAGGTTGAACACGTGGCCGGGCCCGCGCCCATAGCTCGCCAGCACGCGCTCCACCTCCTCGGCAATCCGCGCAGGCGGAGCGTACAGCACACTGGGATCGAGATTCCCCTGCAGTGCAACGCGATCCGCCGTCAGGCGCCGCGCCTCCGCAAGGTCGGTCGTCCAGTCCACGCCCAGGGCATCACAGCCGGTATCGGCCATCTCGGTCAGCCGGGCACCCGCCCCCTTGGTGAAGAGGATCACCGGTACGCGCCGACCCTCGGCTTCGCGACCCAGCCCCTCGACGATGCGCGCCATGTACGCCAGTGAGAACTCCCGGTAAGCCGCCGGAGACAGCAGGCCACCCCAGGTATCGAAGACCATCAGCGCCTGGGCACCGGCAGCGACCTGGGCATTGAGATAGTCGATCGTGGCCCGTGTCAGCACCTCGAGCAGCCGATGCAGGGTCTCGGGGGCGCCGTAGAGCATGCCCTTGATGCGGGCATGGTTCTTGGAGCCGCCGCCCTCGACGCAGTAGGTCGCGACCGTCCAGGGGCTGCCGGCGAAACCGATCAGCGGAACCCGCCCGTCAAGCTCACGCCGGACACGTCGTACGGCTTCGGTAACGTAGCCCAGCTCGTCCTCGACATCGGGTACGCCGAGCTTCACCACATCGGCGGCGCTGCGCACGGGGCGCTCGAACCGCGGCCCCTCTCCTTCGGCGAAATACAAGCCCAGGCCCATCGCATGGGGCACGGTGAGAATGTCGGAGAACAGAATGGCTGCATCCAGCGGGAAGCGACGGATCGGCTGGACAGTGATCTCGCACGCCAGGTCCGGTGTGCTGCAAAGGGTCAGGAAATCCCCTGCCTCGGCGCGCAGCGCACGGTACTCGGGCAGATAGCGGCCTGCCTGGCGCATCATCCAGACCGGCGTACGCTCGATGGGCTGGCGCAGCAGCGCGCGCAGCAGCAGATCGTTCTTGAGCGGGCTCATGGGCACGCCTCCGCGATGGTGGCCTGGATGGCCTCGGCCGCGGCCCGCGGCGAAGCAGCGTCGCGGATGGGCCGGCCGACCACGATGTAGTCGGCGCCGCTGGCAAAGGCCTGATCGACGGTGACCACCCGTTTCTGATCGTCCTCGGGGCGGTTGTCGACGGGCCGGATACCCGGCGTGATGACCATCAGCCGCTCGTCGATATGCTCGCGCAGTTTCGCAGCCTCCAGGCCGGAGGAGATCACGCCATCACACCCTGCCTCGAGCGCCCTGCGGGCGCGCGACAGGACCAGTGCCTCGACATCGCAGTCGAAACCCAGATCGTCGAGGTCGCCACGGTCCAGACTGGTGAGTACGGTGACCGCGAGGATACCGACCTCCCCCTTGGCTTCGGCAGCAGCCTCCATGATCGACTGGTTGCCGTGTACCGTGGCGAAGGTCACGCCGCGATGGCGCAGGTTGCGGACCGCGGCGGCGACGGTCGCCGGGACATCGAAGAACTTGAGATCGGCGAAAATTTTCTTGCCGCGGGCGACCAGGTCATCGACCAGTTCGAAGTAGCCACCCGACATCATCAGTTCAAGCCCAAGCTTGTAGAAGTGCACCGCATCGCCCAGTTCCGCCGCGAGGTGACGGGCGCGCTCGACATCCGGTACGTCCATGGCGAAGATCAGCCGCTCGGCGACAGGGATGGGTTTGGGCGTCATCGTGATCGGGTCCTGGAAAGCGGTCGAGAACCCGTAATTCTACCCGTTCGGGCTGGCCCCCGGGGGCTCAGCTGTTTCGCCGCGGATCGGTCAGCCGCTCGTACTCGCTGATGGCATAGCGGTCGGTCATGCCGGCGATATAGTCGGCCACGGCGCGCGCGCGGCCTGCATCGCCGTGCGCTGACTGCCAGGCCCGCGCGTGGCCGGCGTGCTCGTCCGGCATCAGCCGTGGCTCTCCCATGAACGCCTCGAACAGCACCCGGACCACGTTGCGTGCCTTGGTGGTCATGCGCAGGACCCGGTGATGGCGATACAGGTGCTCGTGCAGGTAGCGCTTCATGTCGCGCGTATACCCGGCCATCTCGG
This sequence comes from Gammaproteobacteria bacterium, assembly GCA_007127715.1. Lineage (GTDB taxonomy): Bacteria > Pseudomonadota > Gammaproteobacteria > Steroidobacterales > PWYM01 > PWYM01. Next base: position 2,188 of record SKYU01000146.1, on the reverse strand, counting down.
GCGAGAAGGCGATCAGCGGTTCCGGGTGCGCGCGCACGGCGTCGATGTGCTCGGGCGCATGCTCGAACAGCCGCGCGGAGGTGGTGGCCACCAGGTCGGCCACCGTGGCATCGATCATCCGACGCACGATCTCATGGATGAGACGCCGGCCCCGCAGGTCGGGGTAGGCGGCGCGCACCGCCTCATACTGGACGCGGAACAGCACCACGTCCTGTAGGGCCTGCATGTCCAGCAGCCCGGCGCGCAGGCCGTCGTCGATGTCATGGTTGTTGTAGGCGATCTCGTCGGCGATGTTGGCGAGCTGCGCCTCCAGCGAGGGCTGGGTGCGATCGATGAACCGCTGTCCAAGCTCGCCCAGGCTGCGGGCGTTTTTCAGCGCGCAGTGCTTGAGCACGCCTTCACGCGTCTCGAACGTGAGGTTCAGCCCCGGGAAATCGGCGTATTTCTCCTCCAGTTCGTCAACCACCCGCAGCGACTGGAGATTGTGCTCGAAGCCACCATAATCGCGCATGCAGGCGTTGAGTGCGTCCTGGCCAGCATGCCCGAAGGGCGTATGACCGAGATCATGCGCCAGCGAGACCGCCTCGACGAGATACTCGTTCAGTCCGAGTGCGCGCGCAATGGTGCGCGCGATCTGGGCCACTTCCAGTGAATGGGTGAGACGGGTGCGATAGAGGTCGCCCTCGTGGTTCACGAACACCTGGGTCTTGTAGACCAGTCGCCGGAAGGCCGTGGAATGGATGATCCGGTCGCGATCGCGCTGGAACTCACCGCGAAGCGCGGGCGGCGGCTCCTCGAAGCGCCGGCCACGGCTGTGCTCATCCCACGCCGCCCATGGCGCGAGCCGCCGATCCGGATGCCGGCGCATCCAGGTATCGGGCAGGGGTTCAGCTGGCCTGTCGGACATCGCTCAGCACCGACAGCAGCAGGTCACGCGGGACATCAGCCGTAATGACCGCCCGCCCGAGCGCCTCGAGCAGCACCAGCCGCAGGCGCCCGCCGATGACTTTCTTGTCCATGCCCATGGCACTGAGCATCGCCTCGGGCGCGAAGCCGGGCGCCGCGACAGGCAGGCCGGCCGCGGCAATGATCCGGCGCACCCGCGCCAGGGCCGCCGCATCGAGCCAGCCTAGACGGTGCGAGGTCTCCGCCGCCATCACCATGCCGGCGGCGACGGCCTCACCATGGAGCCACTCGCCGTAACCGGCCAGCGCCTCTATGGCGTGCCCGAAGGTGTGACCCAGGTTCAGCAACGCCCGTCGTCCGTGCTCGTGCTCGTCCTCGGCCACCACGCGGGCCTTGATCTCGCAGCTGCGCACGATGGCCTCGGCCACCGGCCCGGCGTCGCGCTCGAGCAGGGCCGGCAGGCTGCACTCGAGCCAGTCGAGGAACCCGGCGTCGAGGATGAGCCCGTACTTGATGACTTCCGCCAGACCCGCGCGGTATTCACGCGGCGGCAGCGTGGCCAGGGTGTCGGTGTCGGCGAGTACGGCGACAGGCTGGTGGAAGGCACCCACCAGGTTCTTGCCGACAGGGTGGTTCACGGCCGTCTTGCCGCCCACCGAGGAATCGACCTGGGCCAGCAGCGTGGTGGGCAGTTGCAGCAGGGCCACGCCACGCTGGTAACAGGCGGCGGCAAAGCCCGCCAGATCACCGATCACCCCACCGCCGAGTGCGGCCACGCAGCCATCGCGGTGAAACCCTCCACGGGCCAGCGCGTCGATGACCCGGGCGAAGGTCTCGAGGGTCTTGTGGGCCTCGCCATCCGGCAACACCAGGGTCTGGACGCGATATCCGGCCAGGGCCGATGCCGCCGTCTCGAGATACAGCGGCGCGACCGTCTCGTTGCTCACCAGCAGCACGTCACCCCCCGGCAGACAGTCGGCCAGGAGGTCGCCCCGCCGGAGCAGACCGGGGCCGACGAAAATGGGGTAGGCGCGTTCGCCGAGGCCGACGCGCAGACTGCGCAGGCCATCAGGAGTATTCATGGGTGTGATTCTGGCGGCTCGATCAGGCTCAGGGCAAGCCCGAGACATTACCGTGACCCTGTGACGTCAGGATGACGCCGCGGACCCAAGCCCCAGCCGCTCCATGATCTCACGGCTGACCGCCGAGACCTTGCGGGCGTCGGTCTCGACCACCAGGTCGGCAATCTCCCGGTACAGGGGCTCACGCTCCGCCATCAGTG
>SKYU01000067.1 GCA_007127715.1 Gammaproteobacteria bacterium | reverse complement strand
TCGGCATCGGCCGCGACGGTGGCGAGGTTCGCCTCGGCGGTCTGCCGGCGCGCCCGCGCGGCGGACAGGGTCTCGCGGGCCTGCTCGAGGCTGCGCGCATCGAGGGCCGGCGCCGGGAGCGGCTCCATGCGGAACAGGGTCTCGCCGAGTTCGACGGTGTCGCCGGGTTCGGGTCGAACACGCTGCAGGAAGCCGGCGATCGGTGCCGAGACGGTGAAGGTGTCTCGCAGGCGCGTCTGACCCTCCTCGTCGACCGACTCCACGAAGGCGCCGCGGGTGACCTCGGCGGTGCTCACCGGCAGGGGCGAGGGGCGGAGCGCCAGCACCAGGATCACCGCCAGGGCGAGGGCCAGCGCCGGCAGCAGCCAGCGTTTGTTCTGCTTCATGTCGGTTTCCGTTTGGTTGGTGTCGTCATTCGATGCTCTTCAGGGCCGCGACCATGTCCAGATGCCTCAGCCGCCGGGCGATCAGCACGACCGACAGCAGCGAGGCCACCAGCACGCCGGCCGCGGCGAAGGCGTAACTCTGATGGGTGATGTGGAAGGGGATGCGGATCATGTCCATGCTGAAGGCAAGGCTCAGCAGCCACGCGAACAGCGTACCGAGCAGCCAGGCGATGGGGATGGCCAGCAGCGTCAGCAGCGCGATCTCGCCGATCAGCACCCAGCCGACCTGCGCGCGCGTGAACCCGAGTACCCGCAGCGTGGCGAGTTCGCGGGCACGTTCGGCGAAGGCGATGCGCGCGTTGTTGTAGACCAGCGCGAAGGTGATCGATCCGGCGAGCAGCAGCAGGATGCTCATCAGCACCAGCACCGTATCTTCCATGTACTGGCGCAGGCCGTCCTCGGCCTGGCTGATCATGCCGATGCCAGCGACCCGCGGGGCCTCCCACAGGCGCGCATAGAGTGCATCGCGGCGGTCAGGGTCGCTGAGTAGCCAGGCGCCGGTGATCGCCGGCCCCTCGCGCATCAGCGCGTTCAGCGCGTCCAGGCGCATGTAGGTGCCGAGACCGAGCGGCTCGTCCACCGTGCCGGCCAGCGTCATCTCCAGCACTCGCCGGCGGCCCTCCATGATCTCGACGACCAGCCGGTCGCCGGGCCGCAGTTCCAGCTGCTCGGCGAGGAAGTCGGTCATGAACAGCCCCTCGGCCGGCAGTTCGATCGGGCGCAGATCGCGGTCGACCAGGCCGCGCAGCTGCGGGGAGGCGGGCAGCCCCTCGATGGCGTTGCGTTCGCTCAGGTGGCCGTTGCGCAGCCGCACCGGCACGCTGCGGTAGCCCTCGGCATACTGCACGCCCGGCAATGCCCTGAGTTCGGCGAGCACGTGCGCCGACGTCGGTTCGATGAAGGTGACGTGCGTGTCCATCTTCAGCACCTTGCGGTACTGGGTGTCGATCATGTGCGTGACGGCATTGAACTGATAGCTGCCAAGCAGCAGCAGTGCGCCGGACAGGCCAATGCCGGTGATGGTCATGGCGCTCTTCAGGCGGTGGCGCGAGAGGTTGCGCAGGATGATGCGGGTGGTCTGTGCCAGCCAGCGCCCGGCGACACTGCGATCCATCCAGCCGCGGCTGAACTGCTCGGGTGCCGGCGGGCGCATCGCCTGGGCTGGCGGCAGGCGCACCGCCGCGGCGACCGCACGGAACGTGCCCACGCCTGCCGCCAGAGCCGCCACCAGCGCGGCCAGCACCACGACGCGCAGTTGCAGGCGGGTGACCGTTTCCGGAAAGCGGAAGTATTCCGCATACAACGCCGCCATCAGGTCTCCCGTCACGCTGCCCAGCGCCACGCCGAGAATGACGCCGATCGCGACCATCAGCCCGGTCAGCAGCGCATAGTGCACGGCGAGATCCCGCTCGTCGTAGCCGAAGGCCTTGATCACCGCGATCTGCTGGCGCTGGGTATTCACGATGCGCCCCATCAGCACGCTCAGCAGGAACGCCGACACGCCGAGGAACACCCCGGGCAGCACCACGGCCATCACCCGCAGCTGGGCGATCTCCTCCAGCAGGATGCGATGAGACATGAGGTCTTCGCGATCATGCGCGCCGATGCCGCCGTAGGGCGCGAGCAGCCGGTCGAGATGTTCGATCACACCGGCCGTGCTGGCGCCGGCCTGCACACTGGCCACCACGTTGTTGAACGCGCCATCCATGGCGAAGGCGTTGCCGAGCGCGCGGCGGTTCATCCACATCACCGCATAGCGTTCGTAGTCCGGCAGAAGGTCCGTCGGCGCCACCTGGTAGATGAACTCAGGCGACAGGGCGATGCCGCTGATCACCAGCGTCTCGTAGCGTCCGCGGATGATCACCCGGACCCGGTCGCCGATCCCCAGCCCATGGGCTTCGGCGAACGGTTCGCTCACCACCACCTGGTTGGCGCGCCCGGACTCGGGCAGGCTGCCCGCCACCATGTGCAGGCGGTTCAGGCTCGGCTGGCGGCCGTCGGGCACCGACAGCAGGGTACCGCGGACCGGGTCGTCGAAGCCGGGGACTTCCAGGCGCACCGGTGCGACCACCCGTGTCTCCACAAGGTTGATCCCCGGGATCTCGCGCAGCCGCTCGGCCATCACCTCCGGGGCGCGGTTCACGCTGGCGAACACGTCGGCGAGCTGGTGGGTCGCGTAGAAGCGCTCCATCGACAGCCGGATCGCGTCCAGCGAGGTCACCGAGATCATCAGCGTCATCACACCACCGGCAATCACCACGGCGATGGCCGCCACCTGGCCCTTGAGCCCGGCAAGATCGCGCAGCAGTTTGCGGTGCAGGGTACGCATGCCTACCACTTGAGCTCGGCAGGGTCGGCACGGCGTTCGTTGCGATGTTCCTCGTCGACCCGGCCATCCTTCAGCCGGATCACCCGGTCAGCCATGCTGCCGATGACCTCGTTGTGGGTGATGATCGCCGTGGTCGTGCCGATCTCTCCGTTGATGTGCTCGATGACCTGCAGCACCTTGATGCCGGTCTTCGAGTCGAGCGCGCCGGTCGGCTCGTCGCAGAGCAGCACCGCCGGGCGCTTGGCGATGGCGCGGGCGATGGCGACACGCTGCTGTTCGCCGCCGGAGAGCTGTGAGGGAAAGTGGTCCATGCGATCGGCCAGTCCGACCAGCTCCAGCGCCTCTTCCGGGCGCATGGGGTTGTCGGCGATATCGGTGACGATGGCGATGTTCTCGCGCGCGGTCAGGCTGGGGATCATGTTGTAGAACTGGAACACGAAACCCACATGCTCGCGGCGAAAGCGCGTGAGCTCGCGGTCCGAAACGCCGGAGAGCGCCTGGTCGCGGTAGCGCAGCGTCCCCTCGCTGGCCGAATCCAGCCCCCCCATGATGTTCAGCAGCGTGGATTTTCCGGAGCCGGATGCCCCGAGCATGACCACCAGTTCACCGGCATGGAGGTCGAGGTCCACGCCACGCAGTGCGTGGATGGTGACCTCGCCCATGCGGTAGGTCTTGGAGATGCCACGTGCGGAGAAGACGACCTCTCGCGCTGGTGGATTCGAGCCCGAGGCAGTGTCCATGGGAACTCATCCGGTCGTGGTCGGCTGACCGACAGCTATCGGCTCTGCCGCAGCGTCTGTTCAGTATGAAGGACCGTGCTGCGCCCTGCCATTGCGGGAAACCGTGGCGGATGTCAGCCCGGCTGCCAGATCTCCGGGCCGCCGCAGATCTTCGGGTCGACGGCCCCGACGACGTCCGTATCCTTGCCCTCGTAGTCCAGCGCCCCGAGGATGGCGCGGATGGCAGTCAGCCGTGCGCGGTACTTGTCGTCGCCCCGGATGACCGTCCAGGGAGCAATCGGGGAATGGCTGGCGCGGAACGTCTCGGCAATGGCCTCGGAGTAGGCGTCCCAGTATGCAAGCCCCTCGATGTCGATGCGGCTGAGCTTCCAGTGGCGCAGCGGATCGGTCTCCCTGCGCAGCAGCCGGCGCAGCTGCTCTGCCCGCCCCACGTTCAGCCACAGCTTCACCAGGACGATGCCCTCGCCCACAAGCGTCTGCTCGAAGCCGGGGAGCTGGGCGAAAAATCGCGCGCGTTCCTCGGCGCTGCAGAACTCGAAGACCTTTTCGATCACGCCCCGGTTATACCAGCTGCGGTCGAACAGGGTCAGTTCGCCGGCCGAGGGCAGGTGGGCGACGTAGCGCTGGAAGTACCACTGGGTTCGTTCGCGCTCGGTCGGCTTGGACAGCGCGACGACATGTGCGATCCGCGGGTTGAGGTTCATGGTCACCCGGTTGATCGCCCCGCCCTTGCCGGAGCCGTCACGACCCTCGAAGACGACCACCACCCGCGCACCGCTGTGCTGAACCCAGTGCTGGCATTTCACAAGTTCGATCTGCAGAGGTTCCAGCTCGGCCTCGTAATCGCCTTTCTTCATCCAGCGATCATAGGGATAGCTCTCATCGAGGATGTCGCGCTTGCGACCTTCCTCGATCGCAGTGCGGATGTCTTCAGGGGCCTCATCGGCGAGAAAACGGCTGACAGCGCCGTTGAATGGCAGGGGCAGGGGCATGCGCAAGCGCTCCACGGTGTGGCCTGCGTACAGGGTATACGAATCCGCTCGGCATTCGTGTCCGGGTTCGCCGGGGCATCTTGCGTCTGCCCGCCGCCTCCTGTCAGTACT
>SKYU01000166.1 GCA_007127715.1 Gammaproteobacteria bacterium | reverse complement strand
TCGCGGACACGCCCTCGTGCTGCCGGAGGGCGATCATTACCTTGGGGGTCTGATCGGTCGGGCGATGCCCGCCTCCGTACCAGACACCGCAGGACTCGCCGCAGTCAATCGTCTCAGCGCCCTGTTCCTGCGCGCCGAGCTTCATGGTGATACCGATGCGGCCCGCGCGCTGGCCGCAGAGCCGCCGAGTCAGCCGGCCGGTCGGCGGCTCGAGCGCCGCTGAGCCGGCGGCTCGGCCTTCGGTAACCCGGTCAGGCGTGCGACCTGCGCCTCGATCCAGTCCTGGACCTCGGCACTGACCTCGCGCGCGTCGCGTCCGGCCGTCTCGATCGGAGGTCCGATGACCATCCGCACCGTGCCCGGACGCTTGATCAGTCCGCGCCGCGGCCACACCACACCGGCGTTGTGCGCCACCGGTACCACGGGCAACCCATTGTGCTGGGCCAGCAGAATGCCGCTCAGGCCGTAACGCCGGGTCTCGCCGACCGCGGTGCGCGTGCCCTCCGGGAAGATCATCACCCACAGCCCCTCGCCCAGGCGCTCACTGCCCTGACGGACGACCTGCTCGACCGCGCCTCTACCGGCACGCCGGTCGATTGCGATCGGTCGCAACCACTTCAGTGCCCATCCGAACACCGGAATCCACATCAGTTCCCGTTTCAGTACCCAGCACTGCGGCGGAAACACACACAGTTCAGCCAGCGTCTCGAACGCCGAACTGTGTTTCAACAGCACGACCGTATTCCGTGCCGGCAGGTGCTCGAGGCCCTGGACCTCGTAACGGATGCCGCACAGCCCCCGTGCCAGCGCCATCACGGTCTGGCACCAGGCCCGCGCCACGCCAAAGGCGGCGCGGTGCGAGAATCCGCCAACCAGCAGCACCATCAGCGCGAAGGGGATCCATGACACCAGCACCCAGGCGGTAAACAGCAGCGAGCCGGGCAGGTAGCGCAGGCGGTCCATGCCGGCTCCCGACCTAGCCCGGCAGCCGGCTGAAGTCGGCCACCTGGCAGAAGGCGTCCCGCAGCGCAGCCAGCAGCTGCAGCCGCCGGGTCCGCACCTCCGCAGCCTCGACCATGACCATGATGTCGTCGAAGAAGCAGTCGACGGGCTCACGCAGGGTTGCCAGCACCCGCAGCAATTCGTCGTAGTCGCGTTCCGCTGCGGCTGCCTCGATATCGGCCCGCACGGCCAGCAGCCGCCGGGCCAGCGCCCCTTCGGCATCGTCGGGCGGGTTGTCGGGGATTGCGGCTGTGGCGACCGGTGTGCCACTTTCCGCGGCCTTGCGCAGCAGATTCGCGACTCGCCTGTTTGCCGCCGCAAGACTGCCCGCCTCCTCCCTGCCAAGGAAGGTCGACAGCGAAACGAGACGTCGATGCGCGTCCAATGGAGAGGCCGGCCGAAGGGCCAGCACGGCATCGAGCATCTCCGCCCCGATCTCCGGCCCCGCGGCCTGGTCCAGGTAATAGCCTCGCAGACGGTCCATCACGTAGTCGTAGACTTCGCCGGCCAGCCCCGGTGGCACCGCCACGGGCTGCCGTGCCACGGCATGCTCCAGCAGCCGCGCCAGGTCCAGCTCGATTTCCCCCTCGATCAGAATCCGCAGCAGTCCAAGCGCTGCCCGCCGCAGGCCAAAAGGGTCGCGTGTGCCGCTTGGCCGCTGGCCGATCGCGAAGATCCCTGCAAGCGTGTCGATCCTGTCCGCCAGTGCAAGCGTCTGCCCCGTTCGCGTCGCCGGCAGACGGTCGCCTGCGAAGCGCGGGAAATAATGTTCCTCGATGGCGGCGGCCACTTCCGCCGGTTCGCCGTCATGCGCGGCGTATTCCCGACCCATGCGACCCTGCAGTTCCGGGAACTCGCCCACCATCTCGGTGACCAGGTCACATTTGGCCAGGTGGGCCGCGTGTTCCGCCATGGCCGTGTCGCCGCCGGTTGCCAGCGCGATCTGGTGTGCCACTGCAGCGACGCGAAGACTCTTGTCGCGCACCGATCCCAGTTCCCGCTGGAACACCACCGCGTCCAGTGCCTCGATCCGACTGCGCAGCGTGCGTGAGCGGTCCTGCCGATAGAAGAATGCCGCATCCGCCAGCCGCGGTCGCACCACCCGTTCGTTACCGGCGCGCACCTGCTCGGGCGCCCGGCTCTCGATGTTCGCCACCGCAATGAAGCTCGGCAGCAGCGCCCCGTCGGGTCCACGCAGCGGAAGGTAGCGCTGATGTCCCTGCAATGTCGCGATCAGGACTTCGTCCGGCAGCTCGAGGAATTCCGGATCGATGCGCCCGGTGATCGGCACCGGCCACTCCACCAGCGCCGTGATTTCGTCCAGCAGGGCCTCGTCGGCCACCAGCTGGCCGCCCGCCCGGGCAGCGGCCTCCTCGCACGCGGCCAGCAGCCGCTGCCGCCGGTCCCCGAATCCGGCGATGACCCGGCCTTCGGACTCCAGGCGGCGTGCGTATCCCTCCGGGCTTTCGAGTTCGAGGGGCTCCGGCGCCATGAAACGATGGCCCCGCGTGCTCCGTCCCGCCTCCAGCCCGAACAGGCGCGCGGGCACGACAGTCGTGCCGTGCAGCATGACCAGCCAGTGCACCGGCCGCACGAACTCCGCCTCGCCGGCGCCCCAGCGCATCCGTTTGGGGATCGGCAGGCCCTCGAGCACCTGTTCGACCAGCCCCGGCAGCAGCGCTGCCGCCGGTGCGCCCTGGACCGACGCCCGATGCACCAGCCAGCTGCCCCGGTCGGTGTCCACGCGCGCAAGTGCCTCGACCGGCACGCCGCTGCTCGTGGCAAACGCTTCCGCCGCGCGGGTTGGCCGGCCATCGGCATCGAAGGCGATGCGCACGGGCGGCCCGCGTTTTTCCACCTCGCGGTCGGGCTGGGCGCGGGCCAGGGCCTCGACGCGGACCGCCAGCCGCCGGGGCGTGGCAAAGGCCTGCACGTCCCCATGGGCGAGGTCGGCCTCGTCGAGTGCCGCGGCCAGGCCGTCGCGCAGCGCCTCTGCCAGTGGCAGCAGCGCCCTCGGGGGCAGCTCCTCGGTACCGATTTCCACCAGGAAATCGTCCAGGGCTGTGACCGGCTCAGTCATGGCCGACCCCCTTCAGCATTGGAAAGCCCATCGCCTCGCGGCTTTCGTAGTAGCGCTGCGCGACCGTCCGTGCCATCGCGCGCACGCGCAGGATGTAGCGCTGGCGCTCGGTCACCGAGATCGCCCGGCGGGCGTCGAGCAGATTGAAATGATGCGATGCCTTGAGCACCTGTTCATATGCGGGCAGCGCCAGCCCCTGGGCCACCAGCGCTTCGCAAGCCGTTTCGTTCTCGTCGAAGCGGGCGAACAGCCCCCGTGTGTCGGCTTCCTCGAAGTTGTAGCGCGACTGTTCCACCTCGTTCTGGTGGTAGACGTCGCCGTAGCTCACCCGGCCGCCCGGTCCTTCGGCCCAGCAGAGGTCATATACGCTCTCCACGCCCTGCAGATACATGGCGATCCGCTCGAGGCCATAGGTGATCTCTCCAGTCACCGGCCGACAGTCCAGTCCGCCGACCTGCTGGAAGTACGTGAACTGCGTGACTTCCATGCCGTTCAGCCAGATTTCCCAGCCAAGCCCCCAGGCTCCCAGCGTCGGCGATTCCCAGTTGTCCTCGACGAGCCGTACATCATGGACCTGCGGATCGATGCCCAGGGCGCGCAGTGAGTCGAGATAACGCTCGACGATGTCTGCCGGCGAGGGCTTGAGCACCACCTGGAACTGGTAGTAATGCTGCAGGCGGAACGGGTTCTCGCCGTAACGCCCGTCGGTCGGTCGACGACTCGGCTGGACATAGGCCGCACGCCAGGGTTCGGGGCCGAGGCTGCGCAGGAAGGTTGCCGCATGGAAGGTCCCGGCCCCCATTTCCATGTCGTAGGGTTGGAGCACCACGCAGCCCTGGTCGGCCCAGTAGCGTTGCAGGGTCAGGATAAGATCCTGGAATGTCGGCGGTGCGCCCTCCAGACCCGGGTCGCTCATCTGTTCATCTCCCTCACGCGCGCCAGCCGGCGTCCGTTCAGCTGCTCTGGAAACTCCGGCCTGAGTCCCGGTGGCAAAGCCGACGCAGTATACCGGCCCCGGGGAACTGCTCACACCACCTCTGGGCGCACCATAATGGCGCACTCACTGGCCATCACGCACCTCATTGGTGCATCATGGGCTGCCTTGGTGCATCGCCTGCTCGGAGAATCAGCCAGATAGCGCATGTCGTGCACTGGCATGATCCATGCACTCTTCGAGTGCCCGAGGTGCCCGGCCCGCAAGGCCGGACCTTTGTAATGAAAAGAGCACTCACATTGGAGGTAGAGACGATGGGTCCCGCTGACGTACTCGGCATGTTGAAGGAAAAAGAGGTCAAGTTCGTTGACCTGCGGTTCACGGACACCAAGGGCAAGGAGCAGCATGTCACCGTGCCTTCCCACACGGTGGACGAGGAGCTGTTCGAAGACGGCAAGATGTTCGACGGTTCGTCGATTGCCGGCTGGAAGGCGATCAACGAGTCGGACATGATCCTCATGCCGGATGCAGAGACTGCGGTGCTCGACATCTTCGCCGAGGAACTCACCCTGAACCTGCGCTGCGACGTCATCGAGCCGTCCACGATGCAGGGCTACGCGCGTGACCCCCGCTCCTGCGCCAAGCGCGCAGAGGCCTACCTCAAGTCCAGCGGCATTGCCGACGCCGCGTTCTTCGGACCGGAAAACGAATTCTTCGTGTTCGACGACATCCGCTGGGCCTCCGACATCAGCGGTTCACACTACAAGATCGACTCCTCCGAAGCCGGCTGGAACTCCGAGAAGGTGTTCCCGGACGGCAACCTGGGTCACCGTCCCACGGTCAAGGGCGGCTACTTCCCCGTGCCGCCGGTAGACTCGCTGCACGACATCCGCTCGGCCATGTGCATGGCACTCGAGGAAATGGGCCTCATGACCGAGGTGCATCACCACGAAGTCGCCACCGCCGGCCAGTGCGAGATCGGTGTGCGCTTCAACTCGCTGGTCAAAAAGGCCGACGAGGTGCAGATCCTCAAGTACGTGGTGCAGAACGTGGCGCACAGCTACGGCAAGACGGCCACCTTCATGCCGAAGCCCCTGGTCGGTGACAACGGTAACGGCATGCACGTCCACCAGTCGCTGTCGAAGGATGGCAAGAACCTCTTCAGCGGCGACGGCTACGGTGGACTCTCCGAGACCGCGCTCTATTACATCGGCGGCATCATCAAGCATGCCCGTGCCATCAACGCGTTCACCAACGCCAGCACCAACAGCTACAAGCGTCTGGTGCCAGGCTTCGAGGCGCCGGTCATCCTGGCCTACTCGGCGCGCAATCGCTCGGCGTCGATCCGCGTACCCTACATCGCCAACCCGAAGGCCCGCCGCATCGAGGTGCGTTTCCCGGATTCCACCGGCAACCCCTACTATGCGTTCACGGCCCTGCTGATGGCCGGCCTTGACGGCATCCGAAACAAGATCCACCCGGGCGATGCGATGGACAAGGACCTCTACGATCTGCCGCCGGAAGAGGAGAAGAGCCTGGCGCAGGTGTGTTTCTCGCTTGACCAGGCGCTCGAGGCCCTCGACAAGGACCGGGAGTTCCTCAAGCAGGGTGACGTCATGACCGATGAGCTCATTGACGGCTACATCGAGCTGAAGAGTGCCGACGTCCAGCGTCTGCGCATGACGACCCACCCGGTCGAGTTCGACATGTACTACAGCCTGTAAGCGATGGCGGGCGCGGCTTTCGGCCGTGCCCGCCTGGCTGTCCCCGCAGGAACGATCGCGCTATGCTCTGACCATGCGCCTTGTGTCCTGCATCGTTCTGGTCCTCTGGTCGGCTTCGGCAATGGCCCAGGCCACGGCATACCGGTGGGTCGACGAGGATGGTGTGGTCCACTATTCGGACCGCCCGCGAGAGGGGGCCGAGGAAGTGCATCTCGGCCGCCCCCCCGGGTTCACTGCGCCTGCCCTCCCGGCTGCCCCGCGGGCCCCGGCCCCTGCCCCGACCACCGACCCCGCACCGGCCTACGAATCGCTGGCGATCGTCCAGCCGGGCCAGGAAGAGACGCTTTGGAATATCGGTGGTCTTCTGAACGTCAGTGTGCAGGTGCGTCCCGCCCTGCGCAGCGACCATCGTGTGCAGGTGATCTACGACGGTCAGCCCCTCGACCCCCTGCCTCCGGGGGTGACCAGTTTCGAACTCTCGGAGGTCTGGCGGGGCGAGCACACGCTACGGGCCACCGTCATCGACGCAGAAGGGCGGGTCCTGACCGAGAGTCCGACCGTCACCTTTTTCGTTCAGCAGACCTCCATTCTCCGGCCGCAGCCGCCCTAACCGCAGCCGCCACGCGGCTGCCGAGCCAGGCCGCAGGTGCCTGAGCCATGGCCAGCGCCCTGGCACGAACACTCCCCGGCGCCGAACGGCTCCGGCTGCTCGATCATCTGGGCACCAGTGTGCTGCTCGCCACCGCCTCGGGTGAGGTGCTCTACCTGAATGCCGCAGCCGAGGACCTGCTTGGCACCAGCAGCCAGCGTGCCATCGGCCAGCCCATCGCCCAGTTGCTGGGCCCCGGCGCCGAGACGCTCCCCGCCCTGCTGTCCCGCGCAGCCACCGCCGGGGCCAGTTTTTCACGTCGTGAGCTGTTGCTGGAACTGAGTCCCGGAGAACCCACGGTCGTGGATTGCCGGGTGACCCCGGTGCTCGACCCGGGCGTAGAGCTGCCACGCCTGCTTATCGAGCTGCAGGACGAGACCCCCCGCCAGCGTATCCGCCGCGATGCAGCCCTGCGCGCGCAGCGGGACGTAAGCCGTCAGATCATTCGCCAGCTGGCGCACGAAATCAAGAATCCCCTCGGTGGCCTCCGCGGTGCAGCACAGCTGCTGGAAAGGGCGCTGCCTGATGTGGCGCTCACCGAATACACCCAGGTCATCATCAACGAAGCCGACCGCCTGAAGAGCCTGGTGGACGACCTTCTCGGCCCGGGCCGGCTCCCGGAACGCCAGCCGGTCAACGTCCATGAACTGCTGCAGCATGTCTACCGGCTGGTGGCGGCCGAGGCGTCGCCCGGTGTGCAGGTCCTGCGGGACTACGACCCCAGCCTGCCGCCGCTGGACCTCGATCGTACCCAGATGATCCAGGCCATCCTGAATCTCGCCAAGAACGCACTGGAGGCGCTCGGCGACCACGGGACGCTGGTCCTGCGCACCCGCGCCCGCAGCAACGTGACCCTCGGCGGAGTCCGCCACCGCCTGCTGGCCAGTATCGAGCTGGAGGATGACGGCCCCGGGGTGGACGAGGCGCTGCAGGAGACCATCTTCTATCCGCTGGTCACCGGCCGCGATCTGGGTACCGGCCTGGGCCTGCCGCTGGCCCAGGAGCTGGTGAACCGCCATGGCGGATTGATCGAATTCGAAAGCCGGCCGGGCCGGACCGTGTTCCGCATCGGTCTGCCAATCCAGGAGACAGCTGCCGATGAGTCCTGAATCCCTGCGCGTTTGGGTTGTCGACGACGACGAGTCGGTCCGCTGGGTGCTCACACGGGCGCTCGAGCAGGCGGGCATGAGCCCACGAGGGTTCGAGCGGGCGGACGCGCTGCTCGCCGCGTTGGCCGACGACAGCCCCGACGTGCTGGTGACCGATATCCGGATGCCGGACATGAGCGGTCTCGCCCTGATGGAGCGGCTGCAACGTGAGCGCCATCGTTTCCCCGTGATCGTCGTGACCGCCTATTCCGATCTCGACAGCGCCGTCTCGGCCTACCGTGGCGGTGCGTTCGAATATCTGCCGAAGCCGTTCGACATCGACGAGGCCGTTGAGCTGGTCCAGCGTGCCGCCGCCGCGGGCGTGGCTGCGGGCGAGGCTGGCGAGCCGGCTGGGGGCTATCCTTCGATCATTGGTCGCGCACCCGCCATGCAGGATGTGTTCAGGGCGATCGGCCGCCTCGCCAATGCCAGCATGACCGTGCTGATCACGGGTGAGTCCGGGACCGGCAAGGAACTGGTTGCCCGCGCCCTGCACGACAACAGCCCCCGCGCCGCCGGGCCGTTCGTCGCCCTCAATACCTCGGCGATTCCTTCGGAATTGCTGGAATCGGAGTTATTCGGTCACGAAAAAGGCGCCTTCACCGGCGCCGAGTCACGCCGGATCGGACGTTTCGAACAGGCCGATGGCGGCACCTTGTTCCTCGACGAAATCGGCGACATGTCATCTGCCCTGCAGACCCGGCTGCTGCGCGTGCTCGCCGAGCGCGAGTTCTACCGGGTGGGCGGGCAGACGCCGATCCAGGTCGATGTCCGGGTGATCGCCGCAACCCACCGTGACCTCCAGCGCGCCGTGACCGAAGAGCGTTTCCGCGAAGACCTGTTCCATCGACTGAACGTGATGCGCATCGAGGTCCCGCCGCTGCGTGAGCGCCGCGAGGACATCCCGGCGCTGCTGCGGCACTACCTCGCCCGCGCTGCCGACGAGCTGGGGTGTGCACCGAAACGTCTGTCACTGGAGGCCGAGCGCCGGCTCAGCGGCTTCGACTGGCCGGGCAATGTGCGTGAGCTGGTCAACGCCTGTCGACGCTTGACCGTGCTGGCGCCGGGCAGCGAAATCCGGCTGGAGGATATTCCGGCGGAATTCGGAGGCGACGCCGATCCGGCGGCTGCCAGCGACTGGACGCAGGCGCTCGCCAACTGGGCGGACCAGGCTGCATCCGGCGGCCACGCCGGCCTGCTGACAGAGGCGCTGCCGGCGCTGGAGCGCACCCTGATCCGCGTGGCGCTGCAGCACGTGCGCGGGCGGCGCCAGGATGCGGCCAAGCTGCTCGGCTGGGGCCGTAACACGTTGACCCGGAAAATGCGCGAACTCGGCATGGAATAGCTGGCGGCACTGCAGACCCATACGCGTCTGAAGGCCGTCGATACCGTGGGCAATACGGTTGCCGGGCTCACTGATCACGCCGCAAGGCTCCGAAATAGTCGACCTCAACGGCGCCATGGGCACCCGCTCCGGCCGGTCAGGCCGAGGTCCGCAGGCTCCCAACCAGCTCCGCGACCGTGGCCATGCCGTGCCGCTGCAGGTACTCGCCGATGCCGTCGTTGATCTTGCGGCAGATCAAGGGATCGTAGAACAGCGCTGTCCCCACCCCTACCGCGCTGGCGCCGGCGATGATGAACTCCAGAGCGTCCTGCGCCGTGTGGATACCCCCCTGGCCGATGATGGGTACACCATGCGGTCGGGCCACCTCGCTCACCTGGAACACTTTCAGGAGCGCGATAGGTTTGATGGCCGGCCCCGACAGCCCGCCCTGCAGGTTGCCGATCACCGGCCTGCGCGATTCCACGTCGATTGCCATGCCGGTGATGGTGTTGATGACCGAAAGAGCGTCGGCCCCCGCCTCGATGCACAGCCGCGCGTTCTCGCGGATGTCGGTCTGGTTGGGCGAGAGTTTGGCGATGATCGGCTTGCTGGTCTCCGCCCGGCAGGCCGCCACCACCCGGGCAGACATCTCCGGGTAGTTGCCGAACTGCACCCCGCCTTCCTTCACGTTCGGACAGGAGATGTTGATCTCCATCGCGTCGATGGGCGAGTCGTCGAAACGGCGGGTGACCTCGGCATATTCGTCGATGGTCGAGCCGCAGACGTTGGCAATGAAGCGGGTTTCGCTGAAATCGAGTGTCGGCAGGATATCGCGCACTACGGCCTCCACCCCCGGGTTCTGCAGCCCGATGGCGTTGAGCATGCCGGAGGCGGTTTCCCAGATCCGGTGAGGCGGGTTTCCGAGCCGGGGCGCCCCCGTCGTGCCCTTGAGTACGATGCCGCCCACGTCGCGGTTCGAGAACCCTGCAACCCGGGTATATTCCTCGCCGAAACCCACGCAACCGGACAGCAGGACGATGGGCGAGGCGAACTGAAGCCCGCAGAACTCCAGGGCAAGCGGGGATTTTGCGGTTTCGGCTGTCAACGTCATGGTCTCGTCGGGCGGGGCCCCATTCTAACGTGGCCCCCGGGCGAGGACACGGGCCGGAGTCTCCACACGTGTTCAACGTCATTCTCTACCAGCCGGAAATTCCGCCGAACACGGGCAACGTCATCCGGCTGTGCGCCAATACGGGCTCGGCGCTTCACCTGGTGCGCCCGCTCGGCTTCGAACTCGACGCCCCGCGATTGCGCCGCGCCGGTCTCGACTATCACGAATACACTCGCCTCACGGTCCACGACAGCTGGACCGACTGCCTCGCTGCCTTGAGCCCCGGGCGCATTTTCGCCTTCTCCGCCAGGGGGCGCCGCGCGCATGTCACCGTCGACTGGCAGCCGGGCGATGCCCTGCTGTTCGGCCCCGAGACCCGCGGCCTGCCCACGACCCTCCTGGAGGACCCCGCAATCACCGACAGTCTGCGCATTCCGATGCGCCCGGCGGTGCGCAGTCTCAATCTCTCCAATGCCGTGGCCGTCGCGGTGTACGAAGCCTGGCGCCAGCAGGGCTTCATAGGTGCCTGATTTTGCTGCGGTGCAGCGCCGTTACTGGCGGCGAGTGTGCCGGCGGCACCCGCGCCTCGGCCACCACCTCCGGTTGTTGCGGGGTGACAACGGCCGGATCAGGCGTTAGGGTACTAATTAAGGGCGTTGTCTTGACCCTATGTCTCCTGTGAGCCCCATCGGCCTGGAGGCTTGTTGCGAATACGCTACATTATCGAACACTATGCATCCCTGAGGAGAATGCGATGACCCGAAAGACCCCTCTTGGCCTTGCCGTCATGCTGGCCCTGGCAGGTACCGGCGTCCACCAGGCCGCATCCGCCCAGCAGGCTGCAGGCAGCCAGCGCCAGCAGCTCGATGAAATCGTCGTCACCGGTACCCGCACCGAGGGCCGTACCGCGCTGCAGAGCCTCGCGCCCGTCGATCTGCTGAGCGCGGCCGATCTCGAAGCCCATGGCAGCACCGAACTGAACACGGTTCTCTCCTATTCGTTGCCGTCGTTCAACTTCCCCAATCCGGCGATCAACGACGGCACCGACTCCATCCGCCCGGCCCAGCTGCGCGGTCTGTCGCCCGACCAGACCCTGGTCCTGGTCAACGGCAAGCGCCGGCACACCAGTGCCCTGCTGAACCTGAACCAGGTCGGCCGAGGCGCCGCAGCCGTCGACCTCAACACCATCCCGACCGCCGCAGTCGGCGCGCTTGAAGTGTTGCGTGATGGTGCGTCGGCCCAGTATGGCTCCGACGCCATCGCTGGCGTGATCAACGTGCGCCTGCGGGAGGCGCGCGAGGGTGGCGGCGTGACGCTGACCTATGGCGAGCACCTCACCGAGTTCAAGGGGCCGCGCTCGAGTCGGAACATCCGCGACGGCGAGACCGTCACGCTGGGGGCCTGGACCGGTCTGCCCCTGGGCGCCGAAGGCTTCCTGACACTATCGGGTGAGTACCGTGATCGCAGTAACACCAATCGCGCGGAACTGGATACAGTCTTTAATTACCCGTTGCAGCCGGATGGCAGCCTGGACCCACGCGAAACCCAGTTCGATCGCCTGAATTGGCGACACGGCCTTGCGGATGTGCGTGACGTCACGTTGATGTTGAACGCAGGCCTGCCGATCAGTCCCGACCTGGAGCTTTACGGTTTCGCAAGCTACCAGGACCGGGATTCCACTTCCGTCGGGTTCTATCGTCGCGCAAGAGACGCGCGCAATGTGCCTGAGATCTATCCCAACGGGTTCCTGCCGCAAATCAACCCCGAGATTACCGACCTGTCCGTCGCGGGTGGGGCGCGCGGCGAGGCTGGCGAATGGGGTTGGGATGCCAGTGTCGTGTATGGCAGCAACAAGGTCGACTGGAATATCCGCAATTCGTTGAACCGTTCACTGGGCATCGACAGCCCCACCGAGTTCGACGCCGGCAGCCTGAAGTTCGAGCAGACGGTGCTGAACGTGGATGCCGCCCGGGCTTTCCCGGTGGCGGCCTTCTCGGGCCCGCTGAACGTTGCTTTCGGTGCCGAGTACCGTAACGAGCGCTTCAAGATTGGCGCGGGTGAGCCTGATTCATATTTCGGCGCACCCGGTTTTGCTGCAGGAAGTCAGGTGTTTCCCGGCTATGCGCCACAGAACACTGCTAATGAGAGTCGCGACTCTTTTGGTCTCTACGTGGATCTCGAGGCCGACATCACCGACCGTTTCGTGGGCTCGGCGGCGCTGCGTTTTGAGGACTACAGCGACTTTGGCAGCACCCTGAACGCCAAACTTGCAGCCCGCCTGCAGGCCACCGATGCCGTGGCGGTTCGCGGCGCCGTGAGTACAGGCTTTCGTGCACCGTCGCTGCATCAGAGCCACTTCCAGGCCACCGCGACCGTGGTGTCGACAGTCGATGGCGCCCTGGTGTTCAACGAAACCGGAACGTTCGCGGTCGACAGCGACATCGCCCGAGCGCTGGGCTCTCAGCCGCTCGATGCCGAGGAGGCACTCAACGTCTCGTTGGGTATGGTGGTCGCCACCGGTGGTCTGGTCCTCACCGTTGACGCCTACCGTATCGAAATCGACGATCGTATCCTGTTGTCCGAAAACCTCGGTGGGTTGACCGGGCCCAATGCCCGGCCAGACATCGTGGCGCTGCTGCCCGAAGGCATCACCCAGGCCAGATTCTTCCTCAACGCGGCGGACAGCCGTACTACCGGAATCGATGCGGTGGCCAGCTATGCCTGGGACATGGGGTCCGCCGGCGAATTCACTGCAACGGCCGCCGCCAACTGGAACAAGACCACACTGTCGAATCTGCGCTCCACCGGCGTGCTTTCGGAGCTCGATCCGCCGCCGACGGTGTTCGCACGTGAGAACGTCACCCGGCAGGAAGAGGGTGCACCACGTAACAAGTACATCCTCGGGCTGGACTGGACCCGTGACAACGTCAGTGCCTTTGCACGGGCCACCCGCTTTGGCAGCGTACTCGTTGGGTCCAACAACCCTGCCAATGACTGGACGATCGATTCGATGTGGGTGGTGGACGTCGAGGGTACCGTAGGGCTGACCGAGCGGCTGAGCGTGTCGTTGGGTGCGAACAACGTATTCGACCAGTACCCGACACAGAATCCGTTCTTCAACGCGGCGACCGGTCCGACGCCATTCGTGTTCAGCGCGTTCTCGCCGGCCGGCTTCTCGGGTCGCTACGTCTACGCACGCGCCCGCTACAGCTGGTAGGCGTCCAGCATGGCCCGTGCGGGGAGACCCCCCGCACGGGTCTGCGTGCTTCAGTCCGGTCCTTCGCTGGTGTAGGGCACCCAGTCGCCGCTTTCCGACTTGAGCCGGCGTCCCATCAGCGAGGTCACCGCGCTGCGTGGCTCCGCCGCGGCATAGATCACGCGGTAGATCTGCTCGACGATGGGCATGTCCACGCCGTGGCGCAGTGCCACTTCCCGCACGGCCCTCGCGGCATAAATGCCCTCCACCACCTGGCCGATCTCGGCCAGCGCGTCTTCCTGGCCCCGGCCGCGCGCGAGTGCCAGGCCCATCCGCCGGTTGCGCGACTGGTCATCGGTGCAGGTCAGCACCAGATCACCCATGCCGGCCAGGCCCATGAAAGTGTCCTTCTCGGCGCCCAATGCGACGCCGAGACGTACCATTTCGCTCAGGCCACGCGTGATCAGGGCGATGCGGGTATTGGCGCCGTAGCCGAGACCATCGGAGATCCCCGCGCCGATGGCCAGGGCGTTCTTGACGGCCCCGCCCACCTCGACGCCCACGATGTCGGTCGAAAGATAGGCGCGGAAGGTCTCGCTCGCGATGCTGCGGGCCAGCTCGGTGGCGAACTCGCTGTCGGTCCCGGCGACCACCATGGCGGTGGGCAGGCCGGCGGCGACCTCTCTGGCGAAGGTCGGTCCCGACAGCACCGCGACCGGCGTCCTGTCGCCGAACACCTCGGCGACCACCTGGTGCGGCAGCAGGCCGGAGGTCTGTTCGAACCCCTTGGTGGCCCAGCACAGTCGACCTGGGGGCTGACGCAGCGCGGTGAGCTTGCCGAGCATGCCCCGCAGCGCATGGCTTGGAACCGACACCAGGGCATCGGCGCCGTCGGCCAGCGCGCCCTCCAGCGTGTCCGTAAGCGTGAGGGCCTCCGGGAAGGTCGCCTCGGGCAGATAGCGCGTGTTGGCGCGCTCGCGCGCCATGCTGGCCACGTGCTCGGCGTCCCGGGCCCACAGGCGGGTAGGGCGCCCGGCCCGCGCGTACTGGATCGCGAGCGCCGTGCCCCAGGAGCCTGCGCCGAGTACCGCCAGTGGGCGGCCCCTGGCGCTCACGCGCCGCCCCAGCTCAGGCGTTGCCGGCCGGCGGGGTTTCCGGCGGCGTCATGTCCACCTGCTGCTGCTGCGCCGCCTGCTCACGCGCCTGCACGTACACCGCATCGAAGTTGATCGGCTGCAGCAGGAGCTGCGGGAAACCGCCCTTGCTGACGAGTTCGGAGATGACCTCGCGGGAGTAGGGGTAGATCACGCTGGGGCAGTAGCTGCCCATCAGCTGACGCATCTCCTCTTCGTTATATCCCGTCAGGCCGAAGATCCCGGCGTGCTGCAGCTCGACCAGGAACAGCGTGCGCTCCTCGGCGGCCTTGGCTTCGACGGTGATGGTCAGCACGACCTCCCAGGCGTTCTCCCCAACCTGCCGCGAGCCGCTCTTGAGGTTGAACTGGATCTGCGGATCACCCACCTGTCCGCTGAACACCTGCGGGGTGTTTGGCGACTCGAAGGACAGGTCCTTCACGTAGATCTTCTGCAGCACCAGCTGGCGCTGTGCCTGGTCCTGGGTGGCGGCGCCGGCCTCGGCGTTCCCGTTCGGGCTGTTCTCGGTCATGGTGGTTTCCTGAAGGGTTGCGGTTCAAACGGTGGGATGGATCATGTTGCTGCTGGCGCGCTCAGTCGAGTCCCAGCAGCGGGTCGAGCTCGCCACTGCGCTCCAGCGCGAGCAGCTCGTCGCAGCCGCCGATATGGCGGTCGTCAATGAAAATCTGCGGCACGGTACGACCGCCCTGGCTGCGTCGCTGCATGTCCTCGCGCAGCGCGGGCGTGCTGTCGACACGATACTCCTCGAACACCACGCCCTTTCGCGAGAGCAGCGCCTTGGCACGGAGGCAGAACCCGCACCAGCCTGTGGTGTACATTTCGACTTTCGCCCCGCTCATGCTGCGGCCCCCTTGTCGTTCTTGCGGCCGCCAGCCTTCTGCTTCTGTTTCTGACGGTCTTCCGCGCGCGTGACCGGCAGGTTCTCCTGCCGCCAGGCGTTGAGCCCGCCCCGCAGGCTGAACGCCTGCTCGAAGCCCGCCTTGCGCAGCTCTGCGGCGCTGCGCCCGCTGGCGATTCCGTTATCGCAGACCAGCAGGAGAGTCTTCTTTCGCTGCTTGGCAAGCAGTTCCGGATTATCCTTGAGCGCGGCGGCGGTGTGGTTGCGCGAGTTCACGATTTGGGGTATTAGTAGATACTTGAAGTTTAATTTGGCCAGTATTCATACCTTCAACTATAATATGTGAAGTATCATTCTCAAATTCCTCCAAAACAGCTACTGAATAATTTCCTAATATGGTTTTCCCTGACCATTCAAATTTAACACCTCTAAGTGTTGAGAAAGCATTTTCATTTTTATCAAAAGCTTGTAATGATACAATTACTTTTTCGCTAACACTGATTCGACGTACTGTGGTTAAAATTTTCAAATGATTAATTTTTCGCACATACACAAAAACACGAAACATATCACCTTCATTGAATGTTGATCCTGTTTTAGTGTTTGCACTATTTTGATTTTTTGATTGTTGTTTTCTAGCTATCACGGTAGTAGAAGTTACATGTGTATCAGCATCAAAATCTTCATCTTCT
>SKYU01000099.1 GCA_007127715.1 Gammaproteobacteria bacterium | reverse complement strand
CATCGCCCCCCGTGACCTCAGAGACCCGGTGACCAGCCGGGCACGCCCATCTGCCAGAACAGGAAGGCAAACGTATCCGCGCGCTCGTCGAACACCTGACTGCGGGTGTTCCCGACGCCGTGACCGGACGCATAGTCCAGGCGCATCAGCACGGGCCGCGAGGAGGCGGTCGCCGCCATCAGGCGGGCCGCGGTCTTGGTGGTGTGCCAGACCTCGACGCGCGGGTCGTTGACGCCGTGCGTCAGCAGTACCGCCGGGTAGGCCACGTCGTCGCGCACCTGGTGGTAGGTGCTCATTTCCAGCAGGGCGCGGAACCCCGCCTCGGTGCTGCGCGACCCGAACTCGGGAATGTTCGGCACGCCGTTCGGGGTGGCCTCCATGCGCACCATGTCCAGCGCCCCCACCATCGGCACGACAGCAGCAAACAGCTCCGGTCGATCGGTCATGGCGCGCCCGACCAGCAGGCCGCCGGCGCTGCCGCCCCAGGCAGCCAGGCGCTCGGGGCGGGTCCAGCCCTGCTCGATCAGGTACTCCGCCGCCGCATTGAAGTCCTTCCAGCTGTTCGGCTTGGTGGCCTGCTTGCCAGCCTCATGCCATTCCCGACCGAACACGCCGCTGCCGCGCGGATTGGCCACCGCGAACACGCCGCCGGCCTCAAGCCACGCCAGCGTGCTCAGGCTGAAGAACGGCTCCTCGGTGAACCCGTAACTGGCATAGGCGTAGAGCAGCGTCGGATGGCTGCCATCGAGCTCGATCCCGCGGCGGTGCAGGACAGACATGGGCACCTCGACCCCGTCGTGGCTGGGCACCATCACCTCGGTGGCCACCAGGTCGTCCGGGGCATCGAAGGGGCCGGCGGGCTGCAGCCCGGTATTGACCACCTCACCTTCGGGCGACACGGCGTAGATCTGTCGCGCCCGGGTCCAGCTCTGCAGTGACACCAGCAGACCGGGCAGCTCGGCATTCGCGGTGAGCGAAACGGCCCCCAGTACCGGCAGCTCGATTTCCGTCGCTTCGCCGCCGGCCGGCGACATGCGGAAGAGCCGCTGGACGTTGCCGTCACGACGGGAGAAATACAGCGCATCGGCGGTCAGCGCCATGCCGGTGAGCACCTGCTCGGTCTCGGGCACGAGTACGGTTGCGCTCTCCAGGTCGAACCCCTCCAGAGGCCCGCTCCGCAGCCGGAAACGCGGCGCGTCCTGAAAGGTCCTGACGATCACCTGACCGTCGCGAACCTCCAGGTCGACCACCCGGTCCTCCCGCTCGACCAGCGGCTGCCAGCCCGGCTCCTCGCTCCGCAGCGCCTCGAGCGTGGTGTGCCACGCCGCGAAATCCGGCGAGACGCCGTCGATGACGATCAGCAGCGCCACCCCATCGGGCTGCACGCTGACATAGGCGAATTCAGTATCGGGGATGCCGAGGTCGCGACCGGCACGGATCAGGGTACGGATCCCCTCCTCGCCATCGCCAGGGCGCATCACCACCGCCTCACTAGCCCGGTACTTGTCGACTGCCGGCTGATCCGACCCGAGCGCCTGGACGCGATGGAAGAAGATCTCTTCGCTGTCAGGCGACCAGCTGATCGCGCCGAACAGAGCCCGCTCGATTTCCGGGCCGAGCTGCTCCCCGGTGGCGGTATCAAGAATCCGCAGGGCCGCGTCCTCGGATCCTGCGGCAGACACGCCGAGCGCAACCCGTGAGCCATCGGGAGAGGCGGAAAAATAGTTGATGGCGTGCGGCAGGCCACTGGCCGCCTCCAGGGGCTCGGGGTCGAACAGCAGCCTTGGCTCGCCGTCCAGACCCTGCTGGAGGTAGAGCTTGAACTGCTCCTCACCGGCCCCGCGACGGAGGTAGAAATACAGCTCTCCGGGGCGCACGACCACACTGCCCACCCGCGCAGGCACGGCCTCCTCCAGCGTATCGAGCCGGGCGCGCAGGTCGTCCCTGCCCGCGATCGAGCCAAGGACGGCATGGGCATGATCGCTGTGTGCGCGCATCCAGGCCGCGGGCTCCGGAGCGTCGGCCTCCTCCAGCCAGCGGTAGGGGTCGTCCACGGTCGTCCCGAAGAACGTCTCCGGCACATTCCGCACCGCGGCGACGGGTAGATCGGCGGTGCCGGGAACACTGTAAGGCGCAGCGGCGTCAGCGCTGCCGGCGCCGGCCGGCGGTTCCCCGGGGGCGCAGCCGGCCAGTAGGGCGACAAGGCCCGCGGCGGCGATCGCCCGCCGTGCGGAGCGCAGAGGGAGAAGACGCCAGGGCGCGGAGATGCCCGTCGGTACCAAAGTGGAAGATGTCATGATCTTGGCTGTCCGCTGCCGGAGGAGCTTCGATCATAGCAGCGACGGTGCGCCTAGAAACTCCCGAACAGCGTCCCCAGGGTGATCAGCACGATCAGCGAGAGGAAAGGCATGACCATGGCCGTCATCGCGAGGTCGAAATACGCTTGGCGATGGGTCAGTCCGCAGATGGCGAGCAGGGTGATGACCGCGCCGTTGTGCGGCAGCGTGTCCAGCCCGCCGGTGGCGACGGCGGTCACGCGGTGCAGCAGCTCCGGGCTGATGTCCCGCGCGGCCGCCATCTCGAGATACGTCTCGCCCAGGGTGGACAGCGCGATGCTCATGCCGCCGGAGGCCGAGCCGGTCATGCCCGCCAGCACGTTCACGGCCACCGCCAGCGAGATCAGCGGATTGTCTCCGCCCAGCCCGACCACGGCATCGCGAATGAGCAGGAAGGCCGCCAGCGAGGCGATCACCGCGCCGAAACCGACCAGGCTTGCAGTGTTGAAGATCGGCAGCAGCGAGGCGTTCGCGCCACTGTCCAGCGAACGGGTCAGCGCCGGGAGCCGCCGCCAGTTGCAGGCGATCACCACCAGCAGCGACACCACCAGCGCGGCGATCACCGACCAGATCCCACGCACCTGTTCGATGGAGGTCTCGCCGTACAGCGGCAGGGCCAGGTAGCTGGTGTCCATGGCCGGAATCACCACGAAGGTGAACAGCAGATTCACCGCGATCACCAGCACCAGCGGCAGCACCGCGATGGCCAGCGGCGGCGGACCCGGCGGGCGGGCGCCCTGTGCCAGCTCCATGACGTCGAAGCCTTCACCGGCGGCGCGCTCGCGCAGCTCGGCGTCCGGGGAAGGCAGAGCGTCCTCGTGCGCGCCGTAACCCTCGTGCGCGAGACGCCGCGCGCGATAACCCAGCCAGGTCATGCCGAGCCCGAACATCACCAGCGCCGTGATGATGCCAAGCCCGGGCGCGGCGAACGGCGAGGTGCCGAAAAATGGCATGGGGATGGCGTTCTGGATCGCCGGGGTGCCCGGCAGCGCCGTCATGGTGAAGGTGAAGGCGCCCAGCGCGATGGTGGCTGGGATGAGCCGCTTTGGAATGTCCGCCTGCCGGAACAGTGCCGCCGCGATCGGGTAGACCGCGAAGGCCACCACGAACAGCGAGACCCCGCCATAGGTCATTACCGCGCAGGAGAGCACGACCGCAAGAATCGCCTGGGAGGTGCCGAGCCGGGCGATGATGGCGCGGGCCAGCACCTCGGCACTGCCGGAGTCCTCCATCAGCTTGCCGAAGATCGCGCCGAGCAGGAACACCGGGAAATACAGGGTGATGAACCCGCCGGCGGCGCCCATGAACACCTGCGTGTAGCTGGCGAGCAGGGGACCGTCCATCGTCAGCAGGACCGCGAGCGCCGAGAGCACCGGCGCAAGGATGAGTACGCTGATGCCGCGATAGGCGAGATAGATCAGAAGCGCCAGCACCAGCGCGACCACCAGTACGCCGGTCATGACTGCGGCCCCTGCTGGTCTTCATCATCGCCGCCCGCCGGGACTTCCGGGTGCCGGAAACAGTCGGTGAACAGGCTCTTCAGGTCGAAGCTCGAGCGGACGCCGAGATCGGCATAGTGGCGCTCCAGAAAACGCTCCGCCCAGGTCTCGCCCCGGCCCTTGAGATGCTGGAGAAACGGCCACTCGGCATTGAGCTTGCTCGAGGCATCCAGCTCGCGCAGTTCCTCGTGCGCGTGAATCAGGTGCACGTAGATATCGCGATAACGCTCGGACTCCAGGCCCTCGGCGTCGATGAGCTGGTGGAGCAGTTCGATGGCCCGAAGCTCCTTGATGAGGCTCGCGTTGAACGTGATCTCGTTGATACGGTTGATGATCGCCCGGCCAGTGCGCGGCAGGCTGTCGCGTACCAGCGGGTTGATCTGCACCACCACCAGGTCGCGCGTGGCCTGGTCCTCCACCAGCGGATAGAGCGCCGGGTTGCCGATGTAGCCGCCGTCCCAGTAGGCCTCCCCGTCGATTTCCACGGCCTGGTATATGAACGGCAGACACGCAGACGCCATGACACTGTCCACGGACAATTCGGGCTGACTGAACGTCCGGCCACGGCCGGTGCGGACATTGGTCGCCGTGACGAACACCTGGATGGCACTGCAGGCGTTGACCCGCTCGAAGTCGATGCTTCGGGCCAGCAGGTCGCGCAGGGGATTGATGTTCAGCGGATTGAGTTCGTAGGGCGAGAACTGGCGGGTCAGCTGCTCGAAGAACAGATAGCCTGGCGAGGTATCCAGGCTCCAGGAACCGCTCAGCTGACCCCAGAAGGTGCGCTGGATCGGCGAGTAGCGGGCGGCATCGCTGACGGCCCGCCAGAAGTCCTCGAGTGCCTGGCGGGCGCCCTCACGCCCCGCGCGCTGGAACCCGTCGGCCAGCACCACCGCGTTCATGGCGCCGGCACTGGTGCCGCTGATGCTGCTGATCTCGATACGTGGGTCGGCGAGGAGTCGGTCGAGCACTCCCCAGGTGAGGGCGCCATGCGCTCCGCCACCCTGCAGGGCCAGGTCGATCACACGCGGAGAATCGCTGGGGCTCATCCGGGGGCTCCATGGGTCGGACCCATGGAATGGTGCACCGCAGCAACGCGGCTTTCAAGCCTCAGTAGGCCAGGGGGTAATGCTGAAACCCGTAGCGGTCATCGCAGGCGGCGAGGTCGTCGTCAAGCGCGGAGAGCGGCTCGCCGCGCTCGTAGATCCGCTGCGCTCGCTCGGCCGCCAGCGGCTGGATTTCGGCCTCCAGCGCCCGTTCACTCACGCCGGGGTGAGCGACGCCGTGGGCGATTGCAGCCACCCTCAGCCGCTCGCCTGCGAGGCCGCTGTCTTCCGGGGGCAGCAACATCGCGAGCGTCCAGTAATGGGTCACGCAGTCCAGGTCGGTGGGCTCCCGCGGATCCGTGACGGCTTCTGCCGCCACCGGCACGTCGCTGGTCTCGGGCTGATCCATTGAGGCGCAGGCCGGCCCTGCCACCAGGGCCAGGACGCACACTGTGAGAACCCGGAACATACGCGTAACGTAGTCCGACCCGCCGCCGTTGACCGTGTCCGAACTCACGGTTCGGACCACTCGTTCAGCGTCTGGAGAATCACCGGGATGGCAGGGGGCAGGCCGTCGGTCAAAGGCAGTGTCACGAGTAGACCACGATGTGATGCGTTGACCAGGACCGGCGGTGGGGCATCCGCCAGCATGACCGAACTTACCGGCACCGCGCCATCACCCAGCCCCTCACCAAGCTCCGTCCACCAGGCCTCCAGCGCCTCCACCAGCTCACCCCGGCCGAATTCCTCCGCGATCGCTTCGATGCCCTGGCGCATTTCGGCCGTCGGCTCGGCCAGTACGCCGGCGATCAGTCTGATGGGGATATCGGACGGCCAGCGCCGGTCATTGAGCTCAGCGAGATAGGTGCTGTCGGGACGGAGATCGATCTTGGCGGCACCCGTCCCCTCGCGCAGACCGACGAACAGGGTAAAACGCTGCTGGGCGGCGGTGGCCAGCAGCTCACGCAGCTCGAGCCATACGCGAAGCCGCACCCACTCCGAGCCGTGGTTCGGTGTCGCCACCAGGATCGCCCCCGCGACGGGCGGCCCCTCGACCCGCGGACCGGCCTCCTCCGGGTAGCGCCACCGGGTGACGAAATCGCGGATCACCAGACCGCCCATGCTGTGGCCGACCAGAATGACCGGGTGATCCGCATCCAGCCTTGGCCAGTACTCGGCCAGCAGGTCGGTGCTGCGCTCGATCGCCTGGTCGTTGGGGTAACGGAACTCCCATACCACGTATCCCGCCTCGTCGAGCACCGGGACAAGCTCGTCCCAGATGCCGCCAGGTTCGTCCAGGCCGTGCAGCAGCAGCACATCCGGACGGCCCTGGGCAAGCGACTCCGAGGCCCGGGGAATGAAGCCGAATTCGTCCGGCGGCAGTGCCATCTCCTCGGGGAACCATTCGAGCAGCTGCTCATGGACCAGGACACGAAGCTCACGCTCCTCCTCGGGATGGCGCTCTGTCCACCATGTCCAGACCACCACGCCGAGCAGCAGCGCGCCCACAGGCGCAAGCAGCCACAGCCAGCGGCGCCACCATCGGCGGCGGACCGGGGCGGCCGGATCCCTGGTGCGGTGGCGGGTCTCGGGGCGTTGCCTGCTCATGGATGGATTCGACCGCCCGGGCGCCTGTCGGGTTCAGGGTGCGAGCGGAGCGCGTGTGCGGATCATCTCCGCGACCGCCTTCCAGTCGCCCGCCCGCGGCGCCTCGATATGTCGGTTGGTGCTGTTGACGAAACAGATCGCGTCATGGCCATGACGCCGCAGCTGGTCGATGTTGTGCGGATTATCCTCGATGTAGATGTCCGCGCCGACCTGGTCCTTGTCCTTCATGAAACACAGATCCCGCTGGGTCACCGCGAAACGGTGCAGGCTCTGGTACTGCTCGGGTGTCGCGATACCCCACTCGGTCAGTCCGTAGGAGACCTCAGCGGCCAGCGCGGAGGCGTCCACCTCGAACCACTCTGCTGCGATTTCGCGCATTCTGGTGTAGAAATCGGCGCAGACACCGTCAAGATCCACGCCGATGACAACCTGTCCACGATCAGAGGGCATACAGGCTCCTGGTCAGTGAGTCGGGGCTCGGACCACCTGCGCACCGACGAACTCCCGCAAGGTGGTGAGTCGTCCGGGAAACTCCGCAAGCAGTGCCGTGGGGTCGAAGGTCTCGTCGAAGGCCTCATCTGCCAGCGCATGCATGGCGAACAGGCGGGCCAGGCCCGGATGCAGCGAGGCACACACGGGGGCCAGCGTCCTCAGCAGCCATGTCGGAAGTCGCGACACCCGGACAGGCCGTCCGGAAAGCTCACCATACACACTGGCCACCTCGAGGCTGGAGTGGTTCTCCGGGCCGCCGATATCGAGGGCCCGGCCCGTCAACTCGTCCCCGGTGATCGCGCGTATGGCAAATCCCGCCACATCGTCCACCGCTACGAAATTCCGGCGCTTGGTCCCCGGGCCCATGAGCTGCACTCGCCGCCCCGTGAGGATCGCGCGGCCAATCAGCCGATGAGCGTGGATGTCCATGAACGCGCTGGGACGCAGGATGGTGAACTCCATCCCGCTGGACTTCAGTGCCTGTTCGACCAACGACTTGGTCCGCCAGAAGTCCACCGGGTGGTCTGGCGAGGCCCGCAGGACCGAGGTGTAGACGAAACGCCGCACGCCGGCCGCGCGCGCCGCCTCGATCAGTGCGAGATGGCCGTCGCGATCCACCACCTCGGACCGATGGGCGCCGCGGCCGAGCAACGCATGCGCAGCCGCAAAGACTGTAGTCACGCCCTCGCATGCCGGCGTCAGCATATCCTCGCGGGCGAGATCGAGCAGCCTGACCTCTGCACCGCAGGCGCGGAGACCTGCGAGTGACGCAGGCCGCCGACTGGCGACCCGGACAGGCAGTCGGCGGGCGAGCAGTCGCCGGCTCACCGCCGAGCCGAGGCAGCCGCTGGCGCCGACGATCAGGATCATCGCCACTCAGCCGCGCGCATCGATGACGGCCTCCACCGGACGGCGCAGAGTGGCCGGCATCGTCGGCCCGCGACCGAGCCGGAGCACCAGATCGGGACGTCCGCCATCGATACCCAGCGCATCGGCGAAGCGCTCACGGAGCGAGGCGATCTCGACAGGCTGATTGATGAAGGCATGGGCAATACCCAGCACGGTCGCCTGCAAAGCCAGGCGCTGGTAGCAGCGTCCCGCGGCCAGCCAGTGGGCCGGGTCATCCTGCTCAGAGACGATGACGGCGATGGCACCACTACGGCGTATCCCCTCGATGTCCCGGCGGTTCTGCGCAGCGGCAGACAGGGCCAGCCGGGTGGCCAGGCTGCCCAGCCACCGCGGCGCGGACGGGCTGCCCATGACCGGCCCGTACAGGCCGTCGCCACAGGCGACAGCCTCGGCTGCACTGTATCGCAGCCACGTCCGAAGCTCGCTTTTCCACGCCGGACTCGAAAACTGTCGACGATTGCCTTCGGCCACGTAATCGGCCACCTGATCGCGGGTATGCCGCGCCGTCGACAGCTGAACGCTGACACCGTCGGCCCCGCCGCTGCGGCTCAGCAGCGCCAGCTCACCGGCCGTAAGCGCCTTGCCATCGTACTCGCTGCGGGTGCACTGCCGGCGCGGGATGGCCTCGAACAGGGGGGTGCGCAAAGCGGTCCGAGGTTCGAGCTCGACGGTGGTCGCGCCGCACTCCGGCTGGAAGCTGACATGCCCCTCGAAGCCTGCCGCCCGCGCGGCATGCAGCAGATTTTCCACGGCGCAGCCCAGGCTCACGTAGAGGTGATGGTCATCCGGATCGACCACCGGGCAGCGCCGGGCAAGGTCGGGGCGTATCAGGATTCGGCCGCGGTCGCACCGGAAGCGCCAGGGCTGGGTGTTGTGGCTGGAGGCGGCGAGCGTGGCGTAATGCACCAGGGGGCGGGGATCCTGCGCGACGTTTTCGAGCGGTAGATGACGCCGAACCGCCTGCAGGGCCCGTACATATGCCGTCATCGTCAACCTCCGCGCGTACCTTGTAGAGCTGATGCATACACCTACCCTGCCGGCGCGCGCTTGACAAGCGGCAGCGCGGTTACAATCCGGGTCACAGCATCGTCCTGGCTCGCGACCGCGTTCGGGCCGGCCAGCCGTCGAGGGAGCACTCATGTCCGATCATGTCACGGCCGACCCTGTCCAGCGCAGTGAGCCGCTCGTCCGGCGGCTGACACTGCCCGCCCTTTGGCTGCTGGTCATCAACGGCATGATCGGTGCCGGAATCTTTGGCGTGCCTGCGGCCGCAGAGCAGCTGGCCGGCCGATTCAGTCCATGGGTGTTCGCCATCTGCGCGCTGCTGATCGCCCCGGTGATGCTCTGTTTCGCGCAGCTGGCCAGCGCGTTCAGGGGAACCGGCGGCCCGACGCTTTACGCCCGCACTGCCTTCGGGCCGTTCGCCGGCTTCCAGATCGGCTGGGCGTTCTACATCGCGCGGCTGACCGCCTTCGCGGCCAATACCAACCTGCTGGTCACGACCGTGGCGTTCTTCTGGCCGGAGGCCATCGGCCCCGCGCTCCGGATCGGGCTGATCCTGCTGGTGTGCGGACTGTTGACCTGGGTCAACCTGGTGGGCGCGCAGACCGCAATGCGCGCGCTGGGCGTGATCACCGTACTCAAGCTGCTGCCGCTGGTCGGTCTCGCACTCGTCGGTCTGGTCGGGCTCGACCAGACCGTCTTCACCTCGGCGGTGAGTCCACCGGGTCTGGTGGACCTCAGCGCAGCCGTGCTGCTGGTGATCTACGCTTATGTCGGGTTCGAGTCAGGCCTGGTGCCCGGCGGCGAATCCCGTAACCCGCAACGCGACATGCCGCGCGCGCTGCTGCTCGCGCTGGCCATCGCGGCCACCGTCTACGTGCTGGTCCAGTTCGCCACCCAGCGGCTCGTGCCCGATCTCGCCATGGCCGAACGCCCGGTAGTCGACGCGGGCGCCGCGCTGTTTGGTCAGGTCGGCGCGGTGGTCGTGGTGCTGGCGATCATCGCCTCGGTGGGCGGCAATCTGCTGGGTTCCAT
This sequence comes from Gammaproteobacteria bacterium, assembly GCA_007127715.1. Lineage (GTDB taxonomy): Bacteria > Pseudomonadota > Gammaproteobacteria > Steroidobacterales > PWYM01 > PWYM01. Next base: position 5,955 of record SKYU01000099.1, on the reverse strand, counting down.
GTTCTCGACTTCGCGCATCTCCTACCGACTGGCGCTGGACGGCCAGCTGCCGCCGTTCTTCGCCTCGGTGCACCCGCGCTATGCGACACCCTGGCTGTCGGTGCTTGTGTTTGGCGGTACCGCGTTTGTGCTCGCCGCGACGGGCAGTTTTGTCTGGCTGGCCGTCATCAGCGTGTTCGTCCGGCTGCTGATCTACGGGACCTGTATCGCAGCCATGCCACGCGTGAATGCTGCGGCCGAGGAGTCACCGGATCGCATTCGACTGCCTGGAGGCCTCGCCATCCCTGCGCTCGGGATGCTGGTCTGCGCGGGACTCGCCACCCAGGTATCGCTCGCGTCCCTGCTGGCCACTGTGGGTCTGCTTGCGGTCGGGACACTGCTGTTCATGCTGGCCGCCTGGCAGCGGCGCGCTCCCGGCAACGAGGCGGGAACCCATCCACGCACAGGCGAATCATGAAGCTGCCTTCGTGGCGATAAGGTCCACGTATGCGCCTTCCACGAGATCCGACTGGCCTATCTCGAGCTGGGCCATGATGCGTCTGGCTTCCGCCATGGCGTCAGCGACGTTTTCTCCATCGGTGAGGACGACTTCAAGCTCGGCGAAAGTCCCCAGGCTCTCTACCGTATCGAGATGGATACGCGTCCGGCCGACCATAAAGAGGATGCGGCGCTTCCGCACGCGGCCCGATATACCGTAAGCATGGGCTAACGCCTCCCGAAGCGTTTCAGGGGTCGCGGTTGACGAGCGCACATAGAACGATTCCTTCGGCCCACGTTGATCGGCTCGACGGTAGTAGATGAGTTCGCCCTCCCCGTCGGCGAAGGTGCGAAGCTTCAGTCGACCCGTCGGGCAATGAAAGAAGGTGTCATCCTGAACGATCTGGGTCGGTGCCGTATCGGAGATACGAGCCGCCAGCGCCGCCAGCGCCTCCATATCTTGTATACGCGCCTTGATCTCGACGTTTCGCGCCATGGACTCAATTGTTTTGGTTCAACGCCTGCGTTAAACGCCAGTTAGATTTAATCGAGCTGCGAACGCAAATACTCGGGTGCTCGATGAAGACCGTTCTTGATCGCTGCGCGAGTGTGTCGGCCGCAGATCATGTGCGCCACTCCGGGCGCAGGATCCCAAACCACGCCTCGTCGATCAATTCCCCTTTCACCAGCCTATTCTGGCGAAGCGTACCCTCGTGCGTCATGCCAAGCTTCTCCATAACCCGATGCGAGGCGCGGTTCCGAGCGTCCGCCATCGCACGAATACGGGACAGTGAAGAGTAAGTTGAGAATGCTACATCCATCACGGCGTGTGCTGCCTCCGTCATAAACCCTCGGTTCCAAAGCTCGCGCGCTAAGGACCAGCCCATCTCCCCGACCGCGTGTTCAAAGCTGAAGCGGAGATTGATTCCTCCTACGTTTGAGCCTTCTAAGGTGATCGCCCAGCTCGGGTGAACCGCTCGATCGAGTAGGACTTGACGAGCAACAAAGGCTTCTGCGTCCCTGCGCTTGTATGGATTCGGGACCACCGGCAGATAACGCGCCCACTCGCCGTCAGACGCGTAGGCAAGGATGCCTTCGACATCGTCAAGCTGATACGGCCGGAGCAGAAGCCGCTTGGTCTCTATTGTGTCGGGAAGCACCTCTCCCCCAGTCTCGATGTCGAACGCTCCGCATGAACCGCGCTTGAGCGCGACCGACCGGAGCGACAGCGGAGGGAGGGAGCGGTCAAGCGTCGGTCTCCATGCGATTGTTGGACGACGAGCCGCCTACTCTGTCGGAAAACCAGCTTCGCGTTGATGTCGGATTGCGAGAATCAGCACGGTATCGTGCTCCTCCTCGTAACTGTACAGGCCAAGGTAGCCAGTCCGACCGCGTGAGATTACAAGCTCCCTCAAACCCTGCTCAGCGGGGCGTCCCACTAGTGGATGATTTCCAAGAACCTGTATCGCTTCCGATATGAGCTCTACCGTTTCCAGCGCCGCGGCCGAATCCGTTTCGAGGAGAAAATCAGTGAGCCGGACAAGATCGGAGAGTGCTTGCCGGGAATATATCAGCTGCGCCAAGACTTGGCCCTTGGCTTCGAGACGACCTGACCTCCTGCACGTGCTCGGATGTAGGCATGAACTTCACTCGCGGAATGCCCCTTACCAGACTTAACGGTTTCGGCTTTCGACGCAACGGCATCCGCAACAAACGCTGCTCGCTTCTCTGCAGCTACTGCGGCGGCTCTAATCGCATCGACCATAAAGGCGTGTGGTGTGACACCCTGGTGTTTCGCAGCTGATACCGCGAGCCGCTTTACGTCATCAGGCAATTTGAGGGAAGTTGTAGACATATATAGCGGCCCCCACAGCAAGGTGACACTATGGTAACACCGCTCAAGAGGTGGCTACAACATAAGATTATGGGGCCGTCCAACGCCGCAGTGGAGCCGCTTGCCCCCGTCAACGGATACCTTCCTAAACATTGCCGTAGCCTGCCGACAGCTGCTTCCTCATCACGGAAGCTGGAGTGCCAAAGTGGTCAACATGTTCAATCATGTTCCAGCCTCTGCGGGAATAAAATTGCTCCTGATGCTCCGTGAAGAGATATAGTGTCTCAACGCGCAGGGCTATTGCCTCCTTCTCGACACGTGAAACGAGCTCGGACGCAATACCGTTTCTTCTTCTCTCCGGTTTGACATAGACACCAGCGAGCCAAGGCGACAACTCTGGCCGTTCCTTCATGTCATGTTTCACCAATGCTGCTGATCCCACGAGAGCTGGCCCTTCAACCGCAATGAAAATCATCGGGATCTCGGACCTGCCAGACGCTTCCGCAAGCCGGGCCGCTCTCGTATCCACATCAACATGCGGTGAAAGGTGCCCCCATTCCGCCTGATGAAGCCTTGCAAGTTCCTCAGCGTGATGAATTTGGTCGGCAAGGTAGATGATGCTGACTGTCATGACGCCCAACGCCTAAGCTCAGCGACCATGGATACTGGCGCGGCGCTTGCGAATGCAAGCGGCGTGACAGTTTTCCATGGTTCGCTGCAGCGTCCTGTTGGGCGCCGGCCGCGCGCGATACTCACCCAAGAGCCAGGACCGCCAGTTCATCTCTCTGCCAGAAAGAGTGTACGTCGTCCCGGTGAACTCGCAGTAGCTGGCCTACATCCTGAGTCGTGCAGTTTCCCAGGCGAATCCAAATCACCTTTGGAGGGGGCCCGTACAACACCGCAAAGCTGTGGAAGTCTTCGTCTTTGGTCACGAGCACGAAGTCTTCGGCGGCTGCTCGCTCCCAAATCGCCTGATCGCTGGCTCCGCCAAGGCCGAGTGCCAGGACATGCGTAGAATCTGGATAGATATCACCCAACGTGATCGCCAGCCTGGCTGCAAGATTCTCATCGAAAAGGAGCCTCACCGGAGAGTGCACCGATCCGCAGGCTGCGTCATCTCATCTACGCTGCACTTGTGTGACCTGTTCGCCGCTCTCGGTCAGCCGCAAACGACAAGCACGCACGGACATCTTCGCGACTAAGCTGCGGAAAATCCTCAAGAATCTGATCTTCGGTCATTCCGCCGGCCAGGTACGAGAGCACATCACTCACAGAGATGCGCGTGCCCCGGACAGTAGGCCTACCGAAGCGGATCTGCGGATCAATGATAATGTGTTCGCGGTGTTCCACATCCGAACGCTACCCGGCTGGCTCTGCACGGTCAAGATATCCCCTCAGCCTTTCGCCATAAGGCGCCCAACGATTGAGCTGAGCGCCGCGTGCGCATCGGTTCGAGCGTGGCACTTCTCCTTGCACGCGTGCGCTCCAGCGATTTGTTATGTGACTACGTGCGGTTGCGCCAGAATCCAGGCCTTCGGCGACGATGACCAACCGCAACGATGACAATCTCGTCAGGACCGCCCCGATAGTAGAGACGATAAGGGAAGCGAAGAATGCTTTGGACCCGAATGTCGCCACGCTCAACACGCGATGCCTTCGGTCGTTCGGCAATACGCTGCTTTGCACGCCGTACCTCCTGAAGCAGAGCCAGCCCCAAACCCGGCTGCAGCGATTCATAGAATCTCGCGGCAGCCCGCAACTCCTCCTGTGCCTCGGGGAGGAGTCTAATTCTGGTCATCTAAGCTGGCGCTCGATCTCCGCAATCGCCTCCTCGGCATCACGGGCGTCGGTTAACCCTTTGTCGTAGTTCTGGAGACGCCTCTCAGCTTCCTCAAGCCAGAGGTCATCGACACTATCGTCCGACCCCGGCTCAAGGCTCTCTAGGAGCCGTAGTGCCAGCCGCGCTCGTTCCCGGTGCGGTAGCCGAGAAATCTGATCTTCGAGACTTGATTGGTCTGGCTGCATGTCAGCACCTTAGATCCCTCCATGGAGGGGGTCAACGCCGGAATCCAGGCTTTCGCTAGACTTTGGCACATAACGACCGAGAGCAGTCGCCGAGCGGATTGGCGCGGCGCTTGCGGATGCAAGCGGCGTGACAAGCCGCTCGGTCGACTGCATCGACTTGTTATGCGGCATCCAATGGCTTGATGTGCGCGACTTCTTTCTTGATCGCCTGCGCAGCGTCCCAGAGGTCAACGGCCCGCTGAGCGTTCAGCCAGAATTCTGGAGAGTTACCGAAGAGGCGGCCCAGACGCAGCGCCATTTCGGGGCTTACGGCGCGACGCTCTCGCAGCAGCTCGTTTACCGACTGCCGCGAGACGCCTAGCGCCTCCGCCAGCCCGGCAACGCTCAGACCATAGTCTGAAAGGAAGTCCTCGCGAAGCATCTCGCCCGGATGCGTGGGCCTACGCTTCATACCTGTGTTCGGAATGCTCATGCCTAGCACCTGCTCAGTGGTAGTCGCAGATCTCGACATCGTAGGCGTCCCCGTCCTCGAACCGAAAGCAGATGCGCCACTGGTCGTTGATCGAAATGGAGTATTGGCCTTTTCGGTCGCCGGTGAGGGCATGGAGCCTGTTGCCCCGCGGCACTCTCAAGTCCTCCAGTCGCACAGCGAGGTCAATATACTCAAGCTTGCGAACGGCACGTTTCCTGATATCCGGCGGCCAGCGGCTCGACTTTCCCGTCGCGTAGAGATCCCGTGTGTCGCGATCCGCGAACGTCTTTATCATACGCCAGAGCGTATTCTGTCACGTGACGCGTGTCAAGGCTACCTGCCGCATAACTACAATTAGACGGCCGAAACGCCGTGATGTTTTGCCGCACTTTTGCAGGATAAGACGGTTGAGGCATACGGAACTCTTTGAATAACCTGATTGCCGCATTTGATATACCACACAAGGCTGTGGTGGTGTTATGCAGCGGAAACGTCGGCTGGTTGATGCGGTGCGGGAGCGTCTGCGCGTCAAGCATTACAGCTATCGTACCGAGCAGGCCTATCTCGGTTGGATACGACGTTTCATCGGTCACCATGGGGGCAGGCACCCGCGCGAAATGTCCGGACTAGAAGTTCAGGCCTTCCTGAATCATCTGGCGACGGAGAGGAATGTCGCGGCGTCAACGCAGAATCAGGCGCTGGCGGCCATCCTGTTCCTCTACCGGGAAGTGCTGGAGGTCGAGCTACCGTGGCTGGACGATCTGGTACGCGCCAAGCGGCCAGAGAAACTGCCGGTCGTGCTCACGCGTGACGAGGTCGCGCGGGTACTTGCGAACCTGGAAGGCGTGCATGCGCTGATCGGCGGACTGCTCTACGGGGCCGGGCTCCGGGTCACGGAGTGTCTCCGTCTGCGGGTAAAGGACATCGACTTCGGTTATGGCGAGATCACCGTGCGCGATGGGAAGGGCAACAAGGATCGTCGCACGGTCCTGCCACAGTCGCTGGAAGGCCCGCTGCGTCATCAGCTGCAGCGGGTGAAGCTGCTCCATGAGAAGGACCTGGAAGAAAACCAGCCCGGCGTGTCACTGCCCTTCGCGCTGGCCAGAAAGTATCCGCAGGCCCCCCGTCAGTGGCCTTGGCAGTTCGT